>JASJCU010000171.1 GCA_030065815.1 Gammaproteobacteria bacterium | reverse complement strand
CGCATCGGCGTCGGCGCCGACGCGGCCGAGGATCGCGCGGAACATCCCCGGGATGATGTGTTCGCGGCCGAGGGCGAGGGCCGCCGCGGCCTCGTGCGCTCGCCCCGCCGCGATGAAGCCGAACGTCGTCGCGGTGAACGTGCGCGCCGGCGGCGGGATGTCGGCGTTGGCGAGTGCGTCGTCGATGCCGCGCGTGCGCACCCGGTCGACGAACGCCCGCACCGGGCGCGTGTTGGCGCCGATCTCGCGCATCGCGTCCTGGTAGAGCACGAAGTGACTGGCGAAGCCGCCGTTGACCGGGTGCTCGTCGCTCTCTTCCTCGAGCACCAGCTCGTTGACGAAGCGCTGCAGCGTGGCGTCGCCGTCACCCCGCCACGGGAACGCCGAGGGCGCGACGGCCGACTGCAAGTACTTGATCAGCGACATGAAATCCCACACCGAATAGACGTGGTGCTGCATGAAGCACTGCAGGTCGCCGCGACTCGCCACGGCGCCGTAGATCGGGTGCGACTCGAGGCGGTCGCGGAATTCGGCGATGACGTCGCGGGTTATGGTCTGCGGCATCGGCGGTGGGCCCCTCGCGGCCGGGTTAACGAACGTTCCACCGATAAAAGCGCGTCGCCCGGCGCGCCGCAACCCACGGCTTACCCGGGATTTTGCCAATCGCGCGTTGCCGGCGGCACGGACCGGCGGCGCCGCTGGTGTACACTCGCGGTCCGTCCGCCACGTCTGGAGAACCCTGCCGATGAGACTGTGTGACGGCGATATCGTCGCTGCGCTGAACGCTGGCCGCATCGTCATCGACCCGCGGCCGGACGACCGCGCCGTCAGCGGCGTCAGCGTCGACCTGCGGCTCGGCCACCGATTCCGCGTGTTCAGTTCGCACACGATCCCGTTCATCGACCTGTCGGGCACGCGCGAGCAGGTCAACCAGTCGGTCGAGAAGGTCATGGGCGACGAGATCCATATCACCGAGCAGCAGACCTTCGTGCTGCATCCGGGCGAGCTGGCCCTGGGGATCACGCTCGAGTCGATCACACTGCCCGACGACCTGGTCGGCTGGCTCGACGGCCGTTCCAGCCTCGCCCGGCTCGGCTTGATGGTGCACGTGACCGCGCACCGCATCGACCCCGGCTGGAGCGGCAACATCGTGCTCGAGTTCTTCAACTCCGGAAAGCTGCCGCTGGCGCTGCGCCCCGGCATGGCGATCGGCGCGATGAGTTTCGAGACCCTGACCGGGCCAGCGCAGCGCCCGTACACCAAGCGCGACGATGCCAAGTACCGCGGCCAGCGCGGTCCGCTGGCCAGCCGTATCAGCGAGGATCGCTCGAACGCCGGCTGAGTGATTCGATCTGCATGTCGACGGTGTTGCCTTCGCGTTGCTGCAGCACGCGTAGCGGCAGCAAGTGGTGCGCCGGCGCGAACCACAGGCGGCGGCTGTCGGCGGCATCGGCGGTCACGCGGCGCACGACCACGGCGTCGAAGTTCCCCAGCGGCACCGCGACCGCGGCGCGGCCCTCGACGACCAGCCGGGTCTCCTCGCTGGCGTCGGTCGACGCGACCTGCAGCAGCGCGCTACCTTCACCGGCGACGGCCAGGCGGCGTGCGGCGAGCAGGTAGCTGAGCCGGTCGTGGGTGTCGGGCAGCAGCGCCAGATCGCGGCGACCCTGCGGACCGCTGACCGCGAGCCGGCGTCGCTCCCAGTCGAACGCCAGGCTGGCGAGCGCGTAGTCGTCGCCCTTGAGCACGCTCTCCTCGAAGCGCGACGGCCGCACGCCGTTGGCGTCGAGCCGGCCGCTGCTGGTCTCGAGTACCTCGTGCGCGGTGGCGCGCAGCATTTTGCCGGCCGGCACCGTGAACGCATCGACCCGGTACGCCCCGTCGTCTCCGATCTCGACGACGAACAACGCATTGCCGACCAGGGTACCGTTGTACAACAGGCGGTAGTTCGCCTCGAGCGTGCCCGACGGCTCGCGGACGGGCGGTGCGTCGCTCTCGCAGCCGCCGAGCAACAGCAGCACGACGGCGATCCAGCGCGACCTCAACATTGCCGCGGTGTCTCGATCGCCGCGCCGTCCAGCCACGCGCGGCCGTCGCGCATCTCGAGACGACCATCGGCGTACCAGCGCACGACCTCGGGCAGCAACACGTGCTCGCGCGCGAGTACGCGCGCCGCCAGCGTCGCTGCGTCGTCGCCGGCCAGCACCGGCACGCGGGCCTGAGCGATCACCGGCCCGCCGTCGAGTTCGGCGGTCACGAAGTGCACGCTGGCGCCGTGTTCGCGGACGCCGGCCTCGAGCGCACGGCGGTGCGTGTGCAGGCCCTGGAACGCCGGCAGCAGCGACGGGTGGATGTTCAGCATGCGGCCACGAAAGCGCGCGACCAGCGCGTCGGTGAGGATGCGCATGAATCCGGCGAGCACGATCAGCTGCGCGCCGCAGGCGTCGATCGCGTCGCCAAGCGCGCTGTCGAAGCCCGCGCGATCGGCATACCGGGTGTGGTCGACGACCCGGGTCGGGATGCCGGCAGCGGCGGCGCGTGCGAGGCCGCCGGCATCGGCGCGGTTGCTGATCACGCACGCCACCGTGAACCGACCGTCGTCGGCGGCGGCGTCGATCAGCGCCTGCAGGTTGGTGCCGCTGCCCGAGATCAACACCACGACGGCCAGTCTGTCGGCAGCGCCGCTCATGCGTAGTCGACGCCGGGCGCCTCGCGTTCGCTGGCGGTGATGGTGCCGATCCGGTAGACGTGCTCGCCGTGTGCGGCGAGCAGCGCGGTCGCACGCTCGACCGCCGCGGGCGCGACGCAGACGACCATGCCGATGCCGCAGTTGAAGGTGCGCAGCATCTCGCTGTCGGCGATGTCGCCGCTGCGCTGCAGCCAGTCGAACACCGCCGGCAGCGACCAGCTCGCGCGATCGATCTGCGCGCCGCTGTGCGGCGGCAGCACGCGCGGCAGGTTTTCGGTCAGGCCGCCACCGGTGATATGCGCCAGCGCGTGGACCTCGACCTCGGCGAGCAGCGCGAGCAGCGACTTGACGTAGATCCGGGTCGGCGCGAGCAGCGCCGCGCCGAGCGTGCTGTCGCCGAGCGACTGTGTCAGGTCGGCGTCGCCGACCTCGATGACCTTGCGGATCAGCGAGTAGCCGTTGGAGTGCGGCCCCGACGACGCAAGGCCGAGCAGGACGTCGCCGTGGCGCACGCGGTCGGCCGTGAGCAGCCGCGATTTTTCCGCGATGCCGACCGCGAAACCGGCGAGGTCGTAGTCGCCGGCGGCGTACATGCCGGGCATCTCGGCGGTCTCGCCACCGGTAAGCGCGCAACCGGCCAGTTCACAGCCGCGCGCGATCCCGCTGATGACGTCCGTTGCGGTGTCGAGATCGAGCCTGCCGGTCGCGTAGTAGTCGAGGAAGAACAGCGGCTCGGCGCCGGCAACGACAATATCGTTGACGCACATCGCGACGAGGTCGATGCCGATGGTGTCGTGTTGCCCGAGCTGCATCGCGAGTTTGAGCTTGGTGCCGACGCCGTCGGTGCCGGAGACCAGCACCGGCTCGCGGTAGCGATCCAGCGGCAGTTCGAACAGCGCGCCGAAACCGCCGAGGCCGGTCAGCACGCCGGGGCGAAAGGTGTTCCTGACGATCGGCTTGATGCGCTCGATCAACGCGTTGCCGGCATCGATGTCGACGCCGGCCTGGGCATAGCTCAGCTTGCCGTCGCCGCGGGTGGGTGGCTCGCTCAAGGGGTTCTCCGGAGGCCGTGCAAGTCGGGCATTTTAACAGCACGAGGGTGCCGTCGGCATGCCTGACCGTGATCGAAAACCCGCTCCGCGGCCACGTCGATGCCGACCGCATTCGGGTTACACTGCGCGCCATGCAACGCTATCAATGCCCGATGTCCCGGTGCCTGCCGGGCCTGCTGCTGGCGCTGCTGCTGAGTGCTGCAGTGGCCGCCGACGACCTGTTCGTCGCCGAGATCCCGGTCGAGGACGAGAGTGTCGACAACCGCAACGCGGCGCTGTCGATGATGCTCGCCGATGTGCTGATCCGGGTCAGCGGCAACACCAGCGTGGCCGCGCAGCCGGCCGCCAAGCCGCTGCTGGCGGCGGCGCCGTCGCTGGTCCAGCAGTATCGCTACCAGACCCGCGACAGCGGCGATGCCGTCGAGCGCGTGCTGTGGGCGCGCTTCGAGCAGGGCAGCGTCGAACGCATGATGCGCGACCAGGGCCTGCCGGTCTGGACGCAGCGTCCGCGCGTGCTGCTGTGGCTGGTCACCGAACGCGCGTCGCAGCGCAGTCTGCTCAATCTGGAGTCGGTGCCGCAGGCCCGGGCCGCGCTGCGTTCGCGTGCGGCCTACCGGGGCATGCCGCTGCAGCTGCCGCTGATGGACCTCGAAGACCAGGCCGCGCTGACGCCGGCCGACGTCTGGTCGGACTACCAGCCGGCGATTCGCCAGGCGTCGGCACGCTACCCGCACGACCTGATCGTCACCGGGCGTCTGCAGTCACAGTCCGGTGATCGCTGGCGCGGCACCTGGCAGATGCTCGGCCGCGGCGGTGCGCAGAACTTCGAGACCCCGGCCCAGGGGCTCGACGACGCGCTGGTGTTCGCGATCGACCAGGTGCAGAACCTGTTGGCGGCACGCTACGCACCGCTGCCCGGCAGCGGCGCCGGCGGCGGCACCGTCGTGCGCTTTTCCGACGTCAACGATCTGCCGGCCTATGGCCGCCTGGTCGCCTTCCTCGCCACGCTGGCGCCGGTGGCGCAGGTGGCGCTGCGCGACGTCAGCGGTGACGCGGTCAGCTTCGAGTTCCGCCTGCGCGGCAGCGAGGAAGACCTGCGCCGCGCGCTCGATGCCGGCGGCGAGGTCGTCAACGATCCGGCCGGCGTGCCGCTGCCGCGCACCATGGTCGGCCGCGACGGTGCCGTGCAACGGCAGGCGATGCCGCAGGCGGACCTCTACTACCGGCTGCGAAACTGAGGATCGCATTGCCGCGCATGAGCGACTACCTCCGGCATCTGCCCAACATCATCAGCGTGGCCCGGATCGTGCTCGTCGCACCGGTGGTCTGGGCATTGCTGAGCGGCCGCTACACGCTGGCGTTCTGGCTGTTCGTGATCGCCGGCGCATCGGACGGTCTCGACGG
>JASJCU010000054.1 GCA_030065815.1 Gammaproteobacteria bacterium | reverse complement strand
ATCGATCAACGACATCGTTCTCAAGGATCGCCTGTACCGCGTCGGGATCGTCGTTGCGCTGCTGACGACGGTCGGCATGGGCCTGACCGGCGACTTCTGGGCGTGGGCGCTGTTGCGGTTCCTGGCCGGCCTGAGCAGCGCCGCCGGCCTGCTGCTCGGCTCCGGGCTGGTGCTGTACTGGCTGATTCAGCACGACCAGCGCAGTGAGCTCGGCATCCATTTCGCCGGGATCGGCCTCGGCATCGCGTTTGCCGCGCTCGCCGTCGAGCTGATGCTGCAGGTCGTCGACTGGCGCGGACAGTGGTACCTGCTGACCGCCGCCGGGGCGCTGCTGGCGATACCGGCCTGGGCCTGGCTGCCACGGCCCGAGGTGCGCAGCGTTTCCCGCGGTGGCGAGACCCTGCACGACCGGCCGCCGGGCGCGGCGTTCACGCGGCTGTTCATGGCGGCCTATTTTTGCGCCGGGGTCGGCTACGTGGTCAGTGCGACCTTCATCGTCGCGATCGTCGACGCGCTGCCGGGCATGCGCGGGCAGGGTGGCTGGGCCTTCCTGGTCCTCGGCCTCGCGGCGACGCCGGCGTGCATCGTCTGGGACCTGATCGCGCGGCGGATCGGCGACATCGATGCCCTGAGCGCCGCGTTCGTGCTGCAGACCGTCGGCATCCTGCTGCCGGTATTCGTGCCGGGACTCGCCGCGACGCTGATCGGCGCCGTGCTGTTCGGCGGCACCTTCATCGGTATCGTCAGCCTGGTCCTGACGATCGCCGGCCGCTTCTACCCGACCCGGCCGGCCAAGATGATGGGTCGGATGACGGTCTGGTACGGCGTCGCGCAGATCACCGCGCCGGCCGTGACCGGCCTGATCGCCGAGCACGGCGGTGGTTACGGCGACGGCCTGATCCTCGCCGCGGCGGCGATGCTGATCGGCTGGATCCTGATCCTGCTGTTGCGCGCCCGGGAACTGCCGGACGCGCTGCAGCGCCGGCGTTCGGCGGCATGACGCCGGGCCGGCATGTTGCGTGGGCCGAACAGCGCCAACCCTGCGCGTCTCTGATATCGGGGCGGTTTCCGTCAGCCTCGGCGAAAGACCGGGCGTTGCCGGCCGTGCCCGGCGCGGTTCCATCCGGACGCCTGCGGTCGTTCGCGCGCTGTCGCGATGGCTCGCGTTCCAAACCTGCGCCACGACGGCTGCGCACGCCGCCGGCTCGCCGAACGATCGAGCAACATGCCGGCTCGCGGCAGGCCGGGCGCGTCACCACAGCGTCAGGTGCACGACCGCACGCAGCGTGATCGCGACCAGCGCGCCATAGATCGCCGGACGCAGCACCGCGGCGACGCGCGGGCCGGCGGAGACCAGGACCGCGATCCCGGCGATGTCGAACGGGTGGATGATCAGCCCGGCGACGCGGTTCAGGTCGGTGGCCGACATTGCCCCCTGCTGCAGCATGTCGTTGGCGACACCCATCATCGCGGTACCGCCGGCGATCGCCTTGGTCACGATCGGCAGGGTCACGCTGCTCGGCAGGTCGAGCCAGCCGAACAGCGGTGCGGCCAGCGCCTCGAGCAGCGCGATCGCGCCGGTATCGCGCAGGATGTTCACCAGCAGCAGCGACAGCAGCAGCAGCGGCAGCGCGCCGATGGCGATGCCGAATGCCTCGCCGCCGGCGCGGTTGATCACGGCCAGCACGCCCTTGGTGTCGGCGGCGGTGTGGTGTTTCGGTTTCGGCTCCGGCGGCTCGGGCTCGTCCGGCAGGCCGCGCGTGAACACGTGGTAGGTGACCGCGGCGGCGACGACCGCGGCCAGCGCCGAGATCAGCAGCGTCGCGGCGCCGTCGAGGCCGACCGCGCTCATCGGGAAGGTCACGTTGGCCTGCGCGGCCGTGAACACCAGCGCCAGCGTCGCCGCGATATGGCGTTGCGACAGTCCGCCCTTGTCCATCATCGTCAGCGTCGCCAGCGGTGCGGCGAAGCTGACGAAAAGCACCTGCAGCAGTGCGAACACGCCGAGCCCCGGGATGCCGAGCGGCAGCAGCAGCGGCGTCAGCCACGCGACGATGCGGTCGAGCACGCCCTTGGCCTCGAGCAGGCGCATCAGCGTCAGCATCACGATCATGATCGGCAGCAGGATGAACAGCGCGAACTCGACGGCGGTGCGGCCGGAGCGCAGGATCAGGTCGGCAAACTCGGTCATCGGCGAGTGAATGTTGCGGTGCAGCAAACGCGACTGTAGCGCATGCCGCGGCGTTTGTCGCCGGTCGCCGCGGGTGCCCGGCAGCGCCAGCCGCGGCCGACCCGGTCAGATGTCGGGGATGCCGACGCCGGGGTTGAGGATGTCGTCGGGATCGAACTGGCGCTTGATCGCACGCATCAGGGCCAGGCTGGTCGCGTCGAGCTCGCGGTCGATGAAATCGCGCTTGACCCAGCCGATGCCGTGCTCGCCTGACAGGCTGCCGTCGAGCGCCAGCACGAGGTCGAACACGGCGTCGAGGCAGGGGCCGGCGGCGGCCATCTGCGTCGCGTCATCGGGATCGACCAGCAGGTTGACGTGGATGTTGCCGTTGCCGGCGTGACCGAAGTTGACGATCGCCACGCCGTGTTCGCGCGCCAGGCGCTCCAACCCGCCGATCAGCTCGGGGATCCGCGATACCGGCACGACGACGTCCTCGTTGATCTTCTTCGGCGCGACGTTGCGCAACGCCGGCGACAGCGCCCGCCGGGTCCGCCACAGGCGCTCGATGTCGGCGTCGCTCGCGGCGCGGTCGACGTGCAGGCAGCCGCTGCCGTGCGCCGCCGCCGCGACCTGCGAGACCAGGGCGTCGATGCCGGCGGCGGGGCCGTCGACCTCGATCATCAACAGCGCGCGTGCCGCGGCCGGCAGCCCGAGGTCGGAGTACTCGCGCACCATCGCGATCGCGGTTGCGTCCATGAACTCGAGCGCGCACGGCGTCGCCGGCTGCGCCATGATGCGTGACACCGCAGCCGCGGCCGCGCCGATATCGGCGTAGACGGCCTGCAGGGTGTGCTTGGCCTCCGGCAACGGGGTCAGCTTCAGCGTCGCCTCGGTGATGATCGCCAGCGTGCCCTCGGAGCCGATCAGCAGGCGGGTCAGGTCGTAGCCGACGACACCCTTGGTCGTGCTGACGCCAGTCTTCAGTCGCTCGCCGGCGCCGGTCACGGCGCGCAGGCCGAGCGTGTTGTCGCGCGGCGTGCCGTACTTGATCGCGCGCGGGCCGGCCGAGTTGTACGCGAGGTTGCCGCCGATTGTGCTGACCGCGGCGCTGGTCGGGTCGGGTGGCCAGAAGAAGCCGTGTGCCGCGGCCGCGTCCTGCACCTCCTGGTTCGTGTAGCCGGGCGCGACGCGCGCGCTGCGGTTGGCCGGGTCGATCTCGAGCACGCCGCGCAGGCGTTCCATCGACAGCACGATACCGCCGTGCAGCGGCACCGTGGCGCCGGTGGTGCCGGTGCCGCGGCCGCGCGTGATCAGCGGGATCCGATGGGCGCGGCACTCGCCGACCAGCGCCGCGACCTGGTCGGCGTCGCGCGCGAAGCAGACCGCCTGCGGCAGCGCCTGGCGGCGGCTGTTGTCGTAGCCGTAGGCCCAGCAGTCGCCGGGCTCGGTCAGCAGATCGGGTGCGGGGAAGACCGCCGCCAGCGCCCTGCGCAGCGCCGACGGCAGCGGTGCAGGTCGGACGTCGTCACTGTCCGATGTATTCAAACAGCTTCACCACGCGCTTGACGCCGCTGACGAAACGCACCTTGTCGGTCACCGCGTCGGCCTCGTCAGGCGTCACCAGTCCCATCAGGTAGACGCTGCCGAGCGAACTCGTGACCTTGACCCGGGTCGGGTCGAAGCCGGGCCGCTTGACGTCGAACAACGCGACCTTGACCTTCGATGTCAGGTAGGCGTCGGCGGTCGTCTCGCTCCAGGTCGATTCGGCGCCGATCGTCACCTCGTTGAACACGTTGCGCACGCGCGGGATCGCCGCGACGCGCTGCACGTAGTCGTCGACGATCGCGGCATTCTCGGCCTGGCCGGTCAACAGCACCTGCAGGTTGTAGACATCGACGTTGAGATTGCTCTTCTGCTTCAGTTCGGCATCCTCGGCGCGGATCGAGATCGCGCGCACGAAGATCTCCTGGTCCTCGACCACGGTGCCGGTCGTCCGCCGATCGTGAATCACCGCGGCTCCGGTCACCGCGCTGCCGACCACGACAGCACCGCAGCCGCTCAGCACGAGTGCCAGCAGGCCGACCAATACGTTGCGCATAGCCACCAATTCTCGGTTCATGTTCTGTTAACCACCCATCAGTTGAAGATCGATCAGGTCGCACAGGCTGTGGATCACCAGGCGGTGGTTCTCGAGGATCCGCGCGGATTCCTGCGCCGGCGTCCTGATCTCGATATCGTTCGGCCGCAGACGCGCGGCGACATCGCCGCCGTCGCGCCCGGTCAGCGCGACGATCCGCATCTGGCGGTCCTTGGCCGCCTCGACCGCGGCGATCGTGTTGACCGCCATGCCGCTCACGCTGAGCGTCAACAGTACATCACCGGGATGGCCGAGCGCGCTGACCTGCTTGGCAAAAATCGCGCTGAATCCCTCGTCGAGCGCGATCGCCGTGATGATCGCGGCATCCGAGTTCAGCGCCACCGCGGGCAGGCCGGGGCGCTCGCGTTCGAAGCGGTGCTGCATCTGTGCGGCGAAATACTGCGCATCGGCGGCCGAGCAGCCGTTGCCGCAGCTCAAGACCTTGCCGCCGCCGAGCAGGCTGTCGACGATGCACGCGGCCGCGTCGTTGATCGGTGCCGCCTGCAGCGTCGCGGCGTGCGCGTTGACCTCGGCGTTCTCGGCGAAGATGGCGGTGACGCGATCTGTGAAGTCCACGGTACCCGGTGGCGCGTTCGTTGTGTGCCCGGCAGTTTCGCACGCCTGTTGCCGTCGGTCGATGGTCGTCCCGGCGCGCCCGGCGGTCGCGCGACTCAGGTCGTGAAGGCGTCGCGGATCCAGGTGCCCGGCTGCCCGCCTTGGTAGCCGACGACGTCGAAGCGGCACGGTCCCGACCAGCCGCTGCTCGCGAGGTAGTGCGCAGCGGCGATCGTCAGGCGACGACGCTTGCGGGCATCGACGCTCGACAGCGCGCCGCCGAAGTCGCCGCTGCGTCGGTAACGGACCTCGACGAAGACCAGGCAATCGCCGTCACGCATGATCAGATCGATC
Organism: Gammaproteobacteria bacterium; assembly: GCA_030065815.1. GTDB lineage: Bacteria > Pseudomonadota > Gammaproteobacteria > Chromatiales > Chromatiaceae > Thiosocius. The sequence goes on along the minus strand of JASJCU010000054.1, from coordinate 17,092 downwards.
TCGCCGCCGCGGCAGCGGTAGTTGCGGCAGACCTCCGCGAGGCCACTGGCCGACAACAGCGCGTGCGCCGCGTCTTCGGCGCGCTGTCCGGTGGCCTGGGTGTCGGCCATCAGGATGCCGGCGGTACGGCTGTCGGTTCCTGCACGACCGGTGCGGCGGGTGAGCCACCCTCCAGGTCGAGGCGCGGCGTGAAGCCGAGTATCTCGGGCTCCTGGTCGAGGACCATCCAGACCAGCTGGCGGTGGATGTGGTTGGTCTCGTCCATGTACAGATTGCCGGTGCTGCCGTCGAGCGACTCGTAGCGCGTGCTCTGCAGGCGTCTGAGGTGCGGTACCAGGCGCAGCGCGTCCATGCCCATCGCGTACAGGCGCGCGTAGCCGGATGCACTCTTCGGCAGGTAGCGGGCAACGGTCTCCCGGGTGTCGACGGTGCTCGGTCCGTCGCCGACCATCCACGGGATGTCGGCGAGGCGGATGCCCTTCATGTCCTCGGCCTGGCTGGCGCTGAGTCTGCCCTGCCAGGCGTGCGACGTCGTGTAGATCGGCAGGTCGTCGGCATGGTGGAACTGCAGCTGCGGGCGCATGCCCTGCGCCTGGATCGGACGCGCGGCGAGAAACACCGCGTCGACGTCGGCGCGGCGGCGCGGCTCGAACTCGAGCTGGCGCCCCAGCCAGCGCACCATCTCCTGGTGGCGCGCGCGGCTCTGGTCGATGTGCAGCACCGCGGTGATCGTGTCGCTGTAGTCGTGTGCTTCGGGGTCGTAGCGACCGCTGCCGGCGACCGCGCCGCCGAGGCCGCGCCAGCGATTCTCGAACGCCGTGGCGAGACGGTCGCCCCAGGCCCCCTGCGGCGCCAGCACGATCGGCCGGCGGCTGCCGTCGAGCCACGCCCGCTCGGCGGCCTGGCGCGCCTCGTCCTCGGGCGACAGCGAGTACAGGTACATGTTGTGCGGCGGTGCCGTGCCGGCGTCGACCTGGTTCAGCGCCAGCACCGGCACCGGCAGCTCGCCGGCGCGCAGCAGCTGCGCGACGGCGTCCTTCTGCAGCGGTCCGATGACCAGCTCGGCGCCGTCGTTGACGGCACGGCTGTACAGCGGCCAGATCCCCGCCGGATCGGTCGCATCGTAGAAGCGCAGCTCGGGACGCCGCGCCGGCGGCAGTTCGAAGCGGCTGATCATCAGGCCGTCGCGGATCGCCGCGGCGACGTTGGCGAAGACACCGCTCTGCGGCAGCAGCACGGCGATGCGCGACACGTGCTGCATCTGGCTCTGCAGGCGCTGCTGGTAGTTGGCCAGCAGGTCGGGCAGCGCCGGATGCTGCGGGAAGCGCTGCCGCCACGCCGCAAATTCCGGCGCCAGTGCGGTCGGGTCGCTGCCGTGCCGTTTGACCAGCAGTGCGAGCTGCATCCAGCCGCCGGCGACGCCGGGCGGCGACGGTTGCAGCTCGGTGAGCACGCGCTCGTTGAGCAGCGCCAGCGAACGCAGGATGCCAGTCTGTGTCTGCAGGCGTTCGGCGGGGTCGCGCTGCAATGCGTCGACGCGCTGCAGCGCGTTGGCGGTCTCCAGCAGGTTGCCGAGCTGGCGGTACACCTCGGCGGCATCGGCGTGGAAGCGGATCTGCAGGTCGAGCGGCATGTCGTCGCCGGGCACGCTGTCGAGCAGCAGCAGGGCATCCAGCGCACGGCGCTCCTGGAGCAGCGTCTCGGCCTGCAGCAGGCGACGCTGCAGCGCCCCCTGGGCGGTCAACGCCTGGCCGTCGAGCTGCGCGAGCGCGAAGCGCGTGCCGTCCCAGTCGCCGCCACGGCGCGCCGCCTCGGCGGCCGCCAGCAGGTACTGGGCGCGGCGCTCGACCGGCCCGGTCCTGGCCGCGAGCTGGCGGTACAGCTCGGCGGCCGCGAGGTACTCGCCGACGGCCTCGAGCTGCATCGCGCGCGCGACATCGGGGTCGACCCGGTCCGCAGCCGTCGGACGCTCCGGCAGCTGCTCGCAACCCGCCAGCACGGCGAGCACGACGGCGATCATGAACAGGCGGACGGTGACGGCTTGCATGGGACGACGCGCGCGATCAGGATGGGGTGTCGAGTATCAAAGGTGGGCCTAGAGGTGTCAAACACGGTCGGGACCCTGTACGTGGTAGCGACACCGATCGGGCATCGCGACGACATCACGCGGCGCGCCGTCGATACGCTGCGTTCGGTCGACCGTATCCTCGCCGAGGACACACGGCACAGCGGTCCGCTGCTGCGCCAGCTCGGCATCCAGCGGCCGCTGCTGGCACTGCACGAGCACAACGAGGATGCGGCGACCGCGCGCGTGCTCGGCATGCTGCAGGCCGGCGAGTCGCTGGCGCTGATCTCGGATGCCGGCACACCGCTGCTCAGCGACCCGGGCTTCCCGCTGGTACGGGCCTGCCGTGAGCACGGCATCGCTGTCGTGCCGATACCTGGGCCGAGTGCGCTGATCGCGGCGCTGTCGGTGTCGGGCCTGCCGATCGACCGCTTCCGCTACGAGGGGTTCCTGCCGCGCCGCCGCCAGGCCCGGCTCGCCGCGCTAGAGGCACTGCGCCGCGAGCCCGTGACGCTGGCGTTCTACGAGTCGTCGCACCGCGTCGCCGAGACGCTCGCGGACATGGCCGCGGTGTTCGGCGGCGCGCGGCGCGCGGTGCTGGCGCGCGAGCTGACCAAGCGACACGAGACGATCGCCGCGCGCCCGCTCGGCGAACTGGTCGACTGGGTGGCCGCGGATGCCAACCAGCGCAAGGGCGAGTTCGTGCTGCTGGTCGGCGGCGCACCGGCCGGCGACGCGGCGCTCGACATCGCCGGCGACGAGCTGCTGCGCGCGCTGCTCGACGAGCTGCCGGTCAGACAGGCCGCGGCACTGGCCGCACGCATCACCGGCGCCAAGCGCAATCGACTGTACCGGCGTGCGCTGGAGATCGCCGGCGACTGAGCCCCTTGCACGGCGGCGCGCCGTCACCTAGTGTGGATGACGGAGCCGGCCAGGCGATCGCGGCCACCCGTCACGGGTGGCGGAGGAAAGTCCGGGCTCCGCAGGGCAAGAGGCCAGGTAATGCCTGGGCGGCGCGAGCCGACGGAAAGTGCAACAGAAAGCAGACCGCCGATGGCGCCGGTTCGCCGGCGGCAGGCAAGGGTGAAAGGGTGCGGTAAGAGCGCACCGCGTCCGCGGTAACGTGGACGGCACGGCAAACCCCCTCTGGAGCAAGACCAAATAGGGAGGCGTGCCTTCGGGCAACCTGCGGCCCGCAGGAGTCTCCGGGTAGGTCGCACGAGGCGTCCGGTGACGGGCGTCCCAGATGAATGATCGCCCGCGACAGAACCCGGCTTATCGGCCGGCTCCATCTCTCTCGCCGACACGCTGTTGACCGGTGTTTCCCCCCGCGCCGTGGCGGGCCGGCCCCGGACCGGAATCCGGTTCACATTTCGCCCGAAATCCTGCCAGCCGTAGTTGACAAGGCACTTTAAGTCAGAAAGGTAGCCAGCTGTTTTACAGGCGGTTATCTTGTTTTCGGTTTGTTGCCTAAGTGGCTGAGGGATAAGCGTTTTTTTCCTTGTCCAGGGGGTTGACCCTGTGGAGGTAGACACCTAATATTGAACTTCAAGTGGGTGATCGTGGGGAATCCGGGGGAGATCGCCTGCACCGGGGGAGGAGACGGCAAGGCCGTGTATTCGGGGGTCAACACGCTGAACCTGGACGCCAAGGGGCGTCTGGCGATTCCGGCCATGTACCGGGAGTCGCTGGCGGAGGCGTGCGCCTCGCGCCTGGTCCTGACCATCAACCCGAGCAAGACCAACCGCTGCCTGTGGCTGTTCCCCGAACCTGCCTGGTTGGACGTCGTGCGCAAGATCTCAAGCCTGCCGGCGTTCGAACCGCGCTCTCAGGCCTACAAGCGCCTGCTGTTGGGTCACGCGTCGCCGCAGGAGCTCGATTCACAGGGCCGCATCCGCATCGCGCCGGAGCTGCGTGGTTTTGCCGGGCTCGACAAACGCGTGTCGATCGTCGGTCAGTACAACAAGTTCGAACTCTGGGACGAGGCATCGTGGAACGGCAGTCGCGAAGGCTGGCTCGATCTCGTCGAACTCGACGAAGGTGGCCTGCCCGAGGCCCTCGGCGAGATCACGCTGTAATGACGGCGAGCGAGACGCACCGCCCGGTCCTGCTCGACGAGTCGGTCCAGGCGCTCGCCGTGCGTCCGCACGGGATCTATATCGATGGGACGTTCGGACGCGGCGGGCACAGCCGGCGCATCCTCGACGCCCTCGGCGATGCCGGGCGGCTGCTTGCATTCGACAAGGACGCGGCCGCGGTCGCCGTCGCGCGCCAGCGCTTCGCCGACGATCCGCGCTTCGAGATCGTGCACGCCAGCTTCGCCGAGCTCGCAGCCGCGGTCGGCGCGCGCGGCCTCGCGCGCAAGATCGACGGCCTGCTGCTCGACCTCGGTGTGTCTTCGCCGCAGCTCGACGACCCGGCGCGCGGCTTCAGCTTTGCGTCCGACGGTCCGCTCGACATGCGCATGGACCGCTCGCACGGTCGCAGCGCGGCGCAGTGGCTGGCCGTCGCCGACGAGGCCGACATCGCCGCGGTCCTGCGCGACTACGGTGAGGAGCGTTTCGCCCGGCGCATCGCCCGGGCGATCGTGACGCAGCGCGAGTCCGCGCCGATCGCCCGTACCCGCGAGCTCGCCGAGCTGGTATCGCGGGCGTGCCCGGTCAAGGAGCGGCACAAGCACCCGGCGACGCGCACGTTCCAGGCGATCCGCATCTTCATCAACCGCGAGCTCGATGACCTGCGCGACTGCCTCGATGCGGCGCTCGACGTTCTGGCGGCCGGTGCGCGCCTGGTCGTGATCAGCTTCCACTCGCTCGAAGACCGCATCGTCAAGCGCTTCATGCGCGACGCGTCGCGCGGCCCGAGGCTGCCCAAAGGGCTGCCGGTCACGCATGCCGAGAGCGTGGGGCGCCTGCGTGTCATTGGCAAGGCGCAGCGCGCGGCTGCCGCCGAGGTCGCCGCCAATGTGCGCGCGCGCAGTGCCGTGCTGCGGGTCGCCGAGGTGATCGCATGAGCCACGGGCAGGGCATCGGTCTGGCGTTCCTCGTGGTCGCGGTGATCGCCAGCGGCGTCGCTGTCGTGTACGCGAAGAACGCGTCGCGTGCGCTGTTCGTCGAGCTGCAGCAGGTGCGCCTCGAGAAGGACCAGGCCGACATGGAGTGGGGGCGGCTGCAGCTCGAGCTGGCGACTCGCGGTGCACTCGGGCGGGTGATGGCGATCGCCAGCGAGCGGCTGCAGATGCAGGTGCCCGACGCGGAACAGATCGTGGTGGTCGAGTAGTGGCGGCGCGACGGGCCAAGCGGGCGCGCCAGGTGCGGCGCGAGGAGAAATCGCTGCCGAGCTATGCCGGGCGCCGCTACACGGTGCTGGCGCTGTTCGTGCTGGCCGGCCTGGCGCTGGTCTGGCGCGCCGTCGACCAGCAGATCCTGGAGAAGGACTTCCTGCAGTCCGAGGGCGCCGATCGCTACCTGGCGCGCGTCGACGTGCCGGCGCACCGCGGCCTGATCACCGATCGCCGCGGCGACGTGCTGGCGCTGAGCACGCCGGTCAGCTCGATCGCGGCCAACCCGCGGGTCCTTGGCACGGACACGCAGCGCGTCCTGGTGCTCGCCAAGGCGCTCGACGTCGATGCCGAGGGCCTGCGTCGCAAGCTGGCGCGCTATGCACAGAAGTACTTCATCTACCTGAAGCGACGCATGCCGCCGGCCGATGCGGCGCACGTGATGCAGGTGGTCAAGGCGCACAAGATCCCCGGCGTCCACGTCGAGCGCGAGTACAAGCGCTACTACCCAGCCGGCGAGGTGTTCGGTCACGTGCTCGGCTTCACCGGCGACAACGACCGCGGCCAGGAGGGCCTGGAACTGGCTTATGACGACGTGCTGCGCGGTGACACGGGCGAAAAGTTGGTGTTGCGTGACGGTCGTCGCCAGGTCGTCGATGATGTCGAGAACATCCGCAGCCCGCGCGCCGGGAACCACCTGGCACTGAGTATCGACCAGCGCCTGCAGTTCATCGCCTACCGCGAGCTCAAGGCCGCGGTCAGGCGTCACCGCGCGGTCTCCGGGTCGCTGGTACTGCTCGACGTGCGCAGTGGCGAGGTCCTGGCGATGGTCAACCAGCCGTCGTTCAATCCCAACGGCAGCCGCTCCAACCGCGCCGGGCAGCTGCGCAACCGCGCGGTCACCGACGTCTTCGAGCCCGGTTCGACGATGAAGCCGTTCACGGTCGCCGCGGCGCTCGATGCCGGCGTCATTCGCGCCGACTCGGTCATCGACACCGGTCCTGGCTACTTCAGCATCGGCGCGGCCCAGGTCAAGGACTCGAAGAACCTGCGCGCGATCGACGTCGCCACGATACTGCGGCGTTCGAGCAATGTCGGTGCCGCGAAGATCGCGCTGGCGATGGACAGGAAGGCGCTGTGGCGGGCGATGGATCGGCTCGGTTTCGGCAGCAGCGTCGACACCGGGTTCCCCGGCGAGGTGCCCGGGCAGCTCGGCGACTACCGGCGCTGGGCGACGATCGACCACGCGACACTGTCGTTCGGCTACGGCATCGCCGTGACCACGCTGCAGCTGGCCCAGGCCTACGCGACGCTGGCCAACGACGGCGTGCGCGTGCCGGCGACGCTGCTCAAGGCCGATGCGGCGCCGGCCGGCGAGCGCGTGTTCAGCGCCCGGGCCGCGCGCGCGGTACGCGGCATGCTCGAGTCGGTGGTCAGTGACGGCGGCACCGCGCCGGAGGCCGCGGTCATGGGCTACCGGGTCGCCGGCAAGACCGGAACGGTCAAGAAGATCGGCCGCGACGGCTACAGCGACGACCGCTACCTCGCGCTGTTCGCCGGCGTGGCGCCGGCGGCGCGGCCGCGCGTCGCGATGGTCGTCATGATCAACGAGCCGCGCGGCAAGAAATACTACGGCGGCCAAGTCGCAGGACCGGTGTTCTCGGCGGTCATGGCCGAGACGCTGCGGCTGCTCAACGTGACCCCGGACGCGGCGCTCGAACCGGCGCTGCGCGTCGCGGCGTCGGGAGCGGCGCGATGATGCCGCAGCGCGATGACCACAAACCCATGCTGCTCGCCGACCTGATGCCGTCGCTGTCGGGTATCGACTGGGCGCGTCACCAGCTCGTCGGGTCGCTCGCGCTGGACAGCCGCGAGGTCGGTGAACAGGGGCTGTGGCTGGCGCTGCAGGGCAGTCGCAGTCACGCGCTCGAACACCTCGACGACGCGCGCGCCCGCGGCGCCGTCGCGGTACTGGCCGAGCCGGCGGGCAACTGGGACCGCGACCGCATCGCCGCGCTGTCGGCCGATGTGCCGGTGATCGCGGTGCCCGGCCTGCGTCGCCAGGCCGGCGAGATCGCGGCGCGCTTCTTCGGCCAGGCCGCGCATGCGATGCGCATCGTCGGCGTGACCGGTACCAACGGCAAGACCAGCGTCGCCAGTTTTCTCGCCCAGGCGCTGTCGACGCGGGTACCGACCGCGCTGCTGGGTACCGTGGGCAACGGCTTCCCCGGTGACCTCGTGCCGTCGACCCATACGACGCTGGATACGGTCAGGCTGCATGCGACGCTCGGCCAGCTGTTCGCGCGCGGCGCGCGTGCCGTCGCGATGGAGGTATCGTCGCACGCGCTGCACCAGGACCGCGTCGCCGGCGTGCCGTTCCATACCGCGGTGTTCACGAACCTGAGCCGCGAACACCAGGACTACCACGGCAGCATGCAGGCCTATGCCGACGCCAAGGCGCGCCTGTTCAAGGGCGCCGGACTGGCCATCGCGGTGATCAACGCCGACGATGCCTACGGCGCGCGCCTCGCCGCTGACGTGCGGCCGCGGGTGTTCACGGTCGCGGTTGGCAGCGGCAGCGACACCGTGCGCCTCGGCGACCGCTACGTGCAGCTGCACGAGGTCGAGACGCGCGCCGACGGCCTGCGCATCGTGTTCGAGTCGAGCTGGGGCGGTGGCGAGCTGCAGACCCACCTGCTCGGCCGTTTCAATGCCGACAACCTGGCGCTGGCGCTGGCCGTGCTGCTGGCCTGGGACATGCCGCTGGCGAGCGCGACCGCGGCGCTCGAACAGGTGACCCCGGTGGTCGGCCGGATGATGGCGTTCCTGGCGCCGCAGCGGCCGCGCGTCGTCGTCGACTATGCGCATACCCCCGATGCCCTGGAGCAGGTGCTGTCGGCGCTGCGCGAGCACGTCGCCGGCCGCCTGGTCTGCGTGTTCGGCTGCGGCGGCGACCGCGACCGCGGCAAGCGCCCGCAGATGGGCGAGGTCGCACGCCGCCTCGCCGACCTGGTCGTGCTGACCGACGACAACCCGCGCGGCGAGGATCCCGAGCAGATCATCGCCGAGATTCTGTCCGGCATGGGCGGCCGCCAGGGTGTGCACGTCGACCACGATCGTGCACGCGCGATCGCGGCCAGCGTCCGCGCGGCCGGTCCCGACGACCTGATCCTGGTCGCCGGCAAGGGCCACGAGGACTACCAGGAGATCAACGGCGAACGTCGCCCGTTCAGCGATATCGCGCAGGTCGAGCAGGTGCTGCAGGAGGGTGCGCGATGAGCATGCTGCAGCTGGCCGAACTCGCCGACCTGGTCGACGGGCGTCTGCGCGGCAGCGACTGCGCGTTCGACGGCGTCAGCACCGACACGCGCACGCTGCAGCGTGGCGACCTGTTCGTCGCGCTGCACGGGCCGAACTTCGACGGCCACGACTATGTCGCGGTCGCCGCGGCCAACGGTGCGGCCGGCGCGCTGGTCGCGCGCGACATCGCGACGCCGTTGCCGCACGTGCGCGTCGACGACACCTTGCGGTCGCTGGGGCGGATGGCGCGCGTCTGGCGCGAGCGCTGCCCGGCCCGCGTCGTCGCGATCACCGGCAGCAACGGCAAGACGACGCTGAAGGAAATGACCGCGGCGATCCTCGGCCGGCGCGGCGCGGTGCTGGCGACACGCGGCAATCTCAACAACCACATCGGCGTGCCATTGACGCTGGCGCGCCTGCGCGACGAGCCGTACGCGGTGATCGAGATGGGCGCCAACCATGCCGGCGAGATCGATTACCTGACCCGCGTCGCACGGCCCGACGTCGCGGTGCTCAACAACGCCGGTCGCGCGCACCTCGAGGGCTTCGGCAGCATCGAGGGTGTGGCGCGGGCGAAGGCCGAGATCATCAACGGCCTGTCGGCCGACGGCGTGTTCGTGTTCAACGCCGACGATGCCTTCGCCGGCCTGTGGCGCGAGCTCGGTGCGCGTCTCCACCGGCGCACCTTCGGCGTGCGCGAAGCGGCGGACGTGTCGAGCCCGGCCGACGCCTACGAAGTCGTCTGGCACGACGACCGCTTTGCCGCGCGCTTCCCGGTGCGCTGCGCCGACGGCGAGATCGAGGTCGCGCTGCAGCTGGCCGGCGAACACAATCGCATGAACGCGCTGGCCGCGACCGCCGCGGCGCTCGCGGCCGGCGCGACGCTGGATGACGCCCAGGCCGGGCTGGCGACGCTGCTGCCGGTACCGGGCCGGCTGTGCCCGCTGGCCGGCGTCAACGGTGCGCGCCTGATCGACGACAGCTACAACGCGAATCCGGATTCGGTGATCGCCGCGCTGCGCGTGCTGGCGTCGGCGCCGGGGCGTCGCACGCTGGTGCTCGGCGACCTCGCCGAGCTCGGCGCCGACGCGGCCGCGCTGCACGCCCAGCTCGGTGAACGTGCCGCCGAACAGGGCATCGAGCGCCTGCTCAGCGTTGGCGAGCTGAGTGCGCACGCCGGCCGGGCGTTCGCCGCTGAGCATCGCCATTTCGCGTCGCGCGACCAACTCGTCGATTTCCTGCACGGCGCGCTGTCGGCGGAGGACAGCGTGTTGATCAAGGGTTCGCGCGCCGCCGGCATGGACGATGTCGTGCGTCGATTGCGCGACACGGAGGTCGCATGCTGATCCAGCTCGCCGAGTACCTGGTCCAGTTCGACAGCGGCTTCGGTGTGTTCCGCTACATCACGCTGCGCACGATCCTCGCGGTGTTGACCGCGCTGGTGATCTCGTTCCTGGTCGGACCGGCGATGATCCGTCGACTGAGTCGCTACAAGATCGGCCAGACGGTGCGCGACGACGGCCCGGAGACCCACCTGACGAAGACCGGCACCCCGACCATGGGCGGCGCGCTGATCCTGGTCGCCGTCGCGGTCGGTACGCTGCTGTGGGCGGATCTCGGCAACCGCTACGTGTGGATCGTGCTGCTGACGACGCTCGCGTTCGGTGCGGTCGGCATGTGGGACGACTACCGCAAGCTCGTGCTCAGGGACGCGCGCGGCCTTGCGGCACGCTGGAAGTACCTGTGGCAGTCGCTGTTCGGGATCGCCGCCGCGACCGCGCTGTACCTGGGTGCCGCGGCGCCGCAGGAGACCCAGCTGCTGATCCCGTTCTTCAAGGACCTGGTGCTCGATCTCGGGCCGTTGTTCATCGTCCTGTCCTATTTCGTCATCGTCGGTTCGTCGAATGCGGTGAACCTGACCGACGGTCTCGACGGCCTGGCGATCCTGCCGACGGTGCTCGTGGCCGGTGCACTGGCAGTGTTCGCGTACGCGTCGGGCAACGTGCGGATCGCCGATTACCTGTTGATTCCGCACCTACCAGGGGTCGGCGAACTCGCCGTGCTGTGCGGCGCCCTGGTAGGTGCGGGCCTTGGTTTCCTGTGGTTCAACGCCTATCCCGCGCAGGTGTTCATGGGCGACGTCGGTGCGCTGGCGCTCGGCGCCGCGCTGGGCACACTGGCGGTCGCGGTGCGCCAGGAGATCGTGCTGTTCATCATGGGCGGGGTGTTCGTCGTCGAGACCGTGTCGGTGATGCTGCAGGTCGCGTCGTTCAAGCTCACCGGCCGACGGATCTTCCGCATGGCGCCGCTGCACCACCACTTCGAACTCAAGGGATGGCCGGAGCCGCGCGTGATCGTGCGCTTCTGGATCATTACCGTCATCCTCGTGCTGGTCGGCCTGGCCAGCCTGAAGATCCGTTGAGGCGACACGTGGGGCACGCGATGCAACAAGAAGGTTCGGCGACCAAGACGTTGATCGTCGGACTCGGCTCGACCGGCCTGTCGTGTGCGCGCTTCCTCGTCGGTCAGGGTGCGCAGGTCGCGGTCGCCGATAGCCGCGCCCAGCCGCCGGGCCTCGACGAACTGCACGACGCGTTCCCGGACATCGCGGTGTTCCTCGGCCCGTTCGACGGCGCGCTGTTCGACACCGCCGAGCGCCTCGTGGTCAGCCCTGGCGTGGCCGTGTCGACGCCGCAGATCGCCGCGGCGATGCAGCGCGGTGTGCCGGTGGTCGGCGACATCGAGCTGTTCGCCGCGCACGCCAAGGCGCCGGTGGTCGCGATCACCGGCTCGAACGGCAAGAGCACCGTGACCACGCTGGTCGGTGAGATGGCCAAAGCGAGCGGCGTGCACGCCGCGGTCGGCGGTAACCTCGGCACGCCGGCACTCGATCTGCTCGCCGACGATGTCGCGCTGTACGTGCTCGAGCTGTCGAGCTTCCAGCTCGAGACCACGCACTCGCTGGCGGCGGCCGTGGCGACGGTGCTCAACGTCAGCGCCGATCACATGGATCGCTACACCGACATCGACGACTACGCCGCGGCCAAGGCACGGGTGTTCCGCAATGCCGGGGTCGGCGTCTACAACGCCGACGACCCGATGGTCGCGGCGATGGGCGGCGCCGACGATGCCTGGTACTTCACGCTCGGCGACTCCGAGGACGACAAGATGTTCGGCGTCTGCTCGATCGACGGTGAGGAATACCTGTGCCGCGGCGAGCGACCGCTGCTGGCGGCCGCCGAGCTGCGCATGCCGGGCCGGCACAACCGCGCCAACGCGCTCGCCGCGCTCGCCATCGGCAGCGCGCTGGGCCTCGACCTGACGGCGATGCTCGACACGCTGCGCAGCTTCCGCGGCCTGCCGCACCGCACCGAGTTCGTCGCCGAGATCGACGGTGTGAGCTGGTACAACGACAGCAAGGCCACCAATGTCGGCGCCGCGGTCGCGGCACTGCAGGGTCTCGATCGCGGCGACGCGTCGCGCAGCGTGCTGATCGCCGGTGGCGACTGCAAGGATGCCGACTTCACGCCGCTGACCGACGTCATCGCGCGCTGTACCCGCGCGGTCGTGCTGATCGGTCGCGATGCCGGCGAGCTCGCCGCCGTCGTGCCGGCCGGCGTCACCAGCGTCCGTGCCGCCGATATCGATGATGCAGTCGCCGCCGCCGCGCGTCTCGCGGTCGCCGGCGACCGCGTGCTGCTGTCGCCGGCCTGCGCCAGTTTCGACATGTTCAGCGGCTTCGCCGAGCGCGGCGAGCGCTTCATGCAGGCGGTGCGGAGGCTGGCGTCGTGAGCGCGATGGCGAGACCGCGCGGCGTCGCGCACATCCGCATGCCGGGCATGGACGGCGTGCTCGCGACGGCGGTGCTGGTGCTGACCGGTTTCGGCATCGTCATGGTCGCGTCGGCGTCGCTGCACCTGGCCGGGCACGACGGCGACGGCCTGCGCTACGTCAACCGTCACCTGTTCGCGCTGGCGCTGGGCGTGCTGCTCGGCTGGGCGGTCTACCGCACGCCGACCGAGCTGTGGCACAAGGCCAGCACGGTGCTGTACTTCGTCGGCCTCGGGCTGCTCGCGCTGGTGTTCGTGCCGGGCCTCGGCCGCGAGGCCAACGGCGCACTGCGCTGGGTCGCGGCCGGCCCGCTGAGCCTGCAGACCTCGGAGTTCATGAAGCTGTTCATCGTGCTGTACATGGCGGGCTACCTGGTGCGGCGGCAGATCGAGGTCGCGCACTCGCCGTGGGGCTTCGTCAAGCCGATCATCCTATTGATAATCGCCTGCGCGCTGTTGATGCTGCAGCCCGACTTCGGTACCACCGCGGTGCTGCTGATGACCGCGTTCGGCATGCTGTTCCTCGGCGGCGCGCCGCTGTGGCAGTTCGCGTCGCTGTTGACGCTCGCGATCAGTGCGCTGGTCGTGCTGGTCGTGATCTCGCCGTACCGCCTCGAACGTGTCACGACCTTCCTGAATCCCTGGGAGCACGCCCAGGATGCCGGCTATCAGCTCGCCCAGGCGTTGATCGCGTTCGGCCGCGGCGAATGGACCGGCGTCGGTCTCGGCAACGGCATCCAGAAGCAGTTCTACCTGCCCGAGGCACATACCGATTTCGTCATGGCGGTGGTTGGCGAGGAGTTTGGCCTGTTGGGCACGCTGCTGGTGATCTGCATGTTCAGTCTGATCGTCTGGCGCAGCTATGCGATCGGCGCGCGCGCCGAAGTGCGCGGCGATCGCTACGCGGCCTATGTCGCCTACGGGCTCGGCCTGTGGATCGGCATGCAGGCGTTCATCAACGTCGGGGTCAACGTCGGTCTGCTGCCGACCAAGGGCCTGACGCTGCCGTTCCTCAGCTATGGCAGCAACAGCCTGATCGTCTGCTGCATGGCGGTCGGCATGCTGTTGCGCGTGCGCTACGAAAACCAGACCGCCGACGCCGGCCGGGAGGGTCAATGGCAGCGCGCATAACCATCATGGCGGGTGGCACCGGCGGCCATGTGTTCCCGGCGCTGGCCGTGGCCCACGAGCTCGCCGCGCGCGGCTGGCAGATCAGCTGGCTGGGCACGCCGGACAGCTTCGAGTCGCGGGTGGTGCCGGCGCAGGGCTTCGACCTCGACACCATCGCCGCGTACCGGCTGCGCGGCCAGGGCCTGGCCGCGCGGCTGCTCGCGCCGCTGCGGCTGGTGCATGCGATGGGCCAGGCGTGGCGGGTGCTGCGCCGGCGGCGGCCGCAGGTCGTACTCGGCATGGGCGGCTTCGTCACCGCCCCCGGCGGCCTGGTTGGTCGCTTGCTGCGCATCCCGTTGGTGATCCACGAGCAGAACGCGATCCCCGGTCTGACCAACCGCTGGCTGGCCAGAGTCGCGACGCGCGTGCTCGAGGCCTTCCCGGGGAGCTTCGCCGGCGCGGCCGCCGAGGCCACGGGCAATCCGGTGCGTGCCGACATCACCGCGCTGCCGGTGCCGCGGCATCCCGGCGGGCGGCCGCTGCGCCTGATCGTCATTGGTGGATCGCTCGGTGCCAAGGCCCTTAACGAGACCGTGCCGGCGGCGTTGGCGTTGCTCGATGCTGCACAGCGTCCGCTGGTGCGCCATCAGGCCGGACGCGGCAAGGCCGATGCGACGGTCGCTGCGTATCGGGCAGCCGCTGTCGACGCCGATGTGACCGAGTTCGTCGACGATATGGCGGCCGCCTACGGCTGGGCCGATATCGCGATCTGCCGCGCCGGTGCGCTGACCGTGTCCGAGCTGATGGCGGCCGGCCTGCCGGCGATCCTGGTGCCGTTCCCGTTCGCCGTCGACGATCATCAGACGGTCAACGCACGCTTCCTTTGCGACGCCGACGCCGGACGCTTGATCCAGGAGCGCGATATGGACGCGACGACGCTGGCCGGTCTGCTGCGCGACATGATCGGCGACCGCGACGCGCTACACGCGATGGCGCTGCGTGCCTACGGGTTGGCGAAACGTGACGCGACCGGCCGCGTTGCCGCGGTGTGCGAGGCGGTGGCGGCATGAGCGACGTATCGGCGAACCGCCCGCGTTACACCGCCCAGACCATGGGGCGCATGCGCCGTCTGCATTTCGTCGGCATCGGTGGCGCCGGCATGAACGGCATCGCGCAGGTCATGCTCAACCTCGGTTACCAGGTATCGGGCTCGGATATCCGCCAGAACGCGGCGACCGTGCGCCTCGCCGAACAGGGCGCGACGATCCACATCGGCCACACCGGGTCGCACGTGCATGGCGCCGACGCGGTCGTGATCTCGAGCGCGGTCAGCGACCAGAACCCGGAGGTGATCGCGGCGCGCGAACAGCGCATCCCGGTCGTCCCACGCGCCGAGATGCTTGCCGAGATCATGCGCTTCCGCTACGGCGTCGCAGTCGCCGGCACGCACGGCAAGACGACGACCACGAGCCTGATCGCCAGCCTGCTGATCGAAGGCGGCCTCGACCCGACCTATGTCATCGGTGGCCGGCTCAACTCGCGCGGCAGCTATGCCCACCTCGGCGAGGGCGAGGTACTGGTCGCCGAGGCCGACGAGAGCGATGCGTCGTTCCTGTACCTGCAGCCGATGCAGGCGGTCGTCACCAACGTCGACGAAGACCACATGGTGACCTACGGCAACGACTTCCAGCGCCTGCGCGCGACCTTCCTCGAATTTCTCCATCACCTGCCTTTCTACGGCCAGGCGGTGATGTGCATCGACGACGACAACGTCCGCGAGCTGCTGCCCGAGGTGACCCGCCGGGTCGTCACCTACGGTACCGGCGACGCCGCCGACGTGCGTGCGACGAACATCCGCCAGCACGCGATGACGACGCAGTTCACGGTGCACATGGTCGACGAGCCGGCGTTCGAGGTCAGCCTGAACATGCCCGGCAGGCACAATGTGCTGAACGCGCTCGCGGCGATCGCGGTCGCCCACGACCTCGGCGTCGAGGTGCCGCTGATCCAGAAGGCGCTGAGTGCGTTCCAGGGCATCGGCCGGCGCTTCCAGGCGCACAGCGGCTGCCGGCTCGGCGGCCACGACGTGATGCTGGTCGACGACTACGGTCACCATCCGCGCGAACTGGCCGCGACGCTCGAGGCGGTGCGCAGCGGCTGGCCGAAGCGGCGCGTCGTGCTGGCCTTCCAGCCGCACCGTTTCAGCCGTACCCACGACGCCTTCGACGACTTCGTCGCGGTGCTGTCGACCGTCGACGTGCTGGTGTTGAGCGAGGTGTACGCGGCTGGCGAGGCACCGATCGCCGGTGCTGACGGACGGGCGCTGAGCCGCGCGATCCGCGCGCGCGGGCAGGTCGACCCGGTGTTCATCGAGGACGTCGACGACCTGCCGCAGGCGCTCGGCGACATCGTCGTCGACGGTGACATCGTGGTCACGATGGGTGCCGGCAACATCGGCCTGGTCGCGACGGCGATGGCGGAGGCGATGTGTCGATGAAGCACACGACGACACCACGCAGGCTGCTGATGGGTTGCGGCGAGGGACTGGTCGCCAGGCTGGCGACGGTACGCGCGCAGGATCGGCGCCAGCGCGCGACGCAGCGACCCAGGGGCCCGGACGGCGGGTCGGGAAAGGACAGGCGATGATGGCCGCACAACGACATCCGCCGCTGCGCGGCGAACTGCGTCGTCACGAGCCGCTGCAGCGCTACAACACCTGGCGCGTCGGCGGCCCGGCGCGGCAGCTGTACCTGCCCGCCGATGTCGATGACCTCGCGGCATTCCTGACCGGGCTGCCGCGCGACGAGCCACTGCTGTGGCTGGGTCTGGGCAGCAACCTGCTGGTCCGCGACGGCGGATTCGACGGCACCGTGATCCTGTTGCAGGGCGCGCTGAACGCGCTGTCGGTCGATGGCGAGCGGGTGTTCGCGCAGGCCGGTGCGGCCTGTGCCAAGGTGGCGCGCAGCAGTGCCCGCGCCGGGCTGACCGGGGCGGCGTTCCTCGCCGGTATCCCCGGCACGATGGGCGGTGCGCTGGCGATGAACGCCGGGGCGTTCGGAGGCGAGACCTGGCGCATCGTCGCGTCGGTGACGACGATCGATCGCGACGGCACGATCCGTACGCGCACGCCGGATGACTTCACGATCGGCTACCGCGAGGTGCGCCGGCCGGGCGAGGAATGGTTCGTCGACTGCACGCTGGCACTGCGGCACGGCGACGTCGCGTCCGAACAGGCCGCGATCCGCGCGCTGCTCGACCGCCGCGCGGCGACCCAGCCGACCGGCCTGCCGAGCTGCGGTTCGACGTTCCGCAACCCGCCCGGTGATCACGCCGCGCGCCTGATCGAGGCCTGTGGCCTCAAGGGCTATCGCATCGGCGGTGCCGAGGTGTCGCCGAAGCACGCCAACTTCCTGATCAACACCGGCGACGCGACAGCCGCCGACATCGAGGCCCTGGCCGACCACGTGCGCGCCGAGGTCGAGCGTCACCACGGCGTCGCGCTGCGCG
>JASJCU010000170.1 GCA_030065815.1 Gammaproteobacteria bacterium | reverse complement strand
CGCGCGCGGCGGCGACCCGACGCTGACCCAGCGTCGGCCGACGCATCGCTCACAACCCCGCCGCTCGCGGCCGCCATTTCGATGTCGACGTAATCGAATTCTGCGCTCGCGCTCGGTGGCACCATTCGTGACCTGCGCCCCATCCCGACCACGAACCCGGGCATCGCCCAGGCGCGTGCATGGCGGCGACGACCGTGACGGGCACGCCACCGGGCGTCGGCGCGGCCGTCGGTATTCTTTACATTCGGCCAGCGGCTCACGCCAGTCCGTGGGAAAAATTGCCCTAAACTCCGGCACCTGGAGTATAGGCACAGTTTATGTATGGAAATAGGCGGAGGCGCCGCGCATGGCGTCGGCGCGCGCGACCAACACCCACCGCCGCCAGGAGGATCACGATCATGGACGCAGCCACCCACGCGACCACCGGAACGCCGGCATTACTCTTCGCTGTGATCTTGGCGGCGGCGTTGTGCGTACCGACGCTTGCCGCAGCCACGACCGTGCGCGTTGCCCAGGAGAGCGCGCCCGGCGCCGGCGATTTCGACGCCAACGTCCTCGGTTCGGTCACCGCATTCGCCACCGGCCTGACCACGGCGGGCTTCTATCAGTACGACGTACCGAATCCTGCAAGCTACAACGGCGAACTCAATGGCGGACCGACGCCAGTGTCGAGCCTGACCCAGGTGTTCATACTCAACGCGTCAGACGGCCTGTCGCTGGTCGTCGTGCACGACAACCCGAACGACGGCTCCGGCCTGAGCACACAGACCCGATGGAACCTGTCCGGCGACACCGCCGCCGGAATCCTCGCGGACGATCCGGGCGAACCGGTAACGGTATCGATGGGCGGGACCCAGTTCGACAGCACCAAGAACTCGGCGCCCTGCTGTACCGACGGCTACGCGATCGGTTCCCTCGACGGCATGTGGACGATGTTCGGTCAGTTCCTGACCTCCCCGACCGGTATCACCGACTGGGCTGTCGTGTCGTCGGACTTCACGAATATCGCGCTGGTGCTGGCGCCCGGACGGCGTGTCCGGCTAGACCTGGTCAGTAGCAGCGTCCCGGAACCGGCGACGTCGGTCTCGATGCTGTTGGGTCTGGCCGGCATCGGCTGGCTGCGTCGGCGCCGGGATCGCCGCGGCTGAACATCCCGCGGTCGGCATGACCGGTCCGGCCGCGGCGCGCGATCGGCAGACCGAACCTGCCCGCACCGGGACAGGCGCAGGATCCGCTCGGGGATGCTGCGCACGAAAAAGGCCTGGGCGAATCGCCCAGGCCTTTTATGGGTTTGGTAGGCGCGAGAAGACTCGAACTTCCGACCCCCACCATGTCAAGGTGGTGCTCTAACCAACTGAGCTACGCGCCTGCAGAGCAGGTCGCGGAATATACCCGGTGCGGACCGTGGCGCGCAAGAGGCCCCGTTACGCGGCACCGGGCGGCGTCACGCGACCAGGCCGCGGCCCTGCAGTGCCTTCAGCTCGTCGCGCACGCGCGCCGCCTCCTCGAACTCGAGGTTCTTCGCGTGCTGCTGCATCGCCTTCTGTAGTTCCTTGATCCGTTTGCTCATCTGCGCCGGGGTCAGGGCCGCGTATTCGACCGTCTGCTCGGCGACCCTGGCATAGCGTTTGGCGGTCGTCGGCGCACCAGGGTAGGCCGCCTCCAGGATATCGGCGACGTTCTTCTCGACGGTCTTCGGCGTGATGCCGTGGGTCGCGTTGAAATCCAGCTGCTTCTTGCGTCGACGTTCGGTCTCGGCAATCGCGCGCTCCATCGAGCCGGTGATCTTGTCGGCGTACATGATCGCCTTGCCACGCACGTTGCGCGCGGCGCGGCCCACGGTCTGGATCAGCGACCCCTCCGAGCGCAGAAAACCTTCCTTGTCGGCATCGAGGATCGCGACCAGCGACACCTCGGGCATATCGAGGCCCTCGCGCAGCAGGTTGATGCCGACCAACACATCGAACTCGCCGAGGCGCAGGTCGCGGATGATCTCGACCCGCTCGACGGTGTCGATGTCCGAATGCAGGTAGCGCACGCGCACGCCGTGTTCCATCAGGTAGTCGGTCAAGTCCTCAGCCATGCGCTTGGTCAGCGTCGTGACCAGGACGCGATCGCCCATGTCGGCGCGATTGCGGATCTCCGACAGCAGATCGTCGACCTGCGACGTCGCCGGGCGGACCTCGATCTCCGGGTCGACCAGGCCGGTCGGGCGCACCACCTGCTCGACGATCGCGCCGGAATGCTCGCGCTCGTAGTCGCGCGGCGTCGCGCTGACGTAGATCGTCTGCGGCGCCAGCGTCTCGAACTCCTCGAAGCGCAGCGGCCGGTTGTCGAGCGCCGACGGCAGGCGGAAACCGTACTCGACCAGCGTCTCCTTGCGCGAGCGGTCACCGCGGTACATGCCGCCGAGCTGCGGGATCGTCACGTGCGACTCGTCGACCACCAGCAGGGCGTTTTCCGGCAGATAGTCGAACAGAGTCGGCGGGCCCTCGCCGGGTGCCCGGCCGGACAGGTAACGCGAGTAATTCTCGATACCGGAACAGTAACCGAGCTCGACCATCATCTCGAGGTCGAAGGTCGTACGCTGCTGCAGGCGCTGGTGCTCGACCAGCTTGTGCAGCCCGTACAGGTGCTCCAGGCGCTCCTTGAGCTCGACCTTGATCGCGTCGACCGCGTCGAGGATGGTCTCGCGCGCCGTGACATAGTGGGTCTTCGGGTAGACCGTGTAGCGCGGCACCTTGCGCAGCACCTCGCCGGTCAGCGGGTCGAACAACGACAGCGACTCGATCTCGTCGTCGAACAGCTCGATGCGCAGCGCCTCGTCATCGGACTCGGCCGGGAAGACATCGATCAACTCCCCGCGCACGCGGTAGCTGCCGCGCGCCAGTTCCATGTCGTTGCGCTTGTACTGCAGCTCGGCGAGGCGGCGCAGGATCGCACGCTGGTCGATACGCTCGCCGCGCGAGACGTGCAGCATCATCTTCAGGTACTGGCGCGGGTCGCCGAGGCCGTAGATCGACGACACGGTGGCGACAACGATGACGTCGCGGCGCTCGAGCAGCGCCTTGGTCGCCGACAGGCGCATCTGCTCGACATGCTCGTTGATCGACGCGTCCTTCTCGATGAAGGTGTCCGACGCCGGCACGTAGGCCTCGGGCTGGTAATAGTCGTAGTACGACACGAAATACTCGACCGCGTTGTGCGGGAAGAAGTCGCGGAACTCGCCGTACAGCTGCGCGGCCAGGGTCTTGTTCGGCGCCAGAACGATGGTCGGGCGCTGCACCTCGCTGATCACGTTGGCGATCGTGAAGGTCTTGCCGGAGCCGGTCACGCCGAGCAGGGTCATGCCCGCCTCGCCGTCGTGCAGGCCCTCGACCAGGCGCGCGATCGCCGTGGGCTGGTCGCCGGCAGGCGCGAAGCGACTCTCGAGCTGGAAGCCTTTTTTTGCCATAAAATTGCTGATCGGCAGTGAAGCAATCCGTTATCATATCAACCTGCCCGCTTGCCCTGCGTCCCAGAAAAAGAGAACGTTCGAGACACCATGAGTATCAAGCTTTCCAGCCGCGTACAGGCGGTCAAGCCATCCCCAACCCTGGCGATCACCGCGCGCGCCAACGCGCTGCGCGCCGCCGGCAAGGACGTGATCGGCCTCGGTGCCGGCGAGCCCGATTTCGACACCCCGGAGCACATCAAGGAGGCCGCCCGCCAGGCCATGGCCGCCGGCAAGACCAAGTACACCGCGGTCGACGGCACACCGAGCCTGAAGCAGGCGATCATCGACAAGTTCAAGCGCGACAACGGCTTCGACTACACAGCGGAGCAGATCCTGGTGTCGTGCGGCGGCAAGCAGAGCTTCTACAACCTCGCGCAGGCGATTCTCGACCCCGGCGACGAGGTGATCATCCCGGCACCGTACTGGGTGTCGTACCCGGACATGGCGATCCTCGCCGGCGGCGAGCCGGTACTGGTGCACGCCGACGCCGATCAGCAGTTCAAGATGACGCCGGCGCAGCTGCGCGGCGCGCTGACCGACAAGACCCGACTGGTTGTGATCAACAGCCCGTCGAACCCGACCGGCATGGCATACAGCGCCGATGAGCTGGGCGCGCTCGGCGAGGTCCTGCGCGAGTACCCGAGGGTCGCGATCGCGACCGACGACATGTACGAGCATATCCGCTGGAACCTCGACGAGCCGTTCGTCAACATCCTCAACGTCTGCCCCGACCTGGTCGATCGCACGCTGGTCCTGAACGGCGTGTCCAAGGCCTATTCGATGACCGGCTGGCGGATCGGCTACGCCGGTGGTCCGGCCGAGGTCATCAAGGCGATGAAGAAGATCCAGTCGCAGAGCACGTCGAACCCGACGTCGATCTCGCAGTACGCGGCCGAGGCCGCGCTCAACGGCCCGCAGGACTGCATCGGCGAGATGCTCGAGCAGTTCAAGCGGCGCCATGACTACGTCGTCGAACGCCTGAACGGCATGTCCGGCGTCGAGTGCCTGCCGACCGACGGGACCTTCTACGTGTTTCCGTCGATCCAGGGACTGATCGACGCGATCGACGGCGTCCACGACGACCTGCAGCTGGCCGAGCACCTGATCGTCAACGCCGGCGTCGCGCTGGTGCCGGGCACCGCGTTCGGCCTCGGCGGCCACGCGCGGATCTCGATCGCGACCAGCATGGACAATCTCGAGAACGCGCTCGACCGCATCGAGCAGGCGATCGGCTGACTGACAGCAGCGAACAATCACAACGGCCCCCACGGAAGGGGGCCCGAACCCGGCAAGGAGGCCAAACGACATGGACGTCGTCATTCCCCTGCCGCGCCACCGGCGCGGCGTCACCCTCGTAGAGCTCATCACCACCCTGGCCGTGATCGGCATCTCGATCGCCGTCGTCGCACCGGCATGGAGTTCATTGTCCGAGCGATCACGCATCACGACGGCGGCCAACAGTCTGTTGACCGACCTGCGCTTCGCCCGCAGCACCGCCGTGACCCGCAACCGACGCATCGGCGTCTGCCCCAGCAGCGACGGCGAACACTGCTCGGGGGATCCGGCCGGCTGGCACGACGGCTACCTGGTGTTCGTCGATGCCGACGGCGACCGTCGTCGCAGCGGCGGCGAACCCCTGCTGCGCCGGCGCACGGCACTGCCGAACGCGCTCCGCCTGACGACGACCGCCGGCCGACCGGTCGTCAGCTTCCGCCCCGATGGCGCCGCGTGGAGCACGAACGCGACATTCAGCGTGTGCCTGGGGGCCGATCCGGCGGCCTACCGTGCCGTGATCCTGTACGGTAGCGGGCGTGCCCGCGTCGACCGCCGCGCCCCCGGCAACCGGCCGGTGCGCTGCGGCTGACCGACATGCCGCGGCCCCCGGCGGGGCCGCGGAGCCTTGACGATAAACGCCTAAAAACGTAGCATTTGCGCTCGCTTTATTCCCCTGTGGCGCAGCGGTAGCGCAGCGGACTGTTAATCCGTTGGTCGTTGGTTCGAATCCAACCGGGGGAGCCAATCCAAGTTGTTGATTTTGAGAATCCTTGCCGCCGCACCCGATGCGGGATTCGAATCGATCAGCTTCTCGACGGTTGCGTGCCGCGTCACCCTGCGATGCAGGACTGCGGATCAACGCACGCCGTGAACAGCAAGGCCGCCTTTCTTGGCGGCCTTGTTCGTTCAGATCAGGGTACTTTCGGCCATCAGCAGTCTTACGCTGCTCCCCGCTTGAGGCGCTCAATCCTCGCGGAAGCGGAGAACCCCGCCCTGCAGGGTTTTCTGACAGTTGGGAGAGGCCCGCTATCCGTAATGTAATGTTTGCTTGATAAGAGCAACAGATACC
Organism: Gammaproteobacteria bacterium; assembly: GCA_030065815.1. GTDB lineage: Bacteria > Pseudomonadota > Gammaproteobacteria > Chromatiales > Chromatiaceae > Thiosocius. The sequence continues at coordinate 516 of JASJCU010000170.1, read as the reverse complement.
CAACGGGGAGAAATGCGACCAGCCCGCTCGTTCAGCATTGATCGCAACTCGAGTGGGTCAAGGTGTTGCGAGGCTTCTTGGGCTTTAGGATGGAACCAAGCGCTCAAGAACGCTCGGTCTTGCTAGAGCGAACAAGTCAATTTCCAGGCGGTCGTCGCGCGCCGGAAACGAATCTATATCCAAGAAAACTGGCTGCCAGCAGAGCAAGTGTTCCGGGTACAGGAATCGGAGCTGGATCGGGTGGCATTTCGAGTTGATACGCCAAACCACCCGCGCTGAAACTGACTCCAATGTCCAGATCGGAGAAAGCGCCGCTGAAGTTCGCAGTTAGCAGATCGGCAAACGACTCGAAGGTGACCATGAAAACCTCACTGCCGCCCAGCCTGTCGTCATCGCTCTCAAGGAGCAGCTGGTAGTCGCTGCCATCGTAGGCCAATCCACCCGCGCTGAAGTTGGCTCCAATGTCCAGATCGGAGAAAGCGCCGCTGAAGTTTGCATTTAGCAGATCGGCAAACG
>JASJCU010000053.1 GCA_030065815.1 Gammaproteobacteria bacterium | reverse complement strand
CCGGGCGATGGGCCACGGGCCCAGGGCCGAGGGCCGAGGGCCGAGGGCCGAGGGCCGAGGGCCGAGGGCATCCAGGATCGGCCGCGCGCGGCTAGCGCGCAAAGAAAAAAGCCCTTCCCGCGACGGGAAGGGCGCCAGTTACTTCTGTGTGCCGAGACCCTCCTCCCCGTTGCAGGGAGGAGGGCGTCACCAGTACCGCTACAGCTCGTTGCCGTGGCACATGCTGCAGGTGATCGGCGTGCCCTTGGGCACGAAGCCGACATCCGGCAGGTTGCGGTCGGCCGCGGTACGCGACAGCACCGAACCCTCGCCGTTCTGGCCATGGCAGTCACGGCAGGCGTTGCGGTTGAGGTTGTCCGCGTGGCCGCCGTCGGCGAACTGCGTGTTACCGACGACGTGCATGCCGTGCGGTCCGCGCAGGCTGTTCAACGAGCCGTTGGTGCCGAGCGAGTTGATGTTGGTGTGACAGGTACCGCACTCGGTCAGCGTGCCGACATGGCCCTGCAGCTGGTTGGCCGTGACGTTGTCGTTGGCGTCCGGGTTGGCGTTCGGCCACTCCGCATGGGTCGCACCGTGGCAGCCCTCGCACATCACGCCGCCGTGGCCGGTGCTGACCCGGTACAGCTGCGGGTTGCCGGCACCCGGGTTGGCGAAGCCGTTGAAGCTGGCCGGTACCGCGGGTTCTGCGAAGCGCTTGTTGGTCGGCACGATCGGCGTGGCCTTGGCATCACCGGTGCGGAATGCCTGGCGCAGCCGGATGCCGTCCGGGTTGCCGTCGATATCGACGGTGTTGACGATGCTGTTGACCGAACCCGCGAGGTTGTTGCGAACGTCGCCGGTATGGCACGAGCCACAGCCCGGCTCGTTGGCCCAGGGCACACGCGGCTGGTTGCTGTTCGGGTCATAGAAGTTGCCCTGATCCAGCACGAACGCCCCCGGATTGTCCGGCGAGACCTCGGCCGAGAAGTCGTTGCCGACCTGCTCCATGTTGCCGTGGCAGTCGTTACACAGCATGCCGCCGTTGAACATCGCGCCGCGCAGACACTGCACATTGGTGCCGGGGTGGCACTGGTAGCACGTGTCCTCGAGCACCTGCAGGCGCTCTGCCTGGTTGGTGATGGTGCCGTTGGCCGTCTGGATCGGTGCCGGCATGTCCGCGAACAACAGGCTGTTCGGGTTGTAGCCGGCATCGCCCGGGGATCTCCCCTGGGTGTCGACGAGCCCATGATGGCTGTGCATCACGTTCGAGTTGCTCTTGTGCGCGAGCTGGTTGCGGCCGTTGGCCTCGCTGCCGGGCGGGCCGGCCAGCGGACCGACCTGCGCGAGGTCGAGCGCCGGCGTGTAGTGGCAGACCTGGCAGACCACGGCGTTGCCCTGGATCAGTGCCTTGTTGATCAGGCAGTTGGCATCGCCATCACCGGCATTCGCGGTGACGTCGCACGGCGCCGGATCACCATTCGGATCGACATAGTTGGCCCCGTGCCGCAGGTCGTGCAGCCGCAGGATGTTGATATCCGCGGCGTACTCGACGCTGACGTCATTCGGCAGGTTGGGGTTCGGGTCGTCCAGGCTCAGCGCGACCGGCAGGCCGGCGGCGGTGAGCGTCTGGGTCGGCACCGCGGTGCGGCTGTTCTGCACGTCGGTCGGATCCGAGTGGCAGTTGGTGCAGCTCGCCTCGCCGGAGATCGGCAGGACCGTGTCGACGGTACCGACCGTCTGGTTGCCCTGCTTGGCCTCGACGCGGACCAGCGGGTAGGCGTTCTCACGGCCGTAGTCGTCATACGCCGCGAACGGTATGCCGGCCGCCTCGAACCAGTTCACCTCCGGCGCGACATAGCCGAACGGGAAGTTGACGAAGAACGGCTTGCTGCCGAAGAACTCCTGCACCGCCTGCGGTTCGTTGATCAGGTACGGTGCGGTCAGGCCCGGCATCGCATGCTGCACGACATGCAGCGTCTCGTCGCCGGAGTTCACGACGCCATCGGCGCCGATGTACAGCTCCTCAGGATTGGGCACCGGCAGGCCGACGTCCGGCAGTACCGGGAACGGCCCGGTCAGCAGCGGTGTCGCGACCGGCGGATAGAACGGGTCGTAGGCCCCGCCGCCGATGACATCCCAGAAGTTGGTCTTGTAGGTGCTGCCGTCGCCCTTGAGGCCGGGGAAGGTCTGACCCGGACCGACCGCGGGGTCGTTCGGGTTGGACGCCGCCGAGTACTCGAGCGTGATACCGGCCGGGTTCAGGGTCGGCGTCGCACCGCGTTGGATGACCTGGCCGAGCAGGACCTGGAACGGCGGCAGGATGCTCGAGATACGCGTATCCAGGTCGCCGCAGTGCATGCCGAGGTCGTTGATCGCGAGCACCCGGAAGTTGGTGTTCAACAACGGGTTGACCTCGGCGACCGTGGTCTCCGGGCAGCCGTCCTGCGCGGTCGAGTTGATCGACAGCGCGTCGGTCGCCGGCTGGCACTGTACCTGCTGGTCGACACCGGTGCCGGTCAGCGTGACGTTGACGGTCGGGGTGTCGGGGTCGTTGCTGTTGACCGCGATGTTGCCGGTGTCGGCACCGGCCGCACCCGGGGTGTAGGTCACATCGACGCTCTGCGAGCCGCCCGGCGCGACGTTGAACAGGGTAGCACCGACGATCGCAAAGTCGTTGCTGCCACCCTGGTTGAGGTCGACGTTACAGACCGCCGCACCGCTGTTGCTGATCGTCGTGCTCAGCGTCGCCGAGCTGCCGACCACGACATTGCCGAACGCCAGCGTCGTCGGACCGACCGCGATGTTGCATTCCTGGACCTGCTGCTGCACGCCGTTGCCGGACAGTGCGACATCGACCGACGGGGTATCCGGGTCGTTGCTGCCCACCGCGAGGTTGCCGGTATCGGTACCGACCTCGCCGGGGGTGTAGCTGACCGAGACGGCCCGCGAACCGCCGGGCGCGACGTTGAAGGTCAGCGGCGCGGCGGCGAAGTCGGCGCTGCCGGTCTGCGCGATGGTCACGTTACAGGCGGCGCTGCCGCTGTTGCTGACCGTCGTGCTCAGCGTCGCCGAGCTGCCGACAGTGACGTCGCCGAATGCCAGCGTGGTCGGGTTGACCGCGATGTTGCATTCCTGGACCTGCTGCTCCACGCCGTTGCCGGACAGCGCGACGTTGACCGTCGGGCTGTCGGGATCGTTGCTGTTGACCGCCAGGCTGCCGGTATCGGCACCGGCCTGGGCGGGCTCGTAACTGACCGAGACGGCCCGCGAGCCGCCGGGGGCGACGCTGAAGTTCAGCGGTGTCGCCGAGAAATCGTTGCTGCCGGTCCGCGCAATGCTGACGTCGCAGGCGGCATCGCCGTTGTTGCTGACCGTCGTGCTCAGCGTCGCAGAGCTGCCGACATTGACGTCGCCGAATGCCAGCGCGGTCGGGTTGACGGCGATATTGCATTCCTGGACCGGCGGCTGGTTGTCGTCTTTCGGCGCACAGTTGGCCGGCGCGCCGCGGACGTCGCGCTCCGCGGTCTGGCCGTCGGAACCGATCGCGCGCACGCGGCACGGTACCGGGTTGGCGCGGCGCGTACGCACCCGCCAGTCGTCGTCATCGTCGCGGTCGCGGCCCAGGACCTGGCCCGGGTCGAAAGCATTGACGACGGTCACGGTGACATCTTTGTCCTTTTCACCGCGCACCCGCAGGCGCCCGTCGTCCCATCGAGCCCGCTCGATCGTCAACTGATCCGACTCGCCACTGCGCGACTCGTCGTCATCACTGGCTGTGGCCACCGCGGATCCCAGGCTCAGCAGTAACGCCGCGCCGAGGATCGGGAGCCAGTGCCGTTGTCGGAAAGTTCTCTCCGCCATGTAGGTCACCTGCTTGTGATTGGTTGCTGGTTTCGGGTTGGACCGGGCCAATACGCCTGATCCCGGTAGGGTTGTCCCGATGCAGGGCAACCCTAGCCGCTAAACGGTTATCGCAGGCGTGATGCATCCCTCAGTGCCGGCGTTAAGGTTTTTGTCGTCGGTGCCAGATCGCGTTGGATTGACAAATGTCAAAGAACGGCGACGCACCGATGCAGTGCGCGGGTGGCTGGCGTGCAACTTGCCTGCATGCCGTTTGCGTGCGCCCCGTCACACTTCAGCGCGACGCGGTCCGCGTTCGTGCCGGTGATCGACGCGGCCGGCGGCGTGCCCTGTCGGCTGGGCGTCCCCGCCGTGCCAGGCGGCGAGGGCCTGCACCCGCCGTCAGGGTTGGACAGCGGCCGTTGGCCGCACCCCGGCGCCGCGGTACGATGCCGCATCACGCCGGAGGCCGCGGCGCTGCCGCATCGGATGTTGCGCGCGGTCGGCGTACGAAGGTCTGCCAACGATGTCGAATCGATACGCGTCACCTTTCCCCGAGACCCGGGTCGCCTGGCTGCTGCTGGCCGCGTCGGCACTGGGTCTGGAGCTCGCGGCGCTGTGGTTTCAGCACGGGATGGGGCTGGATCCCTGCGTCATGTGCATCTACGAACGACTCGCGTTGATCGGGATCGTGCTCGCGGGTCTGCTCGGTGCTATCCAGCCGCGCTGGCCCGTCATGCGCCTGCTCGGCTACCTGCTGTGGGGCGTCAGCGCGGCCTGGGGACTGAAGCTCGGTGTCGAGCACATCGGCATGCAGAACGACAAGATGGCGGCGCTGAGCTGCAGCTTCTCGCCCGATTTTCCGGCCTGGGCGCGGCTCGACGAATGGTTTCCGTCGCTGTTCCTGCCGACCGGGTATTGCGACGACGTCCAGTGGCAGTGGCTGTCGTTGACGATGGTCGAATGGGTCACGGTGGCATTCGGCGTGTACCTGTCGGTGCTCGCGATCGTCGTCGTCAGCGAGCTGCGCGGTCGCCGCCGGGCCGGCACGAACGGCCGCCATCCCGCTGTGTAGGACCATCCATGACGGCGCTCGGCGGGCCAACGGGCGCGCCGGCCAGCGACCGGGGAGTAGTGACCATGCTGTCGAGGCTGCGACTGTTTGCGCTGATGCCGGCGCTGGCCGTATTGCTGATCGCCTGCTCGCCGGCCGCCGACTGGCGCACCGCGAGCCGCGCGCCGGCCGGCATCGCACCGGACCCGGCGGAAACCGAGGAGGCGGTGCTCCAAATCTATGGTGCGGACGCCTGGGGCTGGCGCGGCTGGTTCGCGATCCACACCTGGATCGCCGCGAAACGCACCGGCGAGTCCGCGTACACGGTCTACGAGGTCATCGGCTGGCGCGCGCGCGGCGGCCGCTCGGTGCTGCGCGTCGCGCGCGATGCGCCCGACCGCTACTGGTTCGGAGAACGCCCGGTGATCATCAAGGATCACCGCGGGCCCGGTGTCGACGCGTTGATCGACGCCGTCGACCGCGCCGCGCGCGCCTATCCGTGGCAGCGCGAGTACCGCGTCTTCCCGGGTCCGAACAGCAACACCTTCACCGCGTGGGTGGTCGCGCAGGTGCCGGCGCTCGACGTCGACCTGCCGTTTTCGGCGATCGGCAGCGGCTATGTCGACCGCGCCGCCGCGGCGCGTAATCCGGGTTGACGGCCCGCCGGCTCGGCCGGGCATTCGGCGCCGCCGACCGGGTGGCCGTCGCGCGCCATCTGGGCGGCGCGACGGCGGCGCCGCGCCGTCGATGACACTGGCGAACGGTATTCCGCTGCCTTGACGCGGCGCCGGCATCGGTGCGAGCCTCGATCCCCATGTCGCCAGCCCACCGACCGATCAGCCTCGTCCTCGCTGTCGTGATGACCGTCACGTCGGTGCTCAACGTGCTGTTCGTGACCTGCCTGGTCGATGCCGATCATCACGAGATCGAGATGATCGGCCACCAGATCGGTGACGCCGCGACGCCGGCCGACGCCGTCGAAAGCCATGACGTGCACGACCTGCACGCCGACGGCTGTGCCGATCGCTCGCTGATCGCCGACCTCGCCGGGCAGCGTGGCGGTGACCACGGTCTGCCGGTCGACGTCGAGCTGTCCGCGGCGCTGCCGCCACCGGCGCCGCCCGGCTGGGGCATGGCGACGCACGGCGCCGCGACCGATCGCCCGCTGCGACCACCCGGCGAACCCGCACGGCGGCCGGCGCTCGCCGACCTCGCGACGATTCGACTCCTGATCTAGACCCCGGACCGGTCCATCGCCGGCGCCGCCGATCACGCGCGCCGCATCCCGTGTTCCGACCGAGAGGGGTCATCCATGTCCAGGCAATGCGCACGCCGCGTGCGCCTCCGACCGTCGCGCGCACCGACGCTCGCCGCCGCCGCGCTGTGCGGCCTGGCGATCGGCGGTTGCGCCACGCGGCCGATGCAGGGCGTCGAACCGGCGGCCGTCGCCGCCGCGTGGCACGCAATCGACGCGGCTGCCGCGAGCGCCGCGGTCGGCGCGGCGCTGCCGCCGGCGACCGCGGCCCGCGGCTTCGACCTCGCCGACGGCATCAGCCTCGCCGAGGCCGAGGCGACCGCGCTGTTCTTCAATCCTTCGCTGCGCGCCACGCGGCTGCAGATTGGGATCGCCGAATCCGAGGCGCACTATGCGCGGCTGTGGCAGGACCCGGAGCTCGACGTCGACGGTGCGTACATCCTCGACGATGTCGACGAGCCCTGGGTGCTCGGCGCCGGCCTCGCGGTGACCATCCCGCTGTCGGGCCGACCGGCACTGGCCAAAGAACTGGCCGAGTCGAAGATCGATGCCGGCGCCGCGGCCGCGCTCGGTGCCGAGTGGGCGCTCTTGACGCTGCTGCGGCGTGAATGGCTCAGCCTCGCCCACTGGGATGCGCGGATCGACCTGCTGCAGCGCTCGGTCGCCGAGCTTCAGCAGCTTATCGAGCTGGCGCCGCGGCTGCGCGCCGCGGGCACGCTGAAGCTGGTCGACGAACGCCTGCTGCGCATCCAGCGGCAGCGCGCGCTCGGCGAGCTGCGCCAGGCCGAGGCGGCGCGCGGCGAGCAGCGCCTGGTCGTGATCGCGGCGCTCGGTCTGCACCCCGATCGCCCGTGGCGTTTCGAGACGGCACTCGAGCGACCCGCCGATCCCGGTGCGGCGCCCGACCTGGCGGCGCTGCTGCAGCATCCGAGCCTGCGCGAGGTCATGGCCGCCTACCAGGTCGCCGAGCGCAGGCTGCAACTCGAGGTACGCCGGCAATACCCGGACCTGCGCATCGGCCTCGGCGGTGGCAGCGAGGACGGCGAGTCGCGCGTGCTGTTCGCACTCGGCCTGATCCCGATCCCGGTGTGGAACGCCAATCGGCTGGGCATCGCCACCGCCGAGACCGAACGCGCCGCGGCCGCGCTCGCGATCGAGCAGGCACTGCAGGACCTGGTGCACCGGGCCACGCTGGCGACACGCCAGCACGCCGCCGCCGGCGCGCGCGTGGCGTTCCTCGAGCAGGACCTGGCACCGCTGGTCGACCGCCAGGTGCGTGATGTCCGGCGCCTCGCCGGGCTCGGCCAGTTCGACCTGTTCCTGCTGGCCGACGCGATGCAGCAGGCGCGCGAGATCCGCCTCGAACTGCTCGATGCGCGGGTCGCCACGATCCATGCCGCACTCGAACTCGCGGCGCTCGCCGGACCATCGCAGACGCCGGCGGCGGCCGCCACGACACCGGAGCCAAGCCAATGACACCCCGCCACGCAGTTTCCGTGACTCTCGTCGCCGCCGGCCTCGGCGCCGCGCTGTTGCTGGGCGGCTGCGCCGTCGACGGCGACGCGACCACGCCGATCGCCGAACCGGCCGACGCGGCAGCCGCGCCGGGGCCGAGTGGGCGTACGCCGCTACCGCCGGTGGTGCGCCGCAATCTCGGCATCACGTTCGCCAGCGCCGTGTATCGACCGGTCGCCGCGTCGATCGTGATACCGGGCCATTTCGAAGCCCTGCCGTCGGCCCAGCACCACTACCCGTTGCCGGTCGCCGGGCGCGTCGAACTCCACGTCGCGCCGCTCGACGCGATCGAACGCGGTCAGCTGCTGCTCGAACTCGACGCACCGGCCTGGCGCGAACTGCAGACCGAGCTGGTCGAACTCGAGACCACGCGACGCCAGGCCGAGGCCGAGCTCGCGCGCGCACGCGCCGCGCGGCTGGCCGCCGGCGATCTCGCCGGCGCCGCGCCGGCCGGGGCGTTCGACGTGCTCGGCGCCGAGGTGCGGGCGGCCCGCGCGGCGGTCAACGCCGCCGCGCAGCGGCTCGAACAGCTGATTGCACGGGCCGCGACCCTGACCGGCGTCGGCCGGCAGGCGCTGCGCGCGACGACGGACGGCGAACCGAACTGGCGCCGCCTCGACGGTATCCCGATCCGCGCGGTCGCCGACGGCGTCGTGCGCGAGGTCGACGCGGCCAGCGGGACCTGGGTCGCCGAAGGCACCGAGGTCGTCCACGTCGTGCATCTGGCCGCGCTGCGGTTTCGCGGCAAGGCGCTGCAGGCCGACCTCGTCGACCACCTGCGCGACGGTCAGCGGGCACGGATCCTGCCGCCCGAGGGCCGGGGTGCGGCGCGCCGCGGCGCGGCGATCGACGGCCGCATCCGACTCGGCGTCACCGGCGATCCGAGCACGCGTACCGTCGACGTCTTCGTCGACCTGCACGACGTCCCGCGGCGGCCGTGGATCCGGCCGCAGGTCACGGCGCTGGCCGAGATCATCGTCGCCGGCGACCCGGACGACGAAGAGCTGGCGATCCCGCTGCGCGCCGTGATCGAGGACGGCCTCGAGAGGGTGTTCTTCCGCCGCGATCCGAACGACCCGGACGCCGTGATCCGCACCGTCGCCGATCTCGGCCCGAGCGACGGGCGCTGGGTCACCGTGTACTCGGGCGTCGGCGAGAACGACGAGGTCGTCGTCGACGGCGTCTACCAGCTCAAGCTCGCGACCACCGGGCAGCAGGTCGAGGCCGGTCACTTCCATGCCGACGGCACCTTCCACGAGGGTGAGCACTGATGTTGGCGCGACTGATCGCGTTCTCGCTGCGCAACGCCGCGCTGGTCACGCTGGCGTCGGCGGTGCTCGTCGGGCTGACCTGGTATGCCCTGCAGCGCATGCCGGTCGACGTCTTTCCGGAACTCAATGCGCCGACCGTGACCATCATCACCGAGTCCGGCGGGCTGACCGCCGAGGAGGTCGAGCAATACATCTCGTTCCCGGTCGAGAGTGCGATCAACGGCCTGCCGGAGCTGCGCCGCGTGCGCTCGGCCAGCTCGCTCGGCCTGTCGATCGTCTGGGCCGAGTTCGGCTGGGGCGTCGACATCTACCGCGCCCGCCAGATGGTCGCGGAGCGCCTCGACACCGTGAAGGGGGAACTGCCGGCCGACGCCCACCTGCAGATGACACCGGTCTCGTCGATCACCGGCGAGATCATGCTGATCGCGCTGCACAGCGAGGACCCGGCAGTCTCGCCGCTGGACCTGCGAGCCTATGCCGAGTTCGATCTGCGCAACCGCCTGCTGACGATATCCGGGGTCTCGCAGGTGGTCGCGATCGGCGGCTACCTGCCGGAGTACCAGGTCGAGATCCGCCAGGAGGCACTGCAGGCCTACGGCCTGACCTCGGGCGAGGTCGCCGAGGCGGTCGCCGGCGCGCACAACCTCAATACCGCGGGTTTCCTGGTCAACGTCCAGGGACTCGAGCTGCCGTTGCGGCAGAGCGGGCGCGTGCGTGGCGTCGGCGACATCGAGCAGACCGTGGTCGCCTACCGTGGCGGCGCGCCGGTGACCGTCGCCGACGTCGCCGACGTCCGGCTCGGCGGGGCGTTCCGCCGCGGCGCCGCGTCCGACAACGGCGAACCGGCCGTCGTGCTGTCGATCCAGAAGGCGACCGGCACCAACACGCTGGCGCTGACCGAGCGCGTCGATGCCCTGCTCGATCAGATCGAACCGGCGCTGCCGGCCGGCATCAAGCTCAATCGCGACGTCTTCCGCCAGGCCGCGTTCATCGATCGCTCGGTCGACAACGTCACGCGCGTGCTCTACGAGGCGACCGTCATCGTCACGCTCATCCTGGTGCTGTTCCTGATGAACCTGCGCACCACGGTGATCACGCTGGCGGCACTGCCGGTATCGCTGGCGGTCGGGCTGCTGGTGATGTGGGCCGCCGACATGAGCATCAATGTCATGACGCTCGGTGGCCTCGCGGTCGCGATCGGCATCCTGGTCGACGACGCGATCATCTATGTCGAGAACGTCTATCGCCGGCTCGGCGAGAACGCCGCTCTGCCCGACGCCGAGCAGCGCCTGCGCATGCGGGTCATCTACGACGCCTGCCGCGAGATCACCAACTCGGTGGTCTTCGCGACGATCATCATCTGTATCGTGTTCGTACCGCTGTTGTTCCTGCAGGGACTGGAGGGGCGATTCTTCCAGCCGCTGGCGATTACCTACATCATCTCGGTCATGGCCTCGCTGCTGGTCGCGATGACGCTGACGCCGGCGCTGTGCTGGTACCTGCTGCGCGGCCGCTTCGCCGGCACGCACGCCGACGGCTGGCTGGTCCGGCAGCTGAAGCGCGGCTACCGGCCGCTGCTCGGCGTCTGCCTGCGTTTCAAGGGCGCGACGCTGAGTATCGCCGCGTTGCTGACGGCATTGACGCTGGGTTTCGCCAGCACCTTCGGCACCAGTTTCCTGCCGCAGTTCAACGAGGGTACCTACACGGTGTTCCTGATGATGCCGCCGGGGACCTCGCTCGAGGAATCCGAGCGCGTCGCACTCGGCGTCGAGAAACGCCTGCTCGAGATCGACGGCATCGAACACGCGGTGGCGCGCAGCGGTCGCGCCGAACGCGACGAACACGCGGAGCCTCCGTCGAGCTCGGAACTCGAGGTACGCATCGCCGAGGACGCCGATCCGCAGACGATCCTCGACCGGATCGACGCCGTGCTGGCCGGGCTGCCCGGCGTGACGACCAATATCGGCCAGCCGATATCGCATCGGCTGTCGCACGTGCTGTCCGGCACCAAGGCGCAGATCGCGATCAATGTCTACGGTCCGGATCTCGCCGTGCTGCGCCGACTGGCCAAGGAGGTCGAGAGCGCGCTGGCCGGGGTTCCAGGGACCCGCGATGTCTCGGCGAACCGCGAGGTGCTGGTGCAGACGCTGGCGATCGATTTTCGCCTGCACGATCTGGCGCGCTACGGCCTGAGCGCCGAGCAGGCCGGCGCGCAGGTCAAGCGGGCGCTGTTCGGCGACACCGTCGCCGTCGTCAACCAGGGCGTGCGCCGCTACGACCTGACGCTGCGCCTGGTCGAGACACAACGCGACGCGGTCGACGACGTTCACCGACTGGTGTTGAGCGGTCGCGACGGCGCACTGGTCAGGCTGCACGAAGTCGCCGACATCGGCCCCGAGCAGGCGTCCAACCTGATCTCGCGGCAGAACGCGCAGCGCAAGACCGTGATCTCGGCGAACGTCGCGTCCGGCCACAATCTCGGTGACACCGTGGCCGCGATTCGCACGGTCGTCGACCCGATCGTCCATCGCGCCGGCTACACCGTCGAGTACGGCGGCCAGTTCCAGGCCCAGCAGTCCGCGAGCCGGACCATCCTCGGCATGGGTGGTCTGATCCTGCTGGTCATGCTGATGCTGCTGCAGATGGCGCTCGGTGGCCTGCGTCCCGCGATCCTGGTCATGGTCAACCTGCCGTTGGCGATGATCGGTGGGGTCGTCGCGATGTTCCTCGCCGAATCGGCAGACCCGCTGGCCAATCTGCTCGCGCTGCTCGGTCAGGGTGGACGCTATGTCGCGCCGGTGATCTCGATCGCCAGCCTGGTCGGTTTCATCACGCTATTCGGTATCGCCGTGCGTAACGGCATCCTGCTCGTGAATCACTTTCGCTGGCTGATCCGCAGCGAGGCGATGGACGTCCTGTCCGCGGTGCGGCGCGGCAGCGAGGAGCGGCTGGTCCCGGTGCTGATGACCGCGTTGTGTGCCGCGCTGGGCCTGATCCCGCTGGCGCTGAAGATCGGTGAGCCCGGTTCAGAGCTGCTCGCACCGCTGGCGATCGTTGTACTGGGCGGTCTGATCACGTCGACGCTACTGAACATGCTGGTCGTGCCGGTCGGCTATCTGCTGTTCTGCCGCGATGCCGCGGCGCGCAGCGAGCGTCAGGACCCGCTTGCCGAGGCCGAGGTCTGAGCGTGCGGGCCGGGACCGTCGACGGCGTTGTGCCCGCCAACGGCCATGTCATATCGACATGGCCGCTATCCAACCAGGGGAGATCGATGCAAAAAATCATATCTATGCTGTTGCTGATTTCGGCCGTCGGCGTCGTCGACGCGGCCGATGACAAACACCGCGGCCACGGGCACAGCCATGCCGGGCATGCCGAGCACGGACATACCGGAGACGGTCATGCCGGGAACGGCCATGCGCACGACGTCGGGCATGTCCGGATAGCCGCCGTGACGTTCGCGGTCGCGACCCACGGCGACGTCGATCCCGGCGGCGAGGCCGTGGTCAGTATCGATGCGGAAGATGGCGACGCGCCGCGAGAGCTGCGCGCGTGGGTCGGCATCAAGAGCGGCCGTGGCAGTGTCAAACGCCTGCTCGAGGCCGACGGTCACGGGCATTTCCATGGCCATCTCGAGGTCCCGTCGCCGCTGCCCGCCGGCAGCGCGCTGTGGATCGAGGTGGTCACCGCTGCCGGTCGGCAGCGTGCCAGCCTGGCGTTGCCCGGCGATGGGCATGCACATGCGGCCGAACCGCACGGGCACGGGCACGGCGGCGACGCGGCGGCCGGATCCGCGGGCGAGCCGCAGCACAGGCACTGAGCGGCGATTGGCGTCGGCACCCGAAACAGACCGCCGCCCGAGCCGATCGCGACATGGCCGGAAGCGAGACCGTTGAACACATCGTCGCCGTTTCCGGCGGCTGTCGTGGTATCGGCTGGAAACGGCGGTCTGTGCACGGCGCGGTGCCGGTCGGACCCCCAAGGTCTCTCGCCTGCCGGGGCTTGGTCCCTGCTTAGGCCATGGCGACGGCCATGACTCTTGCTCCGGGCTGACGCCGCAATGGCAGCGAGAACCACCGGCGCTGCGAATGCCCGTGCAGGCTAGCGCTGGTGAGCCCCGTCGTAGTTGCCGGCCAACGCGCGCTGCAGCTCGACATCGCTGGACTTGACGGCCACGTAGTTGTTACCGCGAAAGTCTTCGCGACTGAAATGGTAGTCGAAGAACTCGACACCGTGCGGGAAGATCTTGCCGATGGCGAAACCGAGCGGCGTCAGCAGATTGAAGAAATCCACGAGCAGCGCACGCGACGAGATATTGAACACGCCGTACTCGAACTGAATCAGGCGCACCGTCGCGAGGTGCTCGCCGAACCCCTTGAGCACACTCAACTCCATGCCTTCGGTATCGATCTTCAGCAGATCGATCCGCTGGCTCGCGGCCTGCTCCAGATAGGCGGCGCCGGTCGTCACCCGGCAGTCGATCGAATACTGGTATTTTTCCTTGTGGCGCTCGAATCCCTCGATCGGAAATGCCGTCGAGTCGCCGCCGGTCGCACGTTTGCGCCAGATCGTGACCGTGTCTTCACGGTCCGAGAGACCGAGGCGGTTGAACGTGACCTGCTGGTACGAGCCGAGATTCTGTTCCAGCAGGTCGGCGGTCTCGGGAACGATCTCGAAGGTCGCGAGCCTGCATTCAGGCAGGTACTGCAGCACCAGCTTCGACCAGTCGCCGACATTCGCACCCACATCGAGGACCGTCGGTTGCGGGACGTGCGACGCGAAGACCCGGATCACCCGTTCCTCGCCATTCGATTGCATGTTGAAGTTGACGTTCTCGAGCTGTTCCTGAAACAGGAACACCAGCCGTCGGGCCGCGAGCATCAGGCGTGGCGAGTCGCGATGGCATAGCCATCTACCGATACGTTTGGCGTAGTAGTGTTTCCTTTGGCCCGATTTCACCGGCGAGTCTTCCTGTCGATGTTCTGATTCTTCGGTCCAGGCGCGGCACGCGACCGGTTGTCGGCAACGGGGCGGTAACCCCCTCGTCGACGATAGCCACCCACCAGCGCAGACTGGCCATGTACTCCGTCCCTGGCGATGCCGTGACCAGGAGACCCTGCATCCGGACGATGCCGAATCGACGGGTCGCCCGCGGGCTGCTCGCGGGCTGCTCGCGTCAAGGCGCCGCGCCCGGCGCCGTCGATGGTACTACAGCGCGGCATCCGGTTTTTCGACGGCATACGGTCTGCGTGCCGCCGCCAGCGACGAACGACATGCCCAAGACAGGTCGCTGCGCAGCCTGCCGACGTCGATCGGGGCCGGCCACGCGCCGGATGCGACGACGGTGCTTCTGCGTGTGCCAACCCCCGCGGCCCTGACCGGAGGACGCGCGGCGCCCGGCGGCGATTGACCGCGCGAGCGGCGCGCCGGGCGGCGCCGGCCCCATCAAAAGATTGACCGGCGTCACAAATGCCGTGGGTTGGCGCAACCCACGGGGTCCGGGACATGATTCACTAGGCGCCGGCCTCGAAGCGCAGCCCGCCGTTGTGCGCCCGCGCTTCGTGCCGGAGGTAAAGAATAAGCCGGGCACCGCCGATGGAGTTGCGAAGGGCCACGCGCCTTTTTCTACCGATTACGCTGCGGATGTCCTCGCAGACCGTTCGATCCGTTTGGAGCAAAGACAAATGAAGAGATCCCTGAAGCAACGACTGAAGTCCTTTGGCGTCTGGATGCTGATCGTCAATCTGGCGTTCGTCGGCCTGCCGACGCTGGCGATGGCCGGCGATTTCGGCACCGATGCGTTCATCAGCAGTGAGCAGAGCGACGGCACCGTCGCCCGCCAGCGCGCCGAGGCGCTGTTGGCCGAACCGGCAGTCATGCAGCAGATGCAGGCCATGGGCGTCGACTACGACGACGTCGTCGAGCGCGTCGCGGCCCTGAGCAACGAAGAGCTGATGGCGCTGGACGGCCAACTGGACGAGCTGCCGGCGGGCGCCAGCGTGTTGGGCGTGATCGGCGTGGTCTTCGTCGTGCTGTTGATCCTGGAACTGGTCGGCGTCACCAATATCTTCACCGCCGTCTGAGCCGATGCGTGCCACCTGGCTGCTGCTGACAGCGCTGCTGGCCGGGTGTGCGACGCAGCCGCCGACGCTACCGCGACTGCTGCCCGATGCCAGACTGCGGGCAGCGGTTGAACACACCGGCACGCCTTTCTTCGCGCAGGACGCCTACCAGTGCGGACCGGCCGCGCTGGCCACGGTGCTGGTGCACAGCGGCATCGACGTGACGCCGGACGAGCTGGTCGACCAGGTCTATCTGCCGGCACGCAAGGGCAGCCTGCAGGCCGAGATCGCCGCCGCCGCGCGTCGCCATGGACGGATCCCCTACCCGATTGCACCGAGCCTGGCCGCGCTCGCCGAGGAGCTGCACGGCGGCCGGCCGGTGCTGGTGCTGCAGAACCTCGGCCTGGATGCACTGCCGGTCTGGCACTACGCGGTCGTGATCGGCATCGACCCGGACAGTGACACGGTCATCCTGCGCTCCGGGACGACGCGCCGCGAGCGCCTCGCTGTCGCCCGCTTCGTCAACAGCTGGCGGCGCGGCGACAGCTGGGGCATCGTGCTGCTGCGCCCCGGTGAACTGCCCGCAGACGCGGCCGCCGCGCGCTACCTGCAGGCCGTGTCGGGCGCCGAACGTGCGCTCGATGCCAGCGCCCTGCTGGCCGCCTATCGGGCAGCCAGGACGCGCTGGCCGAACGACCTGGCCGCACGCTTCGGGCTGGCGCGCAGCCTCGACCTGAGCGGCGACCCGGCGCGAGCGGCCGCGGAGTACCGCGCGATCCTGCGCCGGCGCCCGGACCACCCGCTGGTGCTCAACAACCTGGCGCTGTCCGAGGCACGGCGCGGCTGCACGACGCGGGCACGGCAGGCGGTCGATCGCGCGTTGGCGACCATTCCACGCGACCACGCGCTGCGCGCGACCATCGAGGAGACGCGTGCCGAGGTCGCCGGCGGTGCAGCGGTCGCAACGGCCGCCGGCGGCTGCGACTAGCCGCCGCAGGGTCGGCACGTGCCGTCGTTTTCCGGCCCGTAGCGCGATTTGGCCCTGCCGGTCTCCACGCCGCCGCCGTTGGCCGCGCGAACGCCGACAGGGATGCGCCGTCGATGAGACATGCCGATGCATCCCGCCCATCTTCGTCACGCGACGGCGGCGGGATCGCTTATCACCTCGCGTGATACGCCGTTGCGATACCGCTGACATAGCGGCAACGGACCGCTTGTTCGGTTCGCGTGGCACTGCGGTCGTCGGTGCCACTGCGCAGCCGTGTCGAGAATCGACGGGCAGCTTCGAGGACCTCAGGTACAGCGATCGGCGTCCGCCCGGGCCATCGGCGGGCATGCGTTGCTGCGAATGGTGTCCGCGGACTCGGTCGCACGGCCCATCGCCCCGCCGCGGCATCGTCGACAAGGCTGGATGTCGACGTCACGACGCGATCTCGAGGCGGGTTCGAATAGTGCCTGGGCATGCACGGCGCCTGCGGCCTTCGCGGCCGTCGTCGCGCCGGCTCTGCGCGCAGGTCACCGCCGACGCCATGGCGTGCGGCAAAGCCAGGCCACAGCGAGCGGGAAAGCGCACGAACCCGAACCGGACAGCGCCTGTTGGCGGCCGGCAAATCGGCTCGATGCCGAGGTCGACAGCGTGATGCTGGACCGTGCGCCGCGCGCTGCTTGACCGTCCGATGGCAACGCGGCCGCGGGCCGGCCGCCCGTCGTCGCCGCGCGCCGCAACGACAACGCCGGCCATGACGGCCGGCGCTGCGGGGGGGTAGACCGGCGGGTCGGCCGGGAGTCGGCTCGCCTAGAGCAGGTGTTCGACCGCGGCGCGTTCCTCGGCCAGTTCCTGCTCGGTGGCCTGCATCTTTTCGCGGCTGAAGTCGTTGATGTCGAGACCCTGGACGATCTGGTAGGCGCCGTCCGCGCAGGTCACCGGGAACGAGTAGATCAGGCCCTCGCTGATGCCGTAGCTGCCGTCGCTGGGTATCGCCATGCTGACCCAATCTCCGTCCGGTGTGCCCTGTGCCCAGTCGCGCATATGGTCGAGCGCCGCCGAGCCGGCCGACGCCGCGCTCGAGGCCCCGCGCGCCTTGATGATCGCCGCGCCGCGCTGCTGCACGGTCGGGATGAAATCACTGCGCACCCAGTCCTGGTCGACCAGGTCGCCGGCGGCCTGTCCCTTGACCGTGCAATGGTGGATATCCGGGTACTGGGTCGCCGAATGGTTGCCCCAGACGATCATCTGCCGGATATCGGTGACAGCGGCACCTGTCTTCGACGCGAGCTGGCTGATCGCGCGGTTGTGGTCGAGGCGGGTCATCGCGGTGAACTGGCGCGGGTCGAGATCCGGCGCGCTCTTCATCGCGATCAACGCATTGGTGTTCGCCGGGTTGCCGACCACCAGCACCTTGACGTCGCGGCTGGCATGGTCGTTCAGCGCGCGACCCTGCGGCCCGAAGATGCCACCGTTCTCATTGAGCAGGTCCTTGCGCTCCATGCCGGGGCCGCGCGGCTTGGCGCCGACCAGAAAGGCATAGTCGGTATCCTTGAACGCGACGTTCGGATCATCGCTCAACACGATATCGTGCAGCAGCGGAAAGGCGCAGTCGTCGAGCTCCATGCGCACGCCGGACAGCGCGCCCATCGCCGGGGTGATCTCCAGGAGCTGCAGGACGACCGGTTGATCCTGGCCCAGGAAATCGCCGCTGGCGATCCTGAACAGCATGCTGTAGGCGATCTGGCCTGCGGCGCCCGTCACGGCAACTCGAACAGGTGGTTTCATCCTCAGTGACTCCTCTGCTTGGGTTTGGTCTGTGCGGGGCGAGAACCGCCACCGACATCGCCAACGGCGCCAACCCGCCGCTGCGCGGCCCTGGATTATACAGATTTTGCGGCGCAGCATCGGGGGTACTGATGGGCCCATAAGTATTGACCCGGCCCCACCCTGCCGCGGGGACCAACCCGGCGGCCGCGCGATCGGCGACCGGTCGGCTCCAGGGGGGCGTCTCGCCGCGAACCGGCAACGCGATCGAGGGCTGCCGCGGACCGCATCGCCCCGGCCGACCGCGCCGGGCGACCACGGCCTTCGAGGGGTGCGACGGCATCTTCGTGGCGGTCGCCGCCGCCACTACCGGTAGCGCTGTACCGAGACGGTAGCGCGGGACACCGCGACCATAGGCAGAAAGCCCGGTGCCGCCGCGTCGATTGGTGCCCCAGGGAGGAACGACCGTCCGGATGGCCAGGTGTACGGGTCGACCGCGTGCCGGCACGCGCCGATTACGCACACGACACGCGGCGTCGGCACGCCCAATACCCGACGGCCGTCGCCGATAGGGCACGTGGGCACCCGGAGATCGTGCTTGGAAATCGCAAAACGCGCCGTTTATGCTTCGCTGACTGACGATACCTGTTTGGCGACCGGGGCCCGAATTGCAGGCATTGAACGCATCGTTGGACCCCGCGCTGGTTGGGCGGGACAGATATCGGCTGCGCCTGCTGGGGCTGTGCCTCTGCCTGTTCGCCGGCGCCGTTGTGCTGTATTGGCCATCGCTGGGCAACGACTTCGTCTGGGATGCCGAGTACCTGTACAAGGAAGACCCGGCGATCCGGGGGCTGGCCCAGCTGTCCACGGTGCTGACGACGGCATCGAATACACAGATCGAGAGCCAGGGTCAGCAGCCGGCCACGCTGCAGTACTACCGCCCGCTGTCGAAGTCCTTCAACATATTGATGCACACGTGGTTCGGCGACCAGCCCGTCGGCTACAAGGCGGTCAGCATCGGCCTGCACGGCCTGGTCTCGGTGCTGGTCCTCCTGCTGTTGCTGTCGTTTCGCGCACCGCCGACCATCGCGCTGCTGGCGACAGTGCTCTACCTGGTACAACCGACCCATACGGAGGCCGTGGCCTGGACCTATTCGGTCTCGTACCTGTTGACCGCGGTCTTCGTGCTGGCGGCGTTGCTGCTGTATCGCCACCAGCGGCCGGTCGCATCGCTCGTCGCATTCGCGCTCGCGCTGCTGAGCCACGAGATGGGCATCATGCTGCTGCCGACGCTGTTCCTGCACCGCGGCCTCGTCGAGCGCAAGACACGGCCACGCGATTTCATCGCGCTGTTGCCTTTCGTCGCCGTCACCGCGGTCTACCTGGTCGCGCGGGTCGCGGTGGTCGGATCGGTGCCCGTCTCGGATACCGACCCGCTGATCCTGGCGAACACCATCGCGATCATCACGCAACGCTACCTGCGCATGTTCGTCTGGCCCGACGCACCGGTGACGATCTATCTGCAGCAAGAGTTCGCCGGTTTCACGGCCGAACTCCTGGTCTCTTATCTGCTCGTCGCCGGGCTCTTGCTGCTGGCCGTGATTCTTTGGCGCAAGGACCGCGCCGACCTGTTCTGGCTGCTGTGGTTCGGGCTATGGATCGCCGTGTCGTTCAATGTCGGGAAGCTGGGCGACTATCTGATGGCAGAGAAGCTGCTGTACATCGCCGCGATCGGTTTGTGCTATCTCACGGCCCAATGGACCTTTCGGCTGCTGAGGCCGCGTGCCGCGATCGCGGCGCTGCTGCTCGCGTCGTTCGCGGTCGTCAACGCCGCCCAGACCTGGAACCGGCTGCCCTATTGGCAGGATACCGCCACCTTCGTGGCGGCTGCGCTCGAGCACGAACCGCGCTTCTACCTGGCACACTACGCGCTGGCCGATCAGTACATCAGGAAGCAGCAGTTCGACCGTGCAGCCGTGCATCTGGAAGAGGCGGTTAGGTACAACCCCGGTTTCTCGCTGGCGCTGAACAACCTGGCGAATATCCGCTACCTGCAGGGCGAGCTGCCCGCCGCGATATCGAGCTGGAGGCAGGCACTGCAGGCCGATCCGACGAATCCGATGCCGTATTTCAATATCGGACTCGCGTTGCGACGGCTGGGTCAGACCGGCGAGGCCGACCGCCATCTCCGGCAATACCTGAAGCTCGAACCCAACCCACCGCCCGAGGCACTCGGCGTGCTGCGATCCGTCAGGTAAGCGGTAAACATGGCAGACCATCGGCATGCCCCGCTACGATAGGCCCTTCTTCGACTACGTCAGTGAGGGTGCCCAGCGATCGGCACGCGCGCTGTTGCCGCTTGTCGCGGAGTTGAAGGTGACCAGCGTACTTGACGTCGGATGCGGCCACGGCGCCTGGCTGGCGGTCTGGCGCGAACGCGGCGTGGACGACGTCGTCGGCATCGATGGCGGACATGTCGACACGCAGCATCTCCGGATCCCGTCGGAGCGCTTCGTGGTACGCGACCTGCGCCACGAGTTCAGTCTCGACCGCCGTTTCGACCTGGCGCAGTGCTTCGAAGTCGCCGAACACCTGCCGCCCGGCAGCGCCGAGGGGTTGGTGCGCAGCCTGACCCGGCACGCGGACCTGGTACTGTTCTCGGCCGCACCCAAGGGGCAGGGCGGCGAACACCATATCAACGAACAGTCCTATGATTACTGGCGCATGCTGTTTGCAGGGCACGACTTCGTCGCCGTCGACGGCCTGCGCAACGCGATGCACGCGAACACGTCGGTCGAGCCCTGGTACCGATACAACACCTTCCTGTACGTCGCGCGCCGAAAGACCGGCGATCTCCCGGCGGCCTTCGCGCACAGCATCGTGCCGGACCAGGTGCCGCTGCGTGACATCTCGCCAACGGCCTATCGCCTACGCAAGTTGATCATCGGCTGCTTGCCGGTCTGGCTGGTCAGCGCGCTGTCCAGAATCAAGGTGCGCTCGAAATCCCGCCACTGGCAGGCAAACCGATGAGGATCCGGTATGGATAGGAATTCGAAACTGCCGCCCGGCCTGTCGGGCACCCTGCCCGG
>JASJCU010000169.1 GCA_030065815.1 Gammaproteobacteria bacterium | reverse complement strand
AACGGGGTATTGCCGTCGCTGTCACTGCCGCTACCGGCGAACGTGATCGCCTGGCCGGCCGTGATGCTGCGGTCGCCGGCGGGGCTGTCGATCACGCCGTTGGGCGCGCGGTTCGGCTCCGGCTCCGGCTCCGGATCGGGATCTGGCGGTGGCTGGGTACCGCCGCGGCAGTCCGCGGGCGCGTTCGCGACCCGCTGTACACCCGACCTACCGCCGAGCTCGACGCGCACGCGACATGGCACCTCGCTGCTCCGCAGCCCTTCCAGCTCGAACTCCCACTCGCCGCTACGCTCGACGACCTCGACGTCCAGCAGTTCACCGGTGTCGGGGTTCGACAGGACGGCCTGGGCGCCGGCCGGTGCCTGGTCGCCCTCGACCTCGAGCTCGCGCTCGCCGGCGTCCCATGACGCCCGGGAGATGCTCAACGGGGGTTCCGGTTCGGCGGTCAGCTGCCCGATGCAGTCCGCCCCGTTGCATTCGTCGTCGGCAGCGTCGGTGGCGCCGTCGCAGTCGTTGTCGCGGTTATCGTTGCAGTCCTCGTTGGCGCCCGGGCTGGTTGCCGGATCCTGATCGTTACAGTCGACCGGGCCGCACAACCCACCTTCCGGGCTGAAGCCGTCCCCGTCGTTGTCCCGGCAGGTCCGGTTCGTCGGACAGTCGGACGCCGTGGGATCGGCCGCATCGACCAGGGCGTTGCAGTTGTTGTCGATGCCGTCGGTGCAAATCTCTGCGGCACCGGGATTGACCGCCGCGTTGCTGTCGTCACAGTCGATGGGCCCGCAGCTGCCGCCTTCTATCGCAAAACCGTCGCCATCCACATCGCTGCAGTTCTGCGGTGGTGCGGTCACGGTGATGCGGCGTGTAGCCGGTGTCTGATCACTCAGGCCCAGGCTGTCGGTCACGGTAAAGGTCACCGTGAAGGTCCCGACGCTGTTGAACGTGACTGCCCCCGGATCCTGCTGATTCGATCCGGGTGCGCCGCCGCCGAAGTTCCAGTTGTAGCGCAGCGGCGTATCGCCGTCACTGTCGGTGCCGGTCCCGGCAAACGAGACCGAACTCCCGGCCGTGATGGTCTGGTCGACAGCCGGGCTGTCGATGCGCCCGTTCGGCGCCTGGTTGGGTGGCGGCTGCGGGCAGAAATTCGTCAGGTCGCCGTTCCTCCACCAGGTCCACTGCGGTTCCATCCTGGTCCCGCGATTCTGGACGTGGCAAAGGTTACAGCCCTGGTCTGTGAACGGCGTGGTCCCGTTCAACGCCAGACAGGCCGAGTCTACCGCCGGTCCAAATCGAGAGCCGGTATCGGCGTGGCTATCGGATATGCTGATCCCCAGCACGGGGAGAGTCACGACCATCGCCGCAACCCAATTTTCAGATCTTACTCGCATCTCGGCCTCCACTCAGGCTCGAAGTCTCAACGGCAATCCAGGTCGGTCAGTCGGCGGGTCACGCCATGGCTAAGACGCCGGCTGCGGCAACCACCCCACCTGCAATTCGCGGTAGCCAGGCCGCCTGCAGCTGCCTCGACGACCTACCCATCCACACGCCAGCGACGAGCAGCAGCGTGGTCGTTATCAGGAAACCCAGACCGAAGATCACGGCATTGGCGCCGGGTGGCAGTGCCATACCGTGCAGATATCCGTACAACAGGGCGAAGATCCCGACGATCGACGCCGCCAACAGCGCCGGGGGCCGCACGGCGACGGTCAGCAACAGGCCCAGTGCCAGCGCGGACCACGCGACCCCTGCCTGCGCCGTCGGGATCGTCGGCAGGAAGGTGGCGCCACAGGCGCTGACTAGCGTCACGACCAGGAACATCGTCGCCAGGCGCCGGCTTGGCCGGAAGTCTTGATGGGCGACCAGCAGACCGACCGCCAGGATCGACAGGACATGTTCCCAACCGAGCAGGGGATGGGTGAGGCCGGCCGTCAGACCGGTGCTCGCCGACGGATGCCCATGCGCTTCGGCCAGGCCGGTGAACAACAAGGCTGCCAGCAACGCGGCGGATCTCATTGGGTTTCTGTATTGCATTGCGTCTCTCCGATGACTGTTGACGCGGCCGGCGAACTAGAGGACGTCGACTTGGAGTAGCTCCTCGCCGTCCGGGTCGACCAGGTGCACGGCACATCCCATGCAGGGATCGAAGCTGTGGATGGTGCGCAGGATCTCGATCGGTTGCTCGGGGTCGAACAGCTGGTGTCCCAGCAGCGAGGCCTCGAACGGTCCCGATACCTCATTGCCCTGGGCGTCGGTTGTCCGCGGTCCGGCGTTCCAGGTGGTGGGAACGACCGCCTGGTAATTGGCGATCTTGCCGTCCTCGATGACCACCCAGTGGCCAAGGGCACCGCGCGGCGCCTCGAGGAAGCCGATGCCGCGGGCCTGAGCCGGCCAGGTCGAGGGATCGAACAACGCGTTGTTGTGCGTCCGAATGTCGCCATTGCTGATGTTGGTCCGCAGCTGGTCGTACCAACCGGACATCTCGTCGGCAAGCAGCTTGGATTCCAATGCCCGTGCCGCAGTGCGGCCCATCGTCGAATACAGGGCGTCAATCGGTACTTTGAGTTCGCTCAGGGCGCTATTGACGAGGTCGCGTGTGGCCTCGTGCCCGGTGGCATACAGCATCAGGACGTGGGCCAGCGGACCCACCTCGACGGCTTTGCCGCGCCAACGTGGTGACTTCACCCACGAATACGAACCGTCGACATCCAACGTGTTGAATGGTGGCTGCGGACCGGTGTAGTTCGGCGTCGTCTCGCCGTCGAACGGATGCAGCGCAGCGTCCTTGCCCGCACCGTAGTCGTACCAGGAATGACTGACCAACTCGCGGACCTGCTCGGGGTCGTCGAGGTCGAGTGGGTGAACCACCGAGAGATCACGATTCAGGATGACACCGCGCGGGATGAACAGGTTCTCGCCGTCAATCAATCGGTCGGGCGCGCCCGGCGACGTCAGCGGGAAATCACCGAACGTAAGGAAGTTGCCGACGCCCTCACCCTTGGTGAACCAGTCTTTGTAGAAGCGCGCGATCGCCAGGGTGTCGGGCACGTAGACCTGGTCGATGAACCTGCGCATCTCGGCGATGATGTCGGCCACCAGGCCGAGGCCTTCGCCGTCAATGCGGGTCGCGCCTTCGAACGTACTGATGGCGCTGGGGCTCCCGCCAACGGCAAAGTTCGGATGCGGATTCTTGCCGCCGAACACGGCATGCAGGCGCGCGACACTGCGCTGCCACGCAAGGGCCTCGAGGTAGTGCGCGAACGCCAGCAGATTGAGCTCGGGCGGCAGTTTGTATTCAGGATGCCCCCAATAGCCGTTGTTGAAGATGCCGAGCTGTCCGGATTCGACGAAGTTCTTCAGTCGCTGCTGCACATCAGCGAAGTAGGCGATCGAGATGTCTTCGGTCCGCTGGGGACTGATGCAACGCTGCAGCTCGGCGGTGACCGCCGGGTCGGCGTCGAGCGCCGACACGATGTCCACCCAGTCGAGCGCGTGAAGGTGGTAGAAGTGGACCACGTGGTCGTGGACGAACTGCGCACCGTTGATCAGATTGCGAATGATCCGCGCGTTCTCCGGGATCGGATACTGCAGGGCGTCCTCGACCGCTCTCACCGACGTAATGGCATGTGATGACGTACAGACCCCGCAGATGCGCTGGGTGATTGCCCAGGCGTCCCGTGGGTCACGATCCCGCATGATGACCTCGATGCCGCGCAGCATGGTGCCGACGCTCGAGGCACGCTGGATGAATCCACTGGCGTCTGTCTCCACTTCGAGGCGGAGGTGCCCCTCGATGCGAGTGACTGGATCAACGACGACTGTGCTCATGGTTGTACCTCATCGAAAGGTGACACGACTGCCGGATAGCGTTGCGCCGACAGGCCGTTAGAAGGGCGGGGTGTAGAAGCCGCCGGCCCGATCCCAGAAGCCGGGCTCGGAGCAGCCGAGACAGCCATGTCCGGAATGCATCGGGAAGCTGGTCCCACCGTTCCACCGCCTGGTGGAGCAGGCGTTGAACGTGAGCGGCCCCCGGCAGCCGAGATTCAGAAGGCAGTAACCCTGGCGGGCCCCTTCGTCGTCGAAGCTCTCGGCAAACAGCTGGGCGTCGAAGTACGGCAGCCGCGTGCAGCTGTCGTGAACGGTCTGGCCGTAGTAAACGGTGGGTCGCAGCAGGTGGTCGAGTTCCGGGACACCGAAGGCGAGGAAATGGACGATGACACCGGTGATCACCTCAGGGATCGGCGGACAGCCCGGCACGTTGATGAGCGGCGCAGCGGTCGCCAGTTCGCCCGAGGCGATCAGCTCATCGACGCCGACCGCATCCGAAGGATTCGGAGCGGCGTTCGGCAAACCACCGTAAGCGGCGCAGTTGCCGATCGCGATGATCAGCGCCGCGTCCATTGCCGATTCCCGGACGATGTCTATCGTCGCCTCGCCACCGATGATCGACCAGGCACCGTCATCTCTGCGCGTAACCGAGCCGTCGACCACCAGCACGTGCCCACCGGCGGCGATCGCCTGTCGGCGTGCATCCTCGGCGGCGGTGCCGGACGGCGCCATCAGCGTATTGTGGTAATCGAGCGAGATCTCGCTGAGGATCAGGCTCTCGACCGAGGGTTCGAACGATCGCAGAACCGTCTCGCTGCAACCGGTGCACTCCTGGCTCGACAGCCAGATCACTGTCGGTCGTGGGACGGTTGCCAGGGTATCGGCAATGACCTTCGCCGCGCCGGTCGGCAGGGCCAGGCCGGAAGCGGTCAGCGCACAGAACTTGAGAAACGACCGGCGCGATACGCCCTGTCGCCTGAGATGTTCTTCGAAGGTCTCTTTGCTGGGCATGACTGTCACCTCATTCCGATTGCTGATCTGCTGGTGGGCTTGCCTGCTGAGGCTGCGCCGGCTCGAAGCCGATGGCGCGCAAACGTTCGGTCACCGCTGCGGGATCCGTGGAAACCGTTTGCTCGCTCAATCGTGTGCGCAGGCGACTGAGTCCCGAGCGCACTTCTTGCTGCGACGACCGAAGGATCTCGGGGCAGCTCGTCACCTCGATGAACTCTCCGACCACGCGGTCCTGGGCGTCACAGTGGGTGATCCACCAGACACCGGTGATGGCGGTCTCTTGAATGCGCGTCGATCCGAGGCAGTCCAGACTTGCGCTCAGTTCGCCCTGGCCGAGGATTTCGGCCAGCCTTGCGCGGTCCGTCGGATCCAGCGGTGCACGGCTCAGGTCGATACTGTTCTCTTCACCGGACGCCAGTAAGGTCTCCAGCATCGCGGCCAGCTCGTGCAACAGCGGTAGTGCCATATCGGTGGCATCGCGCTGTGGCGACGTGGAAACCACGGTGACCGGAATGGACTCGATCCCTTTCAACGGTCCAGTCCCCGGCGATTCTTCAATTGCAGCCTGCTTGCTCGGGTGAGCGAGCCTGGCAAGTCATGGATTCTTACGGTGAAGGTGTCGCACGCCGTCGATGGCGCACCATTGGTAATCTGACAAAACGGCATTGTTTGACTCATCCAGCTCAACTTCGCTTGACCGCGGCACGCTGAGCGCGCCGGATGCCCGGGCTCGAGTTGGCGCGGGTGCGGTCGGTTCAGCGACGCTTGTCCGTCGCGTTATTCGTCACTGATAAAAAGCTTGCTTCAAGCAGGGGTTTTTGTTCGTGACGCTGTTCGCAGGCGCGACGCAATCGGAATTGACGAGGCTCACACTTCGGCTCGATTACGTTCGAATGTCGACTGCACAAGCTTCTTGAATGCTGTTTTACGCATGCACTATTCACTCGCTTGACGCTGCGTTGCGTCTCTGGCGCGACGGCGGAAACACGGTGACAAGCGGCCACACGAGATGCTCGACGAACAACCAGCATCTGGGCAGCGGAGACAGCATCCGCGCACTGGCCGTCGATCGCGGTAAGACTGCGCATCGAGAGAGAGAAGTGAAGGCGGCGTTAGCGGATGCACCAGTGCTCGTGCAGAGCAGCGCGTCAGGGTATCCGCCGCGACCGAGGGTGCGGTGTCCGATCACGCTGTCTGCCGTTCGAGCGTCGTCGATCGAGCTGGCCAAGCGATCGAGGAGACCGTTTTGCATGCGCGCGTGTCAGGCGCATACAGTGGGCTTCACCATGCAGTCGTTCACTGCCGTGACCGACATCACAACACACTCAGCAGCGATCGCGTCGACCCCTGCGGAGCCATCGTTATTCGAT
>JASJCU010000052.1 GCA_030065815.1 Gammaproteobacteria bacterium | reverse complement strand
GTCGCGATCGGTATCTACGGCCTGACCCAGGCCGCGCTGCAGATCCCGTTCGGCCTGCTGTCCGACCGCATCGGTCGCAAGCCGGTGATCTTCGCCGGCCTGGCCCTGTTCGCACTAGGCAGCGTGATCGCCGCGCTGGCCGACGACATCTGGTTGGTCATCGTCGGCCGTGCGATCCAGGGCAGCGGTGCGATCTCGGCCGCGGTCATGGCGCTGGCAGCCGATGTCACCCGCGAAGAACAGCGCACCAAGGCGATGGCGACGATTGGCATGACCATCGGCGTGTCGTTCATGGTGGCGATGACCGCGGGCCCGTTGCTCGACCGCGTGATCGGCGTCAGCGGGATCTTCTGGCTGACGGCGTTGCTGGCGATGGTCGGTGTCGCCCTGATCGCGCTCGTCGTGCCGACCCCGAGCCACAGCCGCGTGCACCGCGACGCCGAGGCGGTGCCGGCGATGTTCCGTCGGGTGCTGCGCAGCGGCGATCTGCTGCGTCTGGATTTCGGCATCTTCTCGTTACACCTGATCCTGACCGCGCTGTTTCTCGCGATCCCGGTCGTGCTGCGCGATCTCGGGCTCGATCTCGCCCGCCATGGCTTGCTCTACCTACCGGTCATGATCGTCTCGATCGTGCTGATGGTGCCGTTCGTGATCCTCGCCGAGCGCCGTGGCCAGGCCAAGCAGGTGTTCGTCGGCGCCGTGCTGGTGTTGGCCCTGGCACAGCTCGCGCTGGGCCTGTCGGTGGCGCATTTCTGGCTGTTCGTCGCCGCGCTGACGCTGTTCTTCGTCGCGATCAACCTGCTCGAGGCGATGCTGCCGTCGCTGGTGTCGAAGTTTGCGCCGGTCGACGCCAAGGGCACGGCGATGGGGGTCTACTCGTCGTCACAGTTCCTCGGTGCGTTCAGCGGCGGACTGCTCGGCGGCTGGGTGCACCAGCAGTACGGGCTGACCGCGGTGTTCGGTGCCGGCGTGGTCGCGGCGCTGCTGTGGCTGGCGGTGGCCGCGGGGATGCGCCGGCCGGGTCGCTACTCGAGTCGCCTGCTGAGCCTGGAAACGGCGTCAGCGGCCACCGCCGCCGACCTCGCCGAGCGCCTGCGCCAGGTCCCCGGTGTCGTCGAGGCGGTGGTCGTCGCCGACGAGGGCGTGGCCTATCTGAAGGTCGACCGCGAACGCCTCGATGACGGCGCGCTGGATGAAATCATCGCCCGCCCGGCGTAGACTGCCGGGATGGCAAAAACACCCGGCCCCGTAAGGACGCGGCGCCGGCCAGAGGAGGAAACATGGCGAGTAGAGGCATCAACAAGGTCATCCTGATCGGCAACCTGGGGCAGGATCCCGAGGTCCGTTACATGCCCAACGGCGGCGCGGTCTGCAACATCACCGTGGCCACGTCGGAGACCTGGAAAGACAAGAATACCGGCGAGCAGCAGGAAAAGACCGAGTGGCACCGCGTCGTGATGTTTCGCCGCCTCGCCGAGATCGCCGGCGAATACCTGAAGAAGGGTTCGAAGGTCTATCTCGAGGGCAAGCTGCAGACCCGCAAGTGGCAGGACCAGCAGGGCCAGGACCGCTACACGACCGAGGTCGTCGCCGACGAGATGCAGATGCTCGACAGCCGCGGCGGTGGCAGCGCCGATTTCGCGCCGGCCCAGTCGCGCGCGCCGGCGTCGCAGCCGGCCGCCAAACCGCAGGCCGCCCCGGCCGACAGCGGCTTCGAAGACGACATCCCGTTCTGACTCGATGCGCCCTCGGCATCCATGGCAAGCGGGGCCTCGGCCCCGTTTTTGCTGCGCTGCGGCGGGCCTGCGCTAACCGGCCAATCCGGCCGTCGGACAGGGCATCACCATGTATACCTTGCTGATCGTCTTCTTCCTGGTCGCGATCGTGACGTCGTTCCTGTGCTCGCTGTGGGAGGCGGTGCTGCTCAGCATCACGCCGTCGTATGCGCAGATCCAGGTGCAGCAGGGCGGGCGGCTCGGCCGCCGTCTGCAGGCGTTCAAGGACAACATCGACCGCCCGCTGGCCGCGATCCTGACACTGAACACGATCGCCCATACCGTCGGCGCGATCGGCGTCGGCGACCAGGCGGCAAAGATCTGGGCCGATGCCAATCCGTGGATCACCAGCTTCGCAGTGCCGGTGGCGATGACGCTGGCGATCCTGGTGCTGTCCGAGCTGATCCCGAAGACGCTCGGCGCCAACTACTGGCAGGAGCTGACGCCGTTCACGGCGCGCAGCCTGGCGTTCATCATCAAGGCGCTGTACCCGCTGGTCTGGTTCAGCCAGTTCGTGACCAAGGCGCTGAAGAAGGACGAGGTCGGCAGTGCGTTCACGCGCAGCGACTTCCTGGCGATGGCCGACATCGGTGCCAAGCACGGGATCTTCGAGGAGCGCGAGTCGGAGATCATCAGCAGCCTGCTGCGCTTCCGCTCGGTACGGGCACGCGACGTCATGACCCCGCGCACCGTCGTCAAGGCGGCGTCGGCATGCCAGCCGATCAGCGCGTTCTACGACGACAACCGCAACCTGCGCTTCTCGCGTATCCCGCTGTACGAGAACGATTCGCGCGACCACGTGATCGGCTACATGCTCAAGGACCAGTTGCTCGACCGCATGGCCGACGGCGGGTCGAACGACGAGCTGCGCACGCTCAAGCGCGACATCATCGCGGTCGCCGAAGACCACCCGATCATCGAGTTGTTCAACCAGTTCCTGCACACCCGGGAACACATCGCGCTGGTCGTCGACGAGTTTGGCGGCATGGCCGGCATCGTGACGATGGAAGACCTGATCGAGACGCTGCTCGGCGTCGAGATCGTCGATGAAACGGACCAGACCAGCGATATGCAGGTGCTGGCGCGGCGCAACTGGGAGCGACGCGCGCGCCGCCTGGGGCTGATCGTCGAGGGTACGGAAGCGCCGGCCGCCGATGCCGGCGACAACGGCGAATGAACGCGCGGCCATGATGCGCTGCGCGCGGCACCGAACCGGCGACCTCGGAGCACGGCGATGGCGTCGGTCTACGACCTGAAGCCCCGCTTCCAGGACCTGCTGCGGCCGGTCGTCGGCCGGCTGGCGCGGGCCGGTGTCAGTGCCAACCAGGTGACCGTCGCTGCGCTGCTGCTGTCGGTCGTCATCGGTGTCACGATCGGCCTGCTCGCCGAGCGTGCATGGCCGCTGCTGTTGCTGCCGCTGGCCCTGTTCGTGCGCATGGCGCTGAACGCGATCGACGGCATGCTCGCACGCGAGCATGCGATGGCATCGCCGCTCGGCGCGATCCTCAACGAGCTCGGCGACGTGCTGTCCGATGCCGCGCTGTACCTGCCGCTGTGCTGGGTCGCCGGCCTGTCGCCGGTGCTGGTCGTTGCCGTCGTCGTGGCGGCCGTGATCGTCGAGATGACCGGTGTCGTCGCGGTGCAGATCGGCGCGAGCCGACGCTACGACGGGCCGATGGGCAAGAGCGACCGGGCGCTGGCCTTCGGTACGCTCGGCCTGCTGATCGGCCTCGGTGTCGAGCCGCAGCCCTGGGCCGATTGGGTGCTGGCGTTGCTGCTGTTGCTGTCGCTGTTCACGATCTTCAACCGTGGGCGGCAGGCGTTGCGCGAGATCGCATGATGGGCAGCAGCCTGACCGACAATGTCGTGTGGTCGCTGATCGGCCTGTACGGCTTGTTGGCTACCGCATCGTTGACCCTCTACCTGCTGCGCCGCCGCCACCCGCAACGCGACTACGCCGAACTCGGCCAGCGCATCGCGTCGTGGTGGGTCATGGTCACGGTGTTCGCCGCGGCGATGCTGCTGTCGCGTGCGATCTCGCTGGTGTTCTTCGCGTTCGTCAGTTTCCTCGCGCTCAAGGAATACCTGTCGATCATCCCGACCCGGCGTGCCGACCGCCGCGTGATGTTCTGGGCCTATGTCGCGATACCGCTGCAGTACTACTGGGTCGCGATCGGCTGGTACGGCATGTTCATCATCTTCATCCCGGTGTTCATGTTCCTGTACCTGCCGTTGCGCATGATCATCATCGGCGAGACCAAGGCCTTTCTACGCGCCGTCGGCACGCTGCACTGGGGGCTGATGACGACGGTGTTCAGCATCAGCCATGTCGCCTACCTGCTGGTACTGCCGGCCGAGAACAACCCGGCCGGCGGCGGCGCCGGTCTGGTGCTGTACCTGGTGTTCCTGACCCAGTTCAACGACGTCGCCCAGTACCTCTGGGGCAAGCTGCTGGGCCTCGACAAGGTGGTGCCGCGGGTCAGCCCGAACAAGACCACGCAGGGCCTGATCGGCGGCGTGGTGACGACTGCGGTACTGGCGCTGCTGCTGGCGCCACTGCTGACGCCGCTGGACGCGATCTCGGCGTTTGCCGCCGGCATGATCATTGGCGTCGGCGGTTTCGTCGGTGACGTGACGATCTCGGCATTGAAGCGTGACATCGGCGTCAAGGACAGCGGCAGCCTGCTGCCCGGCCACGGCGGCATCCTCGACCGCATCGACAGCCTCAGCTACACCGCGCCGCTGTTCTTCCATTTCGTCTACTTCCTGCACTACTGATGTTGATCCGCGGATTGCGCTGGCTGTTCTTCAACGTGTTCGTACGCTTCGTCGTGCTGGTCGTACTCGGCGAGAACGTGCGCCACCGTGACCGCCTGCCGGCAGGCGGCCCGGCGATCCTGGTCGCCAACCACAACAGCCATCTCGATACGCTGGTGCTGATGACGCTGCTGCCACCACGCCTGCTGCCACGGCTGCAGCCGGTCGCGGCAATGGACTATTTTTTGCGTAACCGCGCGCTGGCCTGGTTCGCGCTGAATATCATCGGCATCCTGCCGCTGCAGCGCGGCAGCGGCGAACGTGGCGACGATCCCCTCGCGGCGGTCGACCGCGCGATCGACGACGGCCGGATACTGGTGTTTTTTCCCGAGGGCAGCCGCGGTGAGCCCGAGCATTTGGCGGCGTTCAAGAAGGGCATCGCGCGCCTCGCCGAGCGCCACCCGGACGTGCCGGTCACACCGGTCTACCTGCACGGCCTCGGCAAGGCCCTGCCCAAGGGCGAGGCCCTGCTGGTACCGTTCTTCTGCGACGTGTTCGTCGGTGAACCGCTGAACTGGTCTGGCGGGCGCCAGCGCTATATGCGCGAGCTCGAGGCCGCGATCTCGGCGCTGGCCGGCGAGGGCGACTTCCCGGCGTGGGACTGAGGCCGGACGGTGGCGGTGGTCGTCGCAGGTATCGGCGGCGCCGTCAGAACAGCCCACTCTGGATGTAGAAGTGCAGCGTTACGCCGTCTTCGTCGTCGTCGCGCTTGTCGAGCGGTACGCCGAACACCAGGCGCCCCTGGGTGCGTCTGCCGAGGTTGACGGCGATACCACCACCGATGCTGGTCAGGAAGTCGTCGCTGTTGATGCCCTCGTTGTTGCCCTTGAACGGGAACGCGGCGCCGTGGTCGACGAACAGGATGCCGCGCAGCCGCTGTGTGAACGGGTTGGCGGACGGATCGACGGCGTCGGCCTCGCTCAGCGGAAAGGTTGCTTCGGCGCTGATGAAGTAGCCCTCGTCACCGATCAACAGGCCCTCCGGGTAGCCGCGCACGGTCGACATGCCGCCGATCTGGAACTGCTCCGACGACGGCAGCAGTTCGGCCGCCGAGACCTGCGCGCGCGCGCGGTACAGCACCACCCAGTTGCTCGGCAATACGCGGATCCGGCTGTACTCGCCGTTCCAGCGGATGAACGATTGCGTGTTGCCCCAAGAGTTCGGCGCGCCGGTCACGTAGAAGCGGCCGAACCACGATTGATCGATGCTGCTGCGCTGGATATCGACACCGGCCGTCAGCGTGCGCACGAAGGTCTTCAGCAGCGTCACGTCGTCGAAGTCGGTCGTCGATTCCTTGAAGCTGTAGCCGACGTAGCCGTTGGTTACGCCGCTGCGCAGCACCTGCAGCGGATGGGTCACGAACACCCCGGCGTTGACCGAATCGCCGGACACGTCGAGCGGTTCGAGGGGTCCGTCGATGATCTCGATCTCCGAGTAATCGGCGTTCAGGCCGAGGCGCGTACCGCGGCTGTTCAGCGGCACGCTGTACGAGGTGTAGACGGCCTTCGTGCCCTCGGCGACATGGCCGCCGAACTTGAACACGTCGCGGCGCCCGCTGAGGCTGCGGTTGGCGAACGCGGCACCGATGCGGTACAGGCCGACGTCGTCGCGACCGGCGTTGTCGGTGAACACCGTGACCTCGTGTGCCGGCGGTTCGACGACGCGCAGCACGTAGTCGGTGGTCGCAAACGCCTCGCCGGGTTTCAGCGTCGCGCGCAGCTCGATGTCGTTTACCGAATTGAAATAGAACAGGTCCGACTCGAGTTCGTCGAGGTAGACCAGCTCGCCGGCCTGCAGCGTCGGCAGGCCGGCGGTGATGAAGGCGTCGTTGGTGGTGTCGTTGCCATCGAGCAGCAGGCGTCCGACGCGGCCCTCGACCAGGCGGATTCGCACCGTGCCCTGCTCGATCTTCTGCGGCGGCAGCACGGCCTTGGCGGCGATGATCTGGCGCGCGCGGTACAGCGCGTTGACGTCGTCGAGCAGTGCGAACAGGTCACTGACGCGGACCTCGCGGCCGACATAGCGCCCGGCGACGTCGCGCAGTTCGTCGGCCGCGAGCACGTCCGATCTCGAGAACATGACCTGCTGCAGCACGAAGCGCGCGTCGCCGGCGGCCGGCGTGTCCGTTGCGCTGTCGGTCTGGTCGTCGATCTGCGCATCGGCCGGCGGTTGCGGCACGGCCCTGAGGCGGCGCTGGTCCTCGAGGAACTCGCGCATGTCGCGTGAGCGTTCGAGCACCGAGCCG
Organism: Gammaproteobacteria bacterium; assembly: GCA_030065815.1. Lineage (GTDB taxonomy): Bacteria > Pseudomonadota > Gammaproteobacteria > Chromatiales > Chromatiaceae > Thiosocius. The sequence goes on along the minus strand of JASJCU010000052.1, from coordinate 28,881 downwards.
GCGTCGGCTGGTTCCAGGGCCAGCGCGCCGCCGGGCAGCAGCGTCAGCAGCAACAGTCCGGCAAGCCGGCGGCGAATCTCGTTCATGCCTTTCCTCGACAGGCCTCGCCCGGCCGGATGGCCGGGGCTTGTCCACGGTGGTGTCATTCAGTTGCCGGGCGCCGGGCTGGCGGCCGGCCGTTCGTCGTTGCAGCGCTCGGTGTCGAGCAGCTCGTCGACCGAGCGCGCCGCGACGCAGGCCGTGATACCTAGCAGGCTGTCGTCGTCGGCCGCGTCGTAGTTGACCGGGCCGCCGGCCGCCGGCGCGAGCTGGTCGGACATGATGCCGGCGAGCACGATCGCCTCGACGATGCTGCTGTCGACCTCGAGCGCATCCGACGTCAACTCGGGCAGCGTATCGCGCTTGACGTTCAGCCGCGTCAGACTGTTCTCGGTGCTGAACACGTTGGCGATGAAATCCGGATCGAAGTTGATCAGGAACGCATTGGTCAGGAAGCGGCGCTCGGCGAGCAGCTGCAGGTCGAACGCCCGGCCGGGCGAGTGCAGCTGGCCGGTCGCGTTCGGGTGCAGCCGGCGGTTGATGTTGTCGACGACGATGCGATGCAGCGGCGTGTCGACGGTCGCGACCTCGCCGAGCAGGGCGTCGTCGAAACGCAGGCGATCGGTCGTCGATGTCACGCCGGCATTGACCGCCCGGAAGTCGTTGAACGTCGCCGAGCCGCGCGAGGTCAGGCCGAGGTTGACGCTGTCGGCCAGCGTGCCGCCGCTGCCGGCGATGTTGGCGACCAGCGTGCTGCCGCTGTGCTCGACATCGGGCAGGGCGATAGTGTCGCCGATGACGGTCAATCCATCGTCGACGACGACCTTGTCGAGAGCGACACGCTGGGCGCCGGCGTCGAGCACGGCGGCCCGGCTGACCAGCCGCTGGCTCGCGCCGCGGCTGACGATATCGCCGCCGCTGTTGGCGATGTGCACGACCCCGCTGGGGTTGTCGATCAGTCCACCGAGCAGCACGTTACCCGGACCGCTGTTGGTGACGCTGACGCCACCCTCGCTGTAGCCCGACGTGGCCACGCCGAGCGTGCCGATGCCGCCGCCTTTCGGATCGACGGCGACGCCGTTGAGCACGATGCTGCCAGAGACCGGCGTACCGAGGTCGATGTCGGCGATCGCCAGATCGAACGGCGAGCGGTTGGTGATCGCGACGCGACTGTAGCCGTCGAGTACCTGCACGGTGCCGGTGCCGACGAGATTACCGCTGATCGCGATGTTGCCGCCGTCGTGACCGAGGGTCTCGATCGTCAACGGCGCGGTGCCGTCGTCGGCGAGGTAGTCGACCGCGTCGTCGTCGATCGTACCGTCGGGGCCGATGTCGGCGACGATGTCGGCGAAACCGCTGCTCAGCGTGCCGAACAGGGCGATCAACGCCAGCGGTGTACCGTCCAGGGTCACGTCACCGCCGGCGGCGAAGCGGTTGTCGATGCGATAGGTCGCGACGAACGGACGCTCCTCCGGCGGCAGTTCGGAATCGACGAGTACGAAGGCCCTGCCGTCGTTGAACAGGACGTCGACGTCACCGGCGGCCAGCACGCCGTCGATGATCGCCGTGCGGGCGACGACGGTGTCGGCGCTGCCGAGGAAGTCGACCAGCGTCACGTCGAGGAACACGTCGTGATTCGCCAGCAGGTCGAGCCGCGGCGTCTCCTCACCGGCCGCGAGCTGGATCGCCAGGCGCTGCCCGGCCGTGCCGATCGCGCCGTTGTGCGCCGACAGGCGCAGCGCGTTGGACTGCACGATGCCGTTGCCGGTCGACAGGATGTCCCCGCCGCGGTTGACGATCGTCGTGTCGCCGAACGGGTTCTCGATCAGGCCGGCGATGATCACGTCGGATGTCGACGTGTTGTTGATGATCACGCTGCTGCGCTCGACGCCGGCGACGATCTCCAGGTCGAAGTCGTTGCTGGAGAAGAACTCGACGTCCGGCGTGACCAGGTGATCACTGGCGATGTCGATGTCGTTGATACGCAGATCGAGGTCGGAGTTGTTCTCCAGCGTGACCGTCTCGTAGGCGTTGTTGACGAACACCCGGCCGTCGCCGAACAGCAGGCCGTTGCTGGCATCGATCAACACCTTGCCGCGCCCGGCGTTGATCAGGTCGTCGACGATGATCTCGTCGCCCTCACGACGCGCGTCGACGAGGAAGTCGCGGACGATGTTGCCATCGCTGTCGACGATCAGCTCCGGGCTGGTCGACGACAGCTGGAAGACATCGGCATCGAACTGGATGGCGTTCTCGATTGCCAACGTGCCCCGGAGCAGCGCCTCGGACTCGCTGTTGGTGATCTCGGCGACCCATTTCGAGACCCGCTTCCAGACCCACTTGACGAACCAGCCGATGATAGGGATCTTGCTGACTTCCTTGACCAGTACGTCGACGGTCGTCAGCACCCAGTTGACGACGGTGTTCGCGATCGCGTTGGCGTCGCGGTTCCACATGCCTTCGGCTTCGAACGCGAGCGCGGCGACGTACAGGTCGTCGGTGAAGATCGTCGTGCCGTCGTTGACGACGACGTCGGCGTCGACGTCGAGGTTGGCGGTCGCGACCGAGAACGTCGAACCGGTCGCGCCGGCGGCCTTGGTCGTCGAGATCGCATCGATGTCGGGCACCGCATGGATCGCCGAGATCGCGACCCGGTCGCGCCCGGTCAGCGTCACGTCGTTACCGACCGTGGCCACGACCTTCGATTCGACGTCGACCTGCGTATCGGCCTCCGACGTCGAGTTCAGCGCTACGGTCTCGGAGAACGCATCGGCGCTGACGCGCAGCCTGGTCACTTCGGCGTCGACGACGATGGTCTGCGCGGTGATCGTCGCCTGGTCGCCGATGGCGATCTCGGTGTCGGCGGTGACGCGGGCGCTCGCGGCGGTCTGGTTCAGCGTCACGGCGCCCCCCGAGGTGATGTCGGTCTCGGACGACGCGTCGATGTCGCTGCGCGCCTGCAGCGTCACGGTCCGGTCGCTGACGATGGTGTTGCGCGCGCCGAGCGCGACCCTGGCCAGGTGGCTGACGACGACGTCGGCGGTCGTGCCGCCGGCGGCCAGCAGGCCACCGACGCCGCCGGCGGTCTGCGCGCGGGCGCGGCTGTCGGCGATCGCCGACACGGTCACGTCGGCGCCGGCGATGATGCGCACGTCGTTGCCAGTGAGCGATTGAACGCTGTGGTTCAGCGTCGCGTTGGCGTCGGCGGTGCCGCCGGCGAGCACGCCGCCGAGGAAGCTGTCGGCGAAGGCGTCGACGTTGCCCGACGACAGCGACTGCGAACTGACCTCGCCGCCGGCCAGCAGCACGACGTCGTCGGCGACCGAGGTCAGGGTGTCGACCGTCGCGCTGGCGTTGGCCTCGCTGCCCTTGACGGTCAGCAGCGCGCCGCCCGAGGCCTCGGCATCGGCCTCGATCTTGCGATTGGAGCGCGCGCTGCCGGGCAGCGCCGGTGAACTGCCGGGTGTCCAGTTGTGATACGCGAGCAGCTGGATGTCGCCGCCGGCGTCGATGACGCTGCCGCGACCGATGGTCGCGCGCACGACCGTGGTCTCGGCGGCGTCGGCGATGCTGGCGCCGACGTCGACCGCGCCGCCGCTGAAGCCGCGTGCCCGGCCGAACGCGTCGGTCGACGCGCCGGCCCTGACGCGCACGTCGTCGGCGACCGTGATGTCATTGTCGTTGCCGATCGCCGCGACCACGGTCGGCGACGTCGTCGCCCGTGCATCCGAGCCGTTGCCCGACAGGATGCCGCCGGCGACGGCCAGCGTGTCGGCGGTGGTGTCGGTCTCGGCGAACGCCGTGACCGCGAGGCCGTTGACGGCCTGGTTCGCGAAGCCGCCGATGCGCACATTGTCGCCGACCACGGCATCCGCGCGTCCGCCGGTGGTCGCGCGCGCGACCGATGCGCCGACGCCGGCCAGGCCGATGCTGGCCTGCAGCGCCTTGGCCTCGACGGCGTGATCGATGCGCCCATCGACGGTGATGTCGCCAGCCTCGCGGACCAGGCTGCCGGCAGCGATCGTCGCCGCGGCGCTGCTCGATTTGTCGACGATCGCGACCGACGCGCCGAGGCCGACCGCGCCGGCACCGCCGGCGTAGGTCTCGATCGAGGAGGTGTTGAGGTCGCGGTCGCTGGCGCGCACGTCGACGTCGCCGCCGGCGCTGACATCGCCGGCCAGCGCCGCCGACACGTCGTCATCGATGCCGACGACGGCGATACCGCCACCCAGCGACACGCCGGCGCTGACGCCGACCCCGACGCTGGTCACGTCGACATCGCCGCTGTTGGCGGCGGTCACGCTGAGCGCACCGCCGGCGTCCAGCCGGCTGCCGCCGCCGACCAGCGCCTGCGCGGTGCGCTGGCTCGGCAGCGGCGTCGCGTCGAAGTCGCCCTTGACGGCGACGGTGGCGCGGCTGCGGTCGCTGTTGCCGGTCGATTCGCCGCTCGCCGACTCGCCGGAGTCGAGCTGGTCGCCGACCGCCGAACGGCTGGCCAGGCGGTCGGCCTCGCTGACCGAGCCGTCGCCGCCGTTGTCCGCCTCGCTGCGCGCGTCACTGTCGGCGCGCGAGCCGACGTTGATCACCGCGACGGCACCGCCGATGCCGACGGTCGCGCCGCCGGCCGCGGCGATCACGATCGAATCGACGTCGCGGTTGGTCGTCGCATCGACGCCGATGTCGCGCCCGGCGTTGACCTCGGCACCGGGTGCGATCTGTGCGCTGGTCGTGTTGCCGGCGACCAGCACGTCGACAGCGGCGCCGACACCGGCCGCACCGAGGCCGACCGCGACGCCGCCGACCTTGCTGTCGCTGCGCAGCGCATCGTTGGCGGCGATGCGCACATCCTGCGCAGTGCCGCCGAGGTTCCGGTTGATTGCGCTACCGCCGCCGACCGTGGCGCTGGTCTCGCCGTTGACGGTCGTCACCGCGACGGTACCGGCGACACCGACCGAGCCGGCCGCCGAGATCGTCGCCGCGTAGTTGTCGAAGGCCTTGGTTGAGTCGGCCAGCAGCACGGTCGTGCCGGCCGCGTCGAGTGCCGACGTGCCGCTGAGCGTCGCCGTCGTGTCGTGGTCGAACGACTGCACCGCGACGCCGGCGCCGATGCCGCTGGCCAGCCCGATCGCGGCGCTGCCGGCGATGACCTGCGACAGCGCGGCATCGTTGGCGGCGACCAGCAGGTCGCCGGTCGACGTCAGGCGGCTGTCGTGCGCGTCGGCCGCGGTGCTGCCGGCGAGGCGCACGACCGACACCGAGCCGCTCGCGCCGACCGTGCCGCTGAGACCGGCACCGACCGTGATCGACTGCACGTCGGACGAGCTGAGCGCCTGCAGCGCCAGGGCCTGCTGGGCGCGCAGCGTCGCGTTGTCGGTGCGTGCGCGCGTCGTGTGCGTGATCACGGTCGTGTCGCTGGCGCCGCCGACACCGGCAGTGCCGCCGAACGCGCCGCCGCCGGCGGCGCCGCGGACCCTGGCGTGATGGTGGGCACCGACCAGCGTCTGCTGGGTGGCCGCCGGCGAGGCGCCGCCGAGCAGTGACGCATCGGTGACGGTCGCCTCGGTGCTGCCGCCGACCAGGTTGACGCCGACCGATGCCGCGACCCCGGCGCTGCCGCCGCCGGCGACGTTGGCGACGATGCTGTCGATCCGGTCGGTCGCCGATGCGACCACGGCGACGCCGTGCAGCGTGCGCGTCGTGCGGCGCTCGGCGAGGTCGCCGCCGGCCGCGCTGAGCAGGCCGCTGTCGACCTGAACGGCGTCGCCGTTGCCGGTGGCCTCGATCCGGGTCGCGCTGCCGGCGACGGCGGCGCGCGTGTCGTTGTCGAGATCGTTGACCGCGACCGCGCCGCCGACCCCGGTCGAGCCGCTCAGCGACAGCACGCCGGCGATGACCTCGATCGCGTTGTCGGCCGTGGCCTCGACCGTCGCGCTGTGATCGGCCGTGATCGTCGCGTCGCCGCTGACCAGCGCCTCGGTGCGGTTGCGCAGGAAGTTCAGCGCGATCGAGCCGGCGAACGCGACGTTGCCGGCGGCGCTGCCGCCGGCCGCGATGGCCTTGATGACGGCGTCGGATGCCGCGACCAGGCGCACCGAGCGGGCCGCGTCGAGCGTCGCGCCGTCGACCGTGACCCGCGTCGTGTCGCGGATCTCGTTGTACGACCCCGACGCGCTGACCGCGCCGCTACCGGCCCCGGCGGCCGCACCGGTGATGACCTGCAGTGTCGTGTCGTTGCGCGCGAACAACTGCACGTCGCCGGCAGCGGCGGTCAGCGACGCACCGCCGTCGGCGACCGCTTCGGTCAGGTTCGGCTCGGCGGCGCCGTTGCCGGTCTTATTGATCGCGACCGAGCCGGACACGCCGACCTGGCCGGCGCCGGCGACACCGGCCGCGATCGCCAGCGTCGCCGCGCTCGCGCGTGCGTTCAGCGTGACGTCGCCGTTGCGTGCGGTCAGGTCGACGCCGGTGGCCCTGGCGCGCACGTTGTTGGTGATGGTGTTGTGCGAGCCGGCTGCGCCGACGGCGGTCCGCGCGGCGCCGGCGATGCCGGCGGCGACCGACAGGATCTTCAGCTTGCTGCTGTCCGCCAGCGGTGCCTCGCTGGTGTTCAGGTCGTCGTTGCCGAGGTCGCTGAGCTCTTCATCGCGGCTCTGCGCGTCGGCGTCGACCGCGGACAACAGGATCGCGGTATCGCTGACGATCGCGACCGGCGTGGCGTCGGCGCTCAGCGTGGCCTCGGTGGTGTTGGCGATCTCGTTGATCGAGACCGCGCCGCCGACGCCGGCGGTGCCCGACGAGAAGCCACCGGCCGCCGCGACCGACAGGATGAAGCTGTCGTTGAGCGCGAGCAGCGCCAGCCGGTCGGCGCGGATCGGCGAGTTGTGCGCGGCCGCACGCGTGGTGTTGGCGATCTCGCTGATCGCGACCGACGCACCGAAGCCGACCCTGCCGCCGAACGCGACCGCGGCGGTGACCGCGCGGATGTCGCTGTCGTCGAGCGCATCCAGCGTGACGTCGCCGACCGGCCCGCCGGCCTGGTTGATCTGCGCGTTGTCGATCAGCGCCAGGGTCTGGTTGCTGATCTCGTTGTAGGAGACCTGCCCGGCGATCGCGAGGCCGCTCGGCTTCGGCGCGGCCGAGCCGCCCGCGGCGATCGACCACAGGTCGCCGACGGTGTCGGCGTCGACGCTGAGCGCGCCGCTGACGTCGACCAGCGCGTCGCTGATCGATGCGCGGGTCGTGCCCGTGATGATGTTCTGCGAGTACGCGCCGGCCAGCCCGGCCGAGCTGCCGGCGACGCTGCTCGCGTACGCGGCGCTGCCGGAGAACGCGAAGATATCGCCGCTGCGGTGCGCGCCGACGGTCAGCGCCGCGGCATCGATCGCGCTACCGTCAGCGACGTCCGCGAACACGTCGGCGGCGATGTCGTTGAACGACACGTCGCCGGCGAAGCCGAGACCGAACTTGCCCTTGCCCTTGTCCTGTGCGCCCGAGGTATCGGTCGCCGACGCGACGCCCGATGCGGTCGCCGCGGCGACGCTGTAGGTCGAGATGTCGCTGAGACCGTCGGCTTCGACCGTGACCGCATTGCCGGCGCTGACCGTGCCGCCGCGCCTGCCGTCGCCGTCGTCGTCGCCGATCCAGGCCTTGGTCGTCGTGTCCGCGTTGGCGAACGAGATCGACGCGCCGATGCCGGCGTTGCCGCCGGAGATCACGGCGCCGGCGATCAGCAGGTTCGAGGCCTCGCTGTCGGCGCTGACGTCGACGTCGCCCGTGGCAGCGACGTCGGCGCTCGCCTCGATACCGGCCGACACCGTGCCGGTCAGCCTGCTGTGGGTCAGCGTGCCGGCGACACCGAGGTCGCTGGTCGTGCCGCCGGCCTTGGCGAGCTGGATCAGGCGCTGCGTCGACTGGGCGGCGACGCTGACATCGTCGGCGGCGAGCCGAACGTCGTCGGCGACCCAGGCCCTGGCGTCGGCGTCGATGCTGACGAAACCGGCCGAGCCGCCGAAACCGCTCCTGCTCGGCGACTTGCCGAGCAGGCGGTTGATGAACGAGAACGGCACGCTGGTGCCGACCGCCTGGACGAAGTTCAGGTCGTGCGACGCGAGCACGTTGACGTCGCCGCTGCTGCCGCGCTGGTTGATCAGCGCGGCACCGTCGATCCAAGCGAGCGCGGTCGCGTCGAGATCGATGACGTCGACCGACGCCGACAGGCTGCCGCTGCGGCCCTTGCTGTTGTTGAACGCGTAGCTGGTGAACAGCAGGTCCTCGATGTTGCCGGTGACGTGGTTCAGCACGTCCTCGAGATTGCCCCAGTCGACGGCCCACGGATATTCCAGCGTGGTCGCCGCGGTCACGTCGAGCGCACTGCCAGTGTCGACCAGTGCGCCCTGGCCGACCCACGCGCGCGCGTCGTTGACGTACTCACCGATCGCGACCGCGCCGCCGAATGCCGCGCCGTCGGAGCTGGTCTGCGATACCGCACCGAGATTGAAATCGTCGTTGACCCGCGCGTCGATGCGGATCGGGCCGCCGGCACGCACGTCGGCGGCGTCGGCGATGCGCGCCCGCACGTTGTTGACCGTGTCGGCGAACGCCAGTGCGCCGGAGATGTTCAGCCGGCCCGAGCGGATACCCGGGAACAGGAAGTTGGCGATCGTCGTGCTGCTGCCGGTGAACTGCGACAGCACGGCCGCGGCCATGTTGCGCTGGATGCCGGCGATCTTGTTGTTGAGCTTGGTGCTGAAGCTGCCGGTGCTGCCGAGCGATGCCGAGTCGGCGCGCGTGACGTTCTGCTCCATGTCGGCCACGGCCGTCACGTCGATCGCGCCGCGACTGTCGACGACGCCGGCGAGCACGGCATCGGTCTCGCTCGCCAGGTCGCTCTGCACGATCGCCAGGCCGGCCGAGCTGCCGCCGACCTGCTCGGCGCTGCCGCTGGTCGCGATGTCGAGATTGGTCGTCGCGTTGACCGCGACGCTGCCGGCCGTGATGCGGGTACTGTTGCCGCTGCCGGCAAAGGTCGTGGCCTCGGTCGTCGACTCGACGTAGGTGAGATCGACGGGCTTGTTCAGCGAGCGCGACGTCGCGCTGATGTCGACGATGCTGTTGGTCGTCGCGTCGATCGCGAGGTCGCCGCCGGCGGTCACGACCGCATTGTCGGCGAGTTCGGCGACCGCCTTCGCGTTGGAGACGCCGTAGCCGATGCTGAACAGCAGGCCGGGGGCGATCTGCTTGGCCTTGGACGTCGCGTCGGCGGCGATGGACACGTCGCCGCTTGCGTCGATCGCGCTGTTGCCGGTGATGCGCACCTCGGCCTGGCTGCTCGACAGCGACACGAACGGCGTCGCGCCGAGATCGAGCACCAGGCTCGTGACCTCCTCGATGTCGATCGAGCCCGACGGGTCGTTCTGCGCTGGCAGCAGCGAGGTGTCGGCGGTCGCGGTCATCGTCACGTCGTTGGCGCGGATCTGCGTGTCGTTGACGCGGATGCTGGCCGTGGCCTGCTTGTCGAAGCCGAGGCGGTCGGCGCCGGACGCGGTCAGCGTGACGTCGCCACCGCGGATGGTCGCGCCGTCGATGTCGATCCTGCCCTGTGCGGTATCCAGCAGCGCATCGAACAGGCCGGCCAACGACGGCGGATTGGCGACGTCGATGATGCTCTCGAGGACGTCGACCATCGTGCCCGACGCGCCGGCTGTCACGTCGATGACAGCACCGTCGGCCTTGAACAGGATGTCGCCGGCCGCGAAGCCGGTACCATTCTGGTTGATCGCATGGGCAAAGATCTGCACACCCGGTGCGACGTTGATCTCGGGGGCCTCGAAGCGCATGTCGCCGGAATCGCCCTGCGATGCCGCGTTGACGTGATCACCGGCGCTGCCGATGTTGCGGCTGGAGATCAGCGTGCCCGGCGCGATGTTGATCTGCTCGTCGGCCTGAAAGGTCTGGTTGCCGCCGCCGCTGAGCTGCGGTGTGTTGATGTTGAGGACCAGCGGGTCGACCAGCGCTTCGCCGTTGCGGCCGTCGCTGGCGCCGGCCTGCAGGCTGCCGCCGTCGATCGTGACCGTGCGCTTGGCGCTGAACTCGGCGAAACCGCCATCGCCCGAGACGTCGCCGCCGCTGACGTCGACGCGCGCCCGGTCGGCCAGCGTCGCATCGCGCTCGGCGAACACGACCACTCGTCCGCCATCGGACTCGCTGCCATTGCCACGTGCCGAGATCACGGCATCGCCGCTGACTGCGATGTCGTTGCCAGCGCGCACCGTGACGCCGCCGGCGTCGAAGCCGTCGGCGCCGTCGCTGCGGATGCTGCCGGTGACGCTGGCGTCGCCGTCGGCGAGGATCCAGATCTCGCCGTTGCGTTCGACCATGTGCGTCGCGTCCTGCAGGCCACCGGTGTTCAGCGGCGCCGCGAGCGCGTGGCCGGCGGCCGGCGCCGGCAGGCTGTCGAGCGCGCCGGCGATCTCGATGTGAGCGCTGCGCAGGCGGATGTCGCCGCGGGCGTTGACCTGGCCGCGGATGTCGATGCGCGCGTTCGGGTTGATCGGCGCGGTGCCGTCGAGGACCTGCTGCGTGGCCGCGGCCGACGGGTTGCCGGCACCGTCGATGAAGCCGTCCATGAACGGTTTGGTCGGCGTCGTGACGCTCAGCGCGCCGACGTTGACGACGCCGCTGGCGCCGACGACGACGCCGTGCGGGTTGGCGAAGTAGACGTTGCCGCCGATCTCGCCACGGTGATAGCTGTTGAGCACGCCGTCGATGCGCGTGCCCTTGTCGTGCACTAGGTTGATCAGGTTCTGCGCGCTGCCCGGTACGTGCAGGTTGACCGTGTTGCCGCGGTGGACATCGAACTTGCTGAACGAGTTGTAGGCATTGGCGCCGCGCACCGTGCGCGTCGTGACGTCGGTGACCGGTCCGTGCACGTGCAGCTGCGTCTGGGTCTGGCCGTCGACGACGATCTGCGCGGCGGCCAGCACCAGGTTGGAGCCGATCAGACACTGCGCCGTGAATACGGCGACCAGTCGCGTGAGCAGGCGTGAGCGCATCCGTGTCATTGGCGTTCCCCGGTCGATGAAAAGGGTCGCAGGCGGGCGGCGCAGTGGCCGCGAGGTGGGTGCGGTGGCGTCGCAGGCAGCGCCCGGGTATGTGGCCGCGCGGGCCCGCAGACGTGGCCGGCGGCAGGTGCGGTCGACGGCAATGGCGCCGGCGTCGAGGCCCACGCCGGGCGTTGGCGATGCACGATCATGATCGACTCCCCAAGCCAGGCGACCGACCCGGCCGCGCGCTGCGGCGACGTCGCGGTCTGGCCCGCGTTATTCGGGTGCGCAGCGGACGCTGGCAGGGCCGCGGTGGCGTGCGTTCCCGTTGTTTTGGCCGAGTGTAAGGGAAATGCGCCAAATCGGGGGGATTTTGTCGGATCGCGGCGCGCCCGCCACCGGGCGAGGGCGGGCGTGACATCGGCGTGCTCGCAGCGGCGCGACCGGGGCATTCGACAGCCTCCTGCAGTGGATCTGCAACGTCTGCCGGGCGGCGCGATCGCCGCTGCGGCCGCGCGTGGCGCGCGCGTGCCGGGCCGCGAGTCGCGCTGGGTCGGGGTTAGCGACCGGCGATCGTGGCCCGGTTGGTGGTAGCACGCCTATCGACCGAGTCGCCAGCATTGTTGTTCTCCGCTCGGCACAGGCGTTGGCTGTGTCGACCCGCGGCCGATAGGCGTGCTCCTGGTATGGGTAAATGCAGCAATGGTGCCATTCTCAAAAATCGCTTATTCGACAGATACCTGGAACGCGCATGAAGCCCTTTCCCGCGCCCGCTGTAAAGGCGCCGGACAGGATTTCGGACGCCGCTTCCTGACACCCGGAAGCGGCTTCGCGGCCGGCGTGTCTGGCATACTGGGAGCAGGGACAGCCGCAGGGGATCGCAGACATGGGTGCAGGAAAGCGCAAGAAGCCGATCCTCGTGCCGGTCGATTTCTCGGCGCACGCGGCCGCCGCGCTGCGCAAGGCCGCCGAACTCGCCGGCTGCACCGGACAGCGCCTGCTGGTGCTGCACGTGATCCACGATCCGGCCGAGATGCCCGGCTATTACGGCCCGGTCGCGAAGAAGAAGAAACTGGTGCGGATCGAGGACCTGGCGCGCGACGCGTTCAGCGATTTCCTGCGCAAGATGCGCAAGGACAATCCCGACCTGCGGCCGCTGCACAAGTGCGACGAGCTGCTCGTCATCGGCCTGCCGGTGACGCGCATCCTCGAGGTCGTCGAGCGTTCCGGCGCGACCATGGTCGTCATGGGCAGCCAGGGGCGCACCGGGCTCGATCACCTGATGCTCGGTTCGAAGGCCGAGCAGGTCGTGCGCCTGTCGCCGGTGCCGGTACTGATCGTCAAGGCGGGGCAGGGCTGACCGCCGGTCAGGCGGGTACGGCCGACGCGAGCGCAGCGGCCAGGGCGGTGGCCGGGGCAGTGACTAGGGCTGTGGCAGCTCGGCGCGCAGTTCCAATGCCTTGCGGTACTGCAGCTGCACGACCTCGAGGTCGATCTTCAGGTGGCGCAGCTGGGCGTGGCGGGTCTCGTCGGCGAGGCGTGACTGCAGATCGTCGCGGCGTTGTCGCAGCGACTCGATGACCTGTTCCAGTTCTTCACGGTGGCCGTGGTCGCTGCGCGCCTCGGGCGAGAATTGCGCCAGCAGGCCGCTGACCAGCTTCTGCGTCTGCATGATCGACTCCGCGTTGCCGGGCGGGCGCCGGCACCTGCGCCGCGCCCTCGAACGCAGATTCTGCAACGCGTATGTGACCCGATTGTGAAGGTTCGATGACGCCGGTGACGGCGAGATGTCAGCCGGCGGCCTCGGCGGCCGCCTCGGGCTCGTCGAGTGCCTGCTGCGCGATCACGGTCTTGGCCATGCGCTTGGCGAAGTAGTAGATGCGCTTCTGCTTTTCGATGATGTCGATCTCGATCGTGTAGGCCGGTATCCGTTTCGGCTCCTGGGCGACCAGGCGGCTGGCCTGGTGGACCGCGGCCGAGTCGCTGAGGCGGTTGATATCGGTCTTCATCGCGATGACCTCGTGCGCGGCGTCGGCATTGCCGGTGGCGACGGCGTCGATCGCCCTCGCCGTCGCGGTCTTGACCACGTCATGGAAGTCGTTCAGCACCCGGCGCGTCGGTCCGCTGATCGACACGTCGGCCTCGATGCGGGCCGTGCCGAGGTCGACCAGGTTGGTCTCGATCGTGTCGCCGATATTCTCCAGGTCGCTGAGCGCCGCCATCAGTTGCAGGAACTCGTCGGTTTGGTCGTCGGTCATCGCGCCTTTGCTGAGCTGGCCCATGTAGTCGAGGATCTGTGCGTACAGCACGTCGACCTCGTCGTCGGTCTCGCGGATGCGCTGCAGCGTCGCGGTGTTGCCGACCAGGATCGCCGGCATGATCTGGTCGAGCATGCGCATGACGACCTCGCCCATGTGCTGCACCTCCATGCGCACGCGGTCCAGCGCCAGCACCGGCGTGCTGAGCAGTTCGGGTTCGAGATAGCGCGCCGTGACCGACAGGATCTCGGCCTCGAACGGCTTGTCCGGGATAAGCCACTCGACCAGCCGGGCGAGCTGCGTGGCCAGGCCGATGAAAAGCAGCGTGTTGGCGACGTTGAAGATCGTGTGCGCGTTGGCGATCTGACGCGGCGCCTCGGCGGCGAGGCGCTCGACACCGGCCAGCTCGGGATGGCTCGGCGAGATCAGCGTGACGATGTCGGCCAGCTGCGGTATGAACACGAACCAGACGACGACGCCGGCGACGTTGAACAACACGTGCACCGCGGCCGCACGGACCGCCTCGCGTGGCTTGCCGATCGCCGCGAGCATCGCGGTCACGCAGGTGCCGATGTTGGCGCCGAACGCCAGGGCGATTCCCGCCGGTAGCGTGATGAAGCCCTGGCTGGCCATGACGATGACGATGCCGGTGGTCGCCGATGACGACTGGACGAGGCCGGTGAAGGCCGCGGCGATCAGGATACCGATCGCCGGGTTCTCCATCTGCTGCATCAGGTCGAGGAACGGCTGGAAACTGCGCAGCGGTTTCATCGCGTCGCTCATGACGCTCATGCCGAAGAACACCAGGCCGAGCCCCATCAGCATCGTGCCGTACTGCTTGATCTTCTCGTTCTTCGACGCGAACAGCATCGTGAAACCGACGCCGATCATCAGCAGCGCGGCCTTGGTCACCTTGAAGGCGACGATCTGTGCCGTGATCGTCGTGCCGATGTTGGCCCCCATGATCACGCCGACCGACTGCGACATCGACATCAGGCCGGCCGAGATGAAGCCGACCACGAGCACCGTCGTGACCGACGAAGACTGGATCACCGCGGTCACGAAGGCGCCGGTCACGGCGCCCATGATCCGGTTGGTCGTCAGGCGCGCCAGGATGTTCTTCATGCGCTGGCCGGCGACGGCCTTCAGCGCATCGGCCATCTGCTCCATACCGAACAGGAACAGCGCCAGGCCGCCGAACAGCTGCATGCCCATGACGCCCCAGTTCATGACCTGGGCCGAGTCCTCGGCGAGGGCCGGTACCGCGAACAGTGCGCAGATCGCGCCCAGCGCGAGCAGCACGCCGGTGCGGAGGTCAAGCGGGTTTAGATTCGGTGTCATCGTGCGGACTGCCTCCGGTCCGGCGTAGGGCGGCCCTTGCCTGGGAATCTCAGCGGCCGAAGCGCAAATTATTTCAGAAATACTGCGCCTGTGTTGCGTCAGGCCTTGTGGCGCGTGCCGGCGTCGCCGTGGCGACGGTGCCAGGTACGGCGATTCGGGTCCTTGGTGGGACGCGAGGTGCCCGACCGCCCGGGGCACGCCGGGCGACGGGCCGGAGCCAGCGTCACGGCATCGTCGGCGATGCCTGACGGCGACCAGTGTCGGTCGGCATGCCCCGTAGCCGCGCCACGCGTGCGGCGGTCACGCATCCGGCGACGAGCCCGACACGGGCCGCTCAGGGTCTGCGCGTGTCCATGTCCGTGCCGTAGGCCAGCGACGAGTCCGCATCGGCAAGCGGTGGCGCGCTCGGCGACGACGGGCGTCCCGAAGCCAGCACTGAGCCCTTTTGGTCAGCCGGCGATCACGAGGCGGACGCCGAGATAGACGATCAGCGTGATCACCAGCGCGGCCATCAGGTTCAGCCACAGGCCGGCGCGCGCCATCTGTGCGACGTTGACGTATCCGGACGCGAACACGATGGCGTTCGGCGGCGTCGCGACCGGCAGCATGAACGCGCAGCTCGCAGCCATCGCCGCCGCGGTCAGCAGCATGCCCGGTGGCGCGCCGGTCGCGACCGCGGTCGCGGCCAGCACCGGCATCAGCGTCGTCGTGACCGCGGTGTTGCTGGTGATCTCGGTCAACAGGATCACGCCGGCGGTGATCGCGAGCACGATGACGACCGGCGCTACGCCGGCGAGCTGCGCGAAGCCCGAGCCGATGAACGCGTCGACGCCGGTTGCCGCGATTGCGCCGGCCAGGCTCAGCCCGCCACCGAACAGGATCAGGATCTCCCACGGCACGTGGCGCGCGGTGCCCCAGTCCATCGCTGCCGTGCGCGGCGACCGGCTCACCGGGATGACGAACAGGATCAGCGCGCCGAGCATCGCGATCGTCGCGTCACTGAGCCCGGCGAGCCCGCTCCAGGCACTGATCTGCGGGCGCAGTATCCACGCCGTCGCGGTCGCCAGGAACACGCCGAGTACGACGCGCTCGCCGCGCCCCATCGGGCCGAGCGCGGCCAGCTCCGCGCGGATCACGTCGCGGCCGCACGGCAGCGGTCGGTCGGAGACGCGAAACGCGATGCGCGTCAGGTAGAACCAGGTCAGCGGCAGCAGGATCGCGACCAGCGGCAGGCCGATGGTCAGCCAGCGCGCCATGCTCAACTCGATGCCGTACTGGCTGCGCAGGAACGCGGCCAGGATCAGGTTCGGCGGCGTGCCGATCAGCGTACCGATGCCGCCGATCGAACAGGCGTACGCGATGCCGAGCACCAGCGCGGTCGCGAACGGTGCCGTCTCGGCGGGTTGGCACGCGCTGCCTGCGGCACCGTTGGCGTCGCGCTGGCGCTCGTTGAGCATCGTCAGGATGCTGGCGCCGATCGGCAGCATCATGATCGCCGTCGCGGTGTTCGAGATCCACATGCTCAACAGCGCCGACGCGAGCATGAAGCCGGCGATCAGGCGGCGCGGACTGGTACCGACGACCAGCAGGATGTGCAGCGCCATGCGCCGATGCAGGCCGAAACGCTGGATCGCCAGACCGATAATGAAGCCGCCGAGAAACAGAAAGATCAGGGCATTGGCGTAGGGTGCCGTTGCGGCCGCGAGCGTCGACACCTCGGCCAGCGGCAACACGACGACCGGCAACAGCGCCGTCGCCGCGAGCGGCACGGCCTCGGTCAGCCACCAGGTCGCCATCCAGGCCGCGAGCGCCGCGGTGATGCGGCCGGCCAGGCCGAGCCCCGCGGCAGCGGCCGGGTCGGCGTCCGGCAACAGCACGAACACGACGACCGCGAGTGCCGGGCCGAGCCACAGGCCGATAGCGGAAACGCGTGCCCGCGTGATCATGGGGTTGTCCGATTGGCGATGCGCGTTCGCGCGGCAGCATCCCGCGATGCCGCGCCTGTCATCAGACTACCACCCGGTCACGGCTTTGCCAGCGTGATCACGGCGCCAGCGGGGCGCGGGTTGACCGGCGTCATAAAGGTCGCGGCGGCGCGACCTGCCAGGCAGCGCCGGCCGCGAACCCCGGTGCACCGCGCCGGGCGGCGGTTTACGCGTCGCGCGACGCCGTGTCTGCCTGGTGATGCAGTGCGATGACCTGTTCGAGCTGCAGCACCTCGCTGCGACAGGTCGGGTCGACGCCGGCGGCGGCGATCTGCTCGGTCGTCAACACGCCCTTGAGCGCGTTGCGCAGCGTCTTGCGACGGTGGCCGAAGGTCTTGCGCACGAAGCGGCAGAACGACGGCATCTGCGCCGCGGCCACCCGGGGTGCGGCGAGCGGGACCAGGCGTGCGACGCTCGAATCGACGAGCGGCGGCGGATCGAAGGCGTCGGGCGGCACGTCGAACAACGGTGCGACCGAGCACGAGACCTGGACCATGACCGACAGGCGGCCGAAGGCCTTGCTGCCGGGCTCGGCGGTCATGCGGTCGACCACCTCTTTCTGCAGCATGAAATGCATATCGCCGACGGCCGCGGCGTGGTCGATCAGGTGGAACAGCAGCGGCGTCGAGATGTTGTACGGCAGATTGCCGACCAGGCGCAGCGGGCGCTCGTCGCTGCGCAGCGCCGTGAAGTCGAAGGTCAGCGCGTCGGCATTGTGCAGGTGCAGTGTGCCGAGCGACGCGCAGCGCCGCTGCAATGGCGCGATCAGGTCGCGGTCCAGTTCCACCGCATCCAGTTCGCCGGCGCGCTGCAACAGGCCGCGCGTCAACGCCCCCTGGCCCGGCCCGATCTCGACGATGTGCTGCCCGGGTTGCGGGTCGATGGCATCGAGAATCCGCGTGATGACGCCCTGGTCGTGCAGGAAGTTCTGGCCGAACCTTTTCCTGGGACGGTGGCTCAAGGGGATAACCTACAAATTACAAATCAATTCAGGCGATTATGAAGGAGTGGGTTGGGAATGCCCACGGGGATCAGCGAGTAAGGTCTGCGTGTGACGGGATTCGAACTCTCTTCGATTTTCGCGGCGCTTGAGAAACGTGGCCATTGACCCGGTGTGGCCCAGTGCGCAACCCGGCTCCTGCGAAAATCCTGTTCGGCCTCATTCCTCGGTAGCAGCATCGATCGGTGGCCGGCTGGTGGAACGTCATTTTTTGCGCTTTCCGTGCAAGACTGAGAGCAACAGGTCGGTGGTCAGGTCGGTCATTCGATCGATGTCGACAGGCAGTGCTGGACATGTGATCGAGTAACCCTCGACGACAGGGATGAACAGCGATATGGCCTCCTCCAGTGCCGGTTCATCAACGGCCAGCGGACGAAGCTTGTCCTTGAGGAGCACCGTCAACCTGCTGTAGTAATTCACCAGGTAGCTTTCAATCGCTGCGTTCCGCGTGGCAAATGCCCAGTACTCGCGGAAAACCCGGCACATGTCAGACACCTCCAATCCATGCGCCAGAAAGCTCAGGACCACAGGGCGGAGCGCTGCCTTCGCGCCACTGGTGTCGCCCGGAAACTGCTCACTCTCGATGTCTTCCAGGCATTGATAGAAATAGCGGTCGGCCATCGCCGTGAGCAACGCATCCTTGTTCTTGAAGTAGTACTGGACATTGCTGAGCGACATGCCGGCATCCTGAGCGACCCGGCGCATGGTCACGCCGCGATCCCCTTCGTTCCGCAACAGTGCCATTGCGGAGTCGATGACCTTCTCCGCTTTCGCGCCCCTTTCTTTCATGTCTCCCGGTTCCGCTTAGTCCGGCTGCTCGCTCATGCCGGTTCACCCCGCCTGAAACGAAGTACTTGTTGACAATTTAGGTCATGTGACCTATTTTGTCACGCATTAGGTCGAATGACCTAATTCGCAACGAGGACCAATGCAGATGATCGAAAGACTGAGAACACCTGACGAGCGCTTCGAATCCCTGGCGGACTATCCGTTCGAGCCCCATTACATCGACGATCTCCCAGGCTTCGACGGGTTGAGGGCGCACTACCTCGACGAGGGAAATCGAGAGGCGGAAGAAGTCTTTCTATGTCTCCACGGCGAGCCGACCTGGAGCTATCTGTATCGAAAAATGATCCCGGTCTTCGTCGCTGCCGGGGTGCGGGTTGTCGCACCCGATTTCTTCGGGTTCGGTAAATCCGACAAGCCTATTCACGAAGACGACTACAGCTTCGAGTTCCATCGCGACTTTTTGATTCGACTGATCGAAGCGCTGGATCTGAACAACATCACGCTGGTTTGTCAGGACTGGGGTGGCGTCCTAGGTCTGACTGTTCCCCAGGCCCTACCCAACCGATTCAATCGGCTGTTGATCATGAACACCGGGATTCTGCTGGAAGCGGTTACCAGCGGCCCATTTCTGGATTGGAAGGCCGATGTGCTGGCATCGCACGACCTCGACCTGGCGCGGTTCATGAAGAAGTACGCACCGACGCTGAGCGAGGCTGAGGCAGCAGCCTACGCTGCGCCGTTTCCCAATGCCGACTCGAAAGCAGGTGTCAGAAAATTCCCGAAGATGATCACGGACCCAACTCAATCCTGCCTGGATATTTCATCTTCTGCAGCCGACTTCTGGCAGAACCAGTGGACCGGAGAGAGTTTCATGGCGATTGGCATGAAGGACCCGATGCTCGGACCGGACATCATGTATCAGATGCGTCAATTGATCAGGGGCTGTCCCGAGCCGCTGGAGATTCGTGACGCGGGACATTTCGTCCAGGAGTTCGGCGTCGAGGTCGCGGAGTCAGCACTGAACGCATTCCGGATAGCCGGTTGAGGGACGGTCGTCTTGACGTCAGCGATGAAGGGAAACGCCGATGAAAATCATGAACCTGGTCTTTCATCCTGATCTCATGGAATCAAGGGTGAATCAGACCTGGAAACGACAACTGGAGAATTCGGGAAAGCTCGCTGCCAGTAGAGATATGTACCGGGAGTACGCTGATTTCACCGTCGATGTTGATAAGGAGCAGTCGATGTTGATGGCCCACGATCGGATCGTTTTTCAGTTCCCGCTCTATTGGTACTCGGTCCCGCCTCTGCTAAAGAAATGGCTGGATGACGTGTTGATGCCGGGGTTCGCGTACGGCGAGGGTGGGGACAAACTGGCGGGGAAAGATCTGCAGTTGCTGGTTTCGGTGGGTGGCAGGCATCGGTTCTACAACGGTTTCGATATCTTCTGCACGATTCCCGATCTGCTGAGGCCGTTTCAGCTTACGGCCAACCTGACACAGATGAATTACCTGAGTCCGGAGTGGATGTACGGGGCAGATAGCGCGAGTCAGGAGGTAATCGAGCAACATGGCCACCGCTGGGTCGCTATGATCGACGACCCGAGAAGATCCAACCCGCGACAGTATCTCTACGAAGAGATGAGCGCAGATACGGGCGCAGATCAACAAGAGGTGAACTCTCAGCAGGTTTTCTAGGGATTGGGTCGGACGACGCGGTGAAAGTCGTGTCGTCTGCGAGCCACTTCTTACCTGTTGAGTGTCATTTCTTCCAATGTAAGCCGCTGTCTTGAGCAGTCGGCAAAATCGTCGACAGCACCAATTCCCACCTCACTAACTCCGCCTAATCCGCAAGAAAACCACTTCGGGCAACACTTCTGGCCGAACCTTTTCCTGGGACGGTGGCTCAAGGGGTTAGCCTTCCAAAAGTCGGAGAAACGAAGGCGTTAAGTTTCGGATAAAACCGAAGGGCTGCGCAAATCAGGAGGTTAGGTGTGCGTAGGAGAAGCAAGTGAGTCGCTTCGATTTTCGCGACGGTTGATCTTGCGCTTGATCCTCAGGCTTCGGTGGAACCTAGCTTGTAGTGTCGAACCGCCTTCTGAAGCTGGAACACCAGCCAGCCGACCGGCCCGAAAAGGAAACAGAGCACGAGTGCTGGTACCACCAACAGGTGTTTGATCCCAATGCGTTGTGCCTCGCTGAAAACAGACCGAAAGCCACGCAGGGGTTTTACCCCGTCTCCACGGACGGTTGAGTTAAGAGCGACTGCTTTATCCTAGCGGCTCCGAGACGACGGCGCCGCCGGGGATTATGGAATCGCTCGATGTAGTCGAACACATCGGCCCTGGCTTCTGCTCTCGTCCGATAGATTCGTCGATTCACGCGCTCTCTTTTCAGTAGGCCGAAGAAGCCTTCCATCGCCGCATTATCGGCACAGCTGCCGACAGCGCTCATACTGCAGACCAAGTTGTGGCCGTCGAGGAAGCGCTGGTATTCGCCGCTGGTGAATTGGCAGCCGCGGTCGGAGTGCAGAATGACCGGTGAGCGATCCTCACGCTGCCAGAGGGCCATCAGTACTGCCTGCAGCACCAGGTCGCGGGTCTGGCGATGGCTCATCGACCAGCCGACGATGATGCCCGAGTGCAGATCGAGCACGGCGCTGAGATACAGCCAGCCTTCGGCCGTCTCGATGTACGTGATGTCGGTGACCCACTTGGTGTTCGGTTCGCTGGCGCTGAAGTCGCGTGCCAAGTGATTCTGGATGCCTACTGGCCGTGCCCCGGAGGCCTTCTTGCGCCAGCGTTTACGCTGAGGGATACCCTGGATGCCGTGAGCCTGCATCAGCCGCGCAATTCGGTTCTTGCTGCAGGCGACACCGGCATACTGGAGGTCTTCCCAGATCCGTGGCGCACCCGCCACGCAGTCGCTGTTCGCGTGGAGTGCCTTGATACGGGCAAGCAGGGCCTCGTTGGCCTGTGCCCGCGCGCTCAATGGCCGATTACGCCAATCGTAGTAGCCACTGGGCGAGACCTTGAGGCAGCGGCACATCATGCGCAAAGGGAAGGCATCGCGGCAGCGCTCGACCATGCGGTACTTCATTTCGGTTCCTTCGCGAAGAACGCCGCCGCTTCTTTTAAAAAATCCCGTTCCCTTTTGACTTTGGCGAGCTCACGCTTCAGCCGCATGACTTCCTCGTCACGCGCCTGGCCCTGGCCAACGTAGGCCTTATCACCATGCTGCCGCAGCTCGCGACGCCAGCGGCCGAGCATGCCTTCTCCGATATCCAGATCACTCGCCACCTGACGCACGGTGACTCCCGGCACTTCCGTCATCGCGACGGCTTCCCGCTTAAATTCTGGACTGAATTTTCTGCGCTTTGGCATGACACACCTCCGGGCCAATTATTGGCCTTTTCTGATGTGTCCGTGAACTCAGGGTAAAACCACCAGTGGTGGGGCGTGCCACCACAAGAGAATCCCTTAGCTAGAGCAATCGAAGAGCTCCCGCGGCTGCGTCATGGAACGGCCTTGAGCTGAAGATCCTCCACATCCGGCGTGCGCTTGAAGAAAGACGCTATAGCGTTACCGGCTGCCTTGACGTTGCCGCCGATGCCGACTTCCCGGGCTGTTCGAGCGGCACCTGGGTCTTGCTGCACCCTGTTAACCAGGAGCTCCCAGTTGTGCTCGGCGTTCGGGTAGTCCTCATCAAGGTTTTGCAGGAAGGCCTCGCGAGCTAAATCCGCAGCCTGTGTGAAGAACACCAGATTGCCATCAGCATCGGGCAGTACCACTGAAGAACCCGGATTGATCGGTACCAGGAAACCCGAGGCCATTGCCTTGGCACACCAGCCCCCGAATTTCGGCAGGAAGTATTGCTTCTGATCATCGGGGGTCTGTTCGAAGCGAGCCTTGTTCGCCTCGTTGGCAAACGCCAGCTTCAGGCCCTGATAGTCAACGCTGATGGCCTTGTCGCCTTTCAGAGGCTCCGGGACGTAGCCACCTTTCTCACCCGGCTTAGGAGGCTTGGCCTGCCGGTCACCCGGATAGGCCGAATCAGGGAAGACGGATACGACGTCGTAGCCGTTGAAGACATAACCGTCGTCTGTCAGGTTCCACAACACGTCGGGCGTCGATCTGATCGGTACGGCAGAGAGTGCCATGGCGGGCAGTGCCGTGATTAGGGCGAACAAGGCCGCGAGTCGGTAGGGTTTGTCCATGTGGTTTTTCTCAGGTTTCAGTGTTTCGGGGTCAGCCAGGCGGTAGCGACTCCACAATGTGATATCAGGAGGTCTTTGCCGTCAGCCTCTGGTGGAGCTCGAAGGCACTTCTTTCGACCCAGTCGTACGCAAGTTGTCCCCGCCGGACTTCCATCACCGAGATCGCGACAAGTATCACCGGGACTTGATCTGGCTGCGTACCGAACAGCCCTTTGTTGAGACCGGAGACACGCATTCTGGTGGTGACATGCCGACCGTCTTCTGCCACGAGGATTGCATCAGGTTGCGTCTTAAGGTCACCGATCTTGGGCTGAAAGGCCTGCAGCCAGGCCCTGAAGGCTTCCATGCCCTCTATGGCGTGGCCATCGGTGCTGATTGCGAAGTCGTCGGCAACGAGCTCGTCGAACACCGCCATGCTGTAAGGCGGATTCTGAACCTCATTCCAAAACCGACCCACTAAGTCACGGCCGCTGCCGCTACCGGTACTTGCGGACGACATGTCGATGTCCTTCGACGGTCAGTGTCAAGACTTTCGCAGCAACGCGACGATCTCAGCCGGTTCCATTCGCTGCGTATAATCAGCGTTCACGAAATCGGCCTTGATGACACCATCCGAGCCGATGATGTAGGTGGCGGGCACCGGCAGACGGAACGTGTCATCGCCGTTATAAGCCGGAATATCTAGGCCTGCGCCAAGATATATCGGGCGCAGCTCTTCTGCCAGGCTGAACACGAGGCCGAACTGTTCGCTCACGGCGTTTCCGGCATCACTCAGAATCTCGATACCAATGTCATGCTGACTGGCGGTGTCCTGCGCGTGGTCGGGATCCTCCGGCGCCATACCCACCAACTTCGCACCCGCAGCCTCGATTTCCGGCAGCGCTTCCGCCAGCGCCTTCATCTCGAAGTTGCAGTAGGGGCACCAACCGCCCCGGTAGATATTGAGCACGACCGTCGAATCCGTCAGAAAGTCTGCGAAGCGACGCATTTCGCCGTGTTGGTTGGACAGCGTGAAGTCGGGCACCCGGTCACCGGCGCGCAGTGCGCGATTTTCAATACCCGTATCTTTCAATTTTGCGGTGGTCCGAGCCATGGTGGCGAGGACCTCGGCAGGCATGGTTTCTTTCTTGACCGCGTTGTATTCGTCGATGGCAGCTTGCAGCGAAGGCATATCTTGCTCCTTTGGCTCTCGATGGACAGGGGTTCTTGAATGACTGTTCCGGAATGCTAGCCGATTATTGATCTATCATTCAAGATAAATTTTGAATAATTGGTCAATAACCCTAAAATACTGTCACAGCGCTGAAGCAAAACGACCCGGAGACCTTATGGCACGGCCGATTGAATACGATCGCGATAAAGTCCTAGACAAGGCAATGCAGACCTTTTGGGAGCAAGGTTACTGCGCGACCAGCATGTCGACGTTGGTGGAAACCACGGACCTGAAGCCGGGTAGCCTTTATGCGGCATTTGAATCAAAGCAAGGGCTTTTCCTGGCCACCCTGGATCGGTACGGCGCGCGCAGTGCTGAGAATTTGAGGGCTCATCTCGATAGGGCTGATTCGCCCCTGGACGCGATCGATGCCTTCTTCGATCGGCTGGCCGAGGACATTGAAAAAAAGCGAGGCAAGACCAGCTGTTTCCTCGTCAACACCGTGCTGGAGTTGTCACAACGAGATGCCCAGATCCGCAAACGAATCAATCGGCATTTCGCAGAGATCCAGTCGGCCTTCGTCGACGCTCTTGAGGATGCTCGCGAGAAGGGCGAGCTGGATGCCAGAACGGATTGTGACGCGCTGGCAGGATTTCTGATGAACAACATTTGGGGGCTGCGGGTGCTGGCGGGAACGAAGCCTGCTCCTGGTCGTGCCCGACAGGTGGTCGAGCTGGTCAAAAAGGTGCTTAGATTCTAGCCGCGAGCGGCATGCCCCTTGTAAGTGCGAACGGCGGTGCTCCTCTTGGATATCCATGTGTCTGCCTTGCGAGAGGCGGTGAAATCTGTCCTTAAAGTACTAGTCCGCAAAGCGTCACAGTTTGACGGAGGGATCACTCAATATTCTCAAGTTCGCGGGCCGCATCATATGTCGTATCGATTTCTTCGTATGCCAGACCCGCTAGTGTTTAAACATCACTAATGAAATATTGATGGGCAAGGATCGGTATGTACGGGAAACATATGCCATTTTGCATGGGAATGATAAGCAACTTGAAGGTCCCAACATGAGCCTGGCAATTAACCTTCATTCACGGTTTTTCCTGATCTCTGTATTCCTTCTTTCTTGTCTCTTGTGGGTCAATGCGCTTCGCGCCCAGCAAACCGGGGATCTGCCTCCATATGTCGTGCAAAAGTTTGGCATACCACCAGCAATTCCCCGGGGTGATATCTCCGAGGATTTGAAGGATGCAGTGAAAACGGCCTTTATCGACACCGTTACCAATGCTGGTTGGGGCAGGGAACAGTCGAAGGCGCTACGCCTGATAGCTAGCACAGAAGACCCGCGCCTCGTCTGGATTATCGCCGACCTCATGCGTTTCTCGGCGGATCAGGGGCTTGACGCAGAGTTGTTGCGCGCGGCTTCAAAACTCCTGGACAAGGAATTATCGAATGTGAACAGCTGGGGCGTTGTTACAGATCACCTTATTGCGTGGGACATCCCTGCACCGCCGGATTATCTCGCGGTCAAGCGCGCGATTTTCACAAACATCGTCCCGGGTTGGGAGCGACTGTTTGTTGAAGGAGACATTGATTGGCGGCTCGTATCATGGGGTGGCGTATTGATTGACCAGCGCGCGTATGACAAGACCGATGAAAGCTGTAACTGCATTCCGGCAGCAGACAACCCGGAAGTGAGCAGTGCCGAAGATGCAACCTGGCTGGAAGACGAAGACATCGTCTTCGGCGTCGAGGTGAATGGTGAATTTCGCGCCTACCCGCGCCGCATCATGGAAGTGCGCGAAATGGTAAATGACACACTTGGCGGTCGGGATCTTGGCATTCCTTACTGCACGTTGTGCGGTGCCGCTCAGGCTTATTTTACGGACCGTATGCCTGTTGGCGTGGAGCGCCCTGTGCTACGTACTTCCGGCCTACTGATCCGCTCTAACAAGGTGATGTATGACCTGAACACATTTTCTGTATTCGACACGTTCCTTGGACATGCGGTCACGGGGTCACTTGCCGATAGAGGCGTCAAACTGCAGCAGGCGAGCGTCATAACCACCGACTGGGGCACCTGGAAGCGGGAGAATCCAACGACAACCGTGTTACTCGAAAGATACGCACTCGGCAGAGACTTTGATTTCCGCAACAATCGTGACGCGAATGGCCCGATTTTCCCTATCGGTGATGTCGACCCACGCCTGCCGGTGCACGAAGATGTCATCGGCGTCATTACCGCATCCGGTAAACCCATTGCCTTTCAACGCAGCAAAGCAATTCTGGCACTCAAACAGGGAAAAGAAATCACCTTTGAGAATGTCCGACTCGAGCTTTCAGCCGGTGGTGTCAAGGCAGTTGGCGAGGACGGTTCTGATGTTGGCAGCCATCAGGCGTTTTGGTTTGCATGGTCTCAGTTCCACCCAACCACGGAGCTGTGGAGCGGTTGACAGCTGATTCAAAATCATCGGGATCGACCCGCTGGCTCAGCGTAGTCGACGCCACTATTGCTAGCTTCCCGCCGTAACGTCGGCGATATCGCCGACAGACCTCTATCCCACCTTTATTACTCAGCAGAGCCCGCAGGAAGACCACTCCGGGCAACGCTTCTGGCCGAACCTTTGCCTGGGGCGGTGGCTCAACGGGTTGTCCTGGTGTTTGCGAGAGACATAAAGACGTCAAGTTTCGGGCAAAACCAAAGGGCTGCGCAAATCAGGGTGTTAGGTGCTCGGGTGGAGCGATTCGAACTCTCTTCGATTCTCGCGGCGGTTGGAAAGGCCAGTGAAACTGATGCATCACCTACCAGGTTGGCACCGGTGGACTTGGCTCAACGCTACGACAAGGCGGCATGGATCTTTCCGCCTGAATCGCCGAAACGCCGGTCGATAGTCGCGGTGTTCAGATCGCCGGGATCGAGACTTCTTCGACCGATTGGACAGCGGCAATAGAAATTCTCTATCGCATGATAGTGCTCGGTTATTGAGCAGCAGATGAGTGATGCGGGCCAGAGTGCGACGGCAATCACGCCGGCGGCATCTAATGATACGCGGTTGGTGCCGTCGGAACTGCGGCGCCGGAACAAAAGGCGATCGTCAACCGTTGAGGTATGTGTAAGACGAAAAGCTGCACGCAGACCACGGATCAAGCAAGGGTAGGAGATATGATCAAGCAGAAGAAAAAATATGCCGAGCAAACCTCCACTCTCGCTAGACCGGATATTCAGCCCGGGTCCACGGTCTTGTTTCCGCAACAGGGGTTGGAGGACCTAGAGCCCGCCCTGGACCGACTGTTGCCTGCCGAAGTCAAGTCCGTGGGTGATGCCCCACGGAAAAAGGCAACCAAGAAGAGCAGCAAGAAACCGCTGGGAAGCTCCAGGGGCATAGAGACTATGTTCCGAACGGCTTATCGGGCCCAGTTGGACCTGACGGCATTGGCGGCCACCAAGGCGAATATCATGATTTCTTTGAACGGGCTGATTCTATCGGTATTGACCCTTTCAGGTCCGTTCGTGTTGGTTGCGGAGCCGATGTTTACAGCGCCTATAGCGGTGTTTCTCACGACCTGCCTTACTTCCATCATCTTCGCCGTGCTGGCGGCACAGCCGCGTTTCGGCAAGCGGAAAAACTTCCTTGAAGATTTCAAGAGCGACAAAGCCAATATCCTGGTTTTCGAGCAGTTTTCCTCGCTGAATATCGAGGAGCACACGCAGGTGATGATCGGCCTGTTGCGCAACAGCAAACGCATCTACAAGAACATGTCGCGGCAACTCTACCTACTGGGCATTGACGCGAACCGTAAGTTTCGCCTGCTGAAACTCTCGTATATGTCTTTCCTGATTGGCCTCACCCTGAGTACGCTGATGCTCTTGGCCGTGGGCATGCTTTTTCATGTTCAGGATATGGGCGAGATCATGAGCTCACTTCAATCCAGGGTGCTGCCTGCCCAGTAGTTGGTTAATTACGCGAGATTGGCTGTTGGCATTGGACTTCCCCCAGCGCGATGGACACCGCCCAGCCTCACAACGAGGCCCGCTCGAAGGCCTCGGGATTGTCACCGCCCAAATCGCTGTGCAGACAGATTCGATCGTAGAACGACTCGATGTAATCGAAGTCATCGGCGCGCGCCAGGTCGTGAGTTTTGTGGATCTGTTTCCTGATACGTCCCGTACTTCAGGCTGCTGAAGACGCATTCCGCCACGGCGTGACCTGGGCGTCAATCGTATGGACAACGACTGTGCGACGCAAAGCTCCGTGCAGGCGGTTCAGGTTGGCACGCGGTAGCCGTACTGGGGCCGCTGACCTGGCGGTGAAATCGAGCGGATGCGCAACGGGAAACAGGCGATCGAGCGCGTTCATCCACTCCCCGGGTGTTTCCTGTCCGGGCGCTGGTAATTGATCCCCCAGCGCTTGATGCGCGACGCAAGCGTGGTGGGCTTCAAGCCCAACAACTCTGCCGCACCATCCGAACCGAAAACCTTTCCATCACACTCATGCAGCGCCTGCATGATCATCTCGCAGTCACGCTGGCGCCGCTCCTGCTCGGTCATCAGCTGTGGCACGTCAAGTATTCGCCGATCAGGAAGACTGGCCGAAACGCGAGTACCAGTATCCGGCAGTTCCAGTTTCAACTGCCCCCCACCCGAGATAATGGCAGCGCGTTCCAGCACATTTTCCAGTTCACGCACATTGCCCGGCCAGTCATAGGCCTGCAATCGCAACACGTCGGCCTGTGAAAGGCGCAGCCCGTCGCGGCCGAAACGCCGGCAGGCACTTGCCAGAAAGTGCGAGGCCAGCATCGGGATATCCTCCCGGCGTTCGCGCAATGCCACAGAGTTGATGGGAAAAACATTGAGTCGGAAGTACAAGTCCTCGCGAAAACGCCCTGCGGTGGCCTCCGCTTCCAGGTCACGGTTGGTGGCGGCGATGATACGGACGTCGACATTAAGGGTTCGATCGCTGCCAACCCGTTCGAACTGGCCTTCCTGCAAAACACGTAGCAGCTTGCTCTGCAGCTGCAGCGGGATCTCGCCCACCTCGTCGAGGAACAGGGTGCCGCC
>JASJCU010000168.1 GCA_030065815.1 Gammaproteobacteria bacterium | reverse complement strand
CAGCAGAAAGCGGTCGAAAAACCGGCGGCGCCGCCGGTCGCCGCAGCGCCGCGTCGGATCGTGGTCGAGTAACTGCAGGGCGGCATGCCCCCGGCGACCGCTCGGGACGGCGACGGCGGGTCCGATCACCCGTCGCGCTGTGGCATCTCCTTGATGAACACATCCTGCTTCGCATACGGGATCTCGATGCCCTCGTCGCGGAAGCGCTTGTAGACCGCGGTGTTCAGGTTGTCGAGCACGCGGCCGCGTTGCTCCGGGTTGTCGACCCAGCACAGCAGCTGGAAATCGAGCGACGACGCACCGAATGCCCGAAAGCGTACGCGCGGCTCCGGCTCGCGGCAGACGTCGTCGGATTCGTTGGCGACGGCCATCAATGCCGCGCGGACCTGGTCGATGTCGGAACCGTAGGCGGCGCCGACCGCGACACGGATGCGGAACTTTTCATGCGGACCGCCGGATTCGTTGACGACCTTGGTGTTGCCCATGATCGAGTTGGGGATCGTCACCTCGACGTCGTCGCGGGTCAGCAGGCGGGTGCTGCGGATCCCGATATGGGTCACCTTGCCGCGCAGCCCGCCGCCGTCGTCGAGCACGACGTAGTCGCCGATCTTGTACGGCGAGTCGGCCATGATGAATACGCCCGAGAACAGGTTGGCCAGCGTGTCCTTGGCGGCGAAGCCGATCGCGATCCCGGCGATACCGGCCGAGGCCAGCCACGCGGTCATGTCGATGCGCCAGGCATTGAACACGAAATACACGCCAAGGACGAAGATCGCGATCGCCGCAAGGTTCATGAACAGCGGCAGGGTCTGTGGACGGACCAGCGCATGCGGCTTGGCGCGGCTGCTCGACACGGCGAGGAACAGGCGGGCCGCGCGGATCGCGAACAGCATCCAGAGCACGATCACGATCGATAGCGCGGCCGAGATCATCAGCGACAGGACCGTTTCGCTGGCGCCGGCGACCGATGCCGCAACCAGCGTGCCGAGCAGGATGATCGACCAGAACAGCGGTTTGCGGACGTGGTCGACCAGCATGTCGTCGACCTGGGTCGTGGTGCGCGCCGCGAGTCGACGCAGCATCGGTATCAGGATCCATTCGACGATCTTGGCAAGCAGCACGAAGATCGCCAGTACGGCGACGCCGCGCACCCAGGGATTGTTGCCGAGCAGCTCGGCGGCCGGGCGCAGCGGTGCCGGTACGTCGATCCGGTCGATCAGTCTCTCGACACCGCTGGTCAGCGCGGAGTCGATCGGCTTGATGGTCGGTTCCGCTGCGGTCGTCTCGTCGGCCATCGCAATGTGTCAGTCGTGTGAAGGGATGACGATTATCCGCCTGCCGGTCGCCCGGCGGCAAACGGGAAGGCCTGGACTCGCCGACCGCGCACAGCAAAAAGCCCGGCCGGGGCCGGGCTTGCGACAGGGCGGACGGCGTACCGTCCGCTACGGGACCTGGGTCTATTTGTTCTCGCGGTGCTCGATCAGGTTGTCGACGACGCTCGGGTCGGCCAGCGTCGACGTGTCGCCGAGGCCGTCGATCTCGTTGGCCGCGATCTTGCGCAGGATGCGGCGCATGATCTTGCCCGAACGGGTCTTCGGCAGCCCTGGCGCCCACTGGATCAGGTTGACCTTCGCGATCGGACCGATCTCGCCGCGCACCAGCTTGACCAGCTCGGTCTTCAGGTCGTCGCTGCCTTCCTCGCCGGCCATCAGCGTGACGTAGGCGTAGATGCCCTGGCCGGTCAGGTCGTGCGGGTAGCCGACCACGGCGGCCTCGGCGACCTTGTCGTGCAGTACCAGCGCCGACTCGATCTCGGCGGTGCCGAGGCGGTGGCCGGAGACGTTGAGGACGTCGTCGACGCGGCCGGTGATCCAGTAGTAGCCGTCCTCGTCGCGCCGCGCGCCGTCGCCGGTGAAGTAGTAGCCGGGATACATCGCGAAATAGGTCTCGAAGAAGCGTTTGTGGTCGCCGTACACGGTACGCATCATGCTGGGCCACGGGTGCTTGATCGCGAGGTTGCCCTCAGCCGGATTGCCGTCGATCTCGTTGCCCTGGTCGTCGAGCAGCACCGGCTGCACGCCGAAGAACGGATTGGTCGCAGAGCCCGGCTTCAGCGGCGTCGCACCTGGCAGCGGGGTCAGCATGTGGGCGCCGGTCTCGGTCTGCCACCAGGTGTCGACGATCGGGCAGCGCTCGTCGCCAACGACGTGGTGGTACCACTCCCAGGCCTCCGGGTTGATCGGCTCGCCGACCGTGCCGAGCAGGCGCAAGCTCTTGCGCTGGGTCTTTTTGACCGGCTCGTCGCCGGCGCCCATCAGCGAGCGGATCGCGGTCGGTGCCGTGTAGAAGCTGGCGACATCGTGCTTGTCGCAGACCTGCCAGAAGCGCGAGATGTCCGGGTAGGTCGGAATGCCTTCGAACATCAGCGTGATCGCGCCATTGGCCAGCGGGCCGTAGACGATGTAGCTGTGACCGGTGACCCAGCCGACGTCGGCGGTACACCAGTAGACCTCGCCGTCCTTGTAGTCGAACACGGTCTTGTGCGTCATTGCCGCCTGCAGCAGATAGCCGCCGGTGGTGTGCAGCACGCCCT
Organism: Gammaproteobacteria bacterium; assembly: GCA_030065815.1. Lineage (GTDB taxonomy): Bacteria > Pseudomonadota > Gammaproteobacteria > Chromatiales > Chromatiaceae > Thiosocius. The sequence goes on along the minus strand of JASJCU010000168.1, from coordinate 3,521 downwards.
TCGGCTTGCCGGTCGAACCGGAGGTGTAGAGGATGAACAGCGGGTCGTCGGCCTCCATCTCCTCGGCCGCGCAGTCGGCGGATGCCGCGCCGACGGCCTCGTGGTACCAGACGTCGCGACCGTCCGTCCATTCGACGGGGTCGCCGCCGCGCTGCACGACGATGCAGGTGTCGACCTGCGGACACGACTCGATCGCCTTGTCGGCGTTCTTTTTCAGCGGCACCTTCTTGCCGCCGCGCATCGACTGGTCGGACGTGATCACGCACTTGCAGTCGGCGTCGTTGATGCGGTCCTTGAGCGCGTCCGGCGAGAAGCCGCCGAACACGATCGAGTGGACCGCGCCGATCCGCGTGCAGGCCAGCATCGCGACCGCGGCCTCGGGGACCATCGGCAGGTATAGCGAGACGCGGTCACCCTTCTTGACGCCGCGGTCCTTGAGCACGTTGGCCAGCTTGCAGACCTCGTCGTGCAGTTCCCTGTACGTGATCTTGCGGTCTTCGTTCGGGTCGTCGCCTTCCCAGATGATCGCGACCTGGTCGCCGCGCGTCTCCAGGTGACGGTCGAGGCAGTTGTACGCGACGTTGAGCGTGCCGCCCTTGAACCAGTTGATATGCAGGTCGTCCTTGTCGAACGACCAGTCGAGCACGCTGTCCCATTTCTTGAACCAGGTCAGATACTGCTCGGCCTGCTCCCCCCAGAAGCCCGCCGGGTCCTCGACCGAGCGCTTGTACATGTCTGCATACTGCTCGGCGGTGACGTTTGCCTGTGCGGCGAAATCGGCGGGTACGGGGTAGGTCTTGACCTCTGACATGGCTCCTCCTCCGGGAACGGTTATGAGTTCTGTGTGAAAGGCAGTCGGCTATTTTTTTGGTGTTGTCGAAACCCTGTCAATGCGACGGGTATTAAAGCGCTAAATGATCAGCATTCCGCGCCGGCCGAGGCTGGCAATGATAGTACGTTTTGCTGTTTACGGGTTGAGGCTCTGCAGGCGGCGTGTGAACGCCGCGGCGGCCGGTGACAGCATGCCGCTGCGGCGTGCGATCACGGCCAGTCGTCGCTCGATACGCAGCCCTGGCACGCCGACCTCGACGACGTCGCGCTGCTGCGCCATGCCGAGTTGGCTGACGAACGCGAGGTTGCCGGTGGTCAGCACCATGCGCAGGATGGCCGGGATCGATCGCAGTTCCATGACGACGTTGACCTCGACGCCGGCCTCGCGCAGCTTGCCATCGATGATCTGGCGCAGCGCACTGCCGGCCTCGAACGCGACGAAGGCCTGATCGGCGAGGTCCTGGATGCGCACCCGGCGACGCTGTGCCAGCGGGTGGTCGTGGCGTGCGACCAGGACAATGCGGTCGGTGGTCAGCGGCGTGACCGCGAGCTCGCGGTCACGCACCGGCAGCGTGACGACGCCGAGTTCGAGGTGGCCGGCGACGACGTCGTCGGCGATCTCGCTGCTGCCGGCCTCGCGCATCTGGAAACGCACCTGAGGGTGCGCGGCCTGAAACGCCGCGATCGCCTCGGGTAGCAGGTACGACACCGCGGTCGCGCCGCCGCCGATGCGCACCGAGCCGCCCTCGAGGCGCTGGTGGGTGGCGACCATCTCGCGCATCAGTTCGTAGCGCGCGACGATACCCTGGGCCTCGCTCTGCACCAGGCGACCGATCTCGGTCAGCCGGGCGCCCTTGCGTCCGCGCTCCAGCAGCACGACGCCGAGGTGGTCCTCGAGTTGCTGCAGACGACGCGACAATGCCGGTTGTGTCACGCCGATCTGTTCGGCGGCCTCGGTGATCGCGCCGTGCTCGGCGACGGCCAGGAATGAACGCAGCAGTAGCAGATCCATGCATGCAAAAATAGCATGCTATTTATGCAAAGTATCCATTATACGTATGTAAAAACCTCTGCTATGTTGCAACGCACTAACGGCCGGACCGGCCCCAACGCGCGTAGACGCGCAGTGCATGGGGTATTGCCGGGTTCGGCCATCAGGCCAGCGGTGGCCGACTAGACTTGCGCCGTCGGCCGCGAACACAACGACAGAGGTGACTCATGCTCGAAGCCTACCGCAAACATGTTGAAGAACGCGCCGCCCAGGGCGTGCCACCGCTGCCGCTGAACGCGACGCAGGTCAACGAGCTGGTAACGTTGCTCAAGGAGCCGCCGGCCGGCGAAGAAGAGGCATTGCTCGACCTGCTGACCGACCGCGTGCCGCCGGGCGTCGACGAGGCCGCCTACGTCAAGGCCAGCTTCCTCGCCGCGGTCGCCAACGGCGAGGCGAGCTCGCCGCTGGTCGACAAGCGCCGCGCCGTCGAGCTGCTGGGCACGATGCTCGGTGGCTACAACATCCAGCCGCTGATCGACCTGATGGACGACGCCGAGCTCGGTGAGCTGGCCGCCGAGCAACTCAAGAACACGCTGCTGATGTTCGACGCCTTCCACGACGTCGACGAGAAGGCGAAGGCCGGCAACGCCCACGCCCAGGCCGTCATGCAGTCGTGGGCCGACGCCGAATGGTTCACGCGTCGCGACGACGTGCCGGCCGAGATCCGCCTGACCGTGTTCAAGGTCACCGGCGAGACCAACACCGATGACCTGTCGCCGGCCCAGGACGCGTGGTCGCGTCCGGACATCCCGCTGCATGCGCTGGCGATGCTGAAGAACGCGCGCGACGGCATCGAACCGGACGAGCCTGGCAAGATCGGCCCGATGCAGGCGATCGAGGCACTCAAGGCCAAGGGTAATCCGCTGGCCTATGTCGGCGACGTCGTCGGCACCGGCTCGTCGCGCAAGTCGGCGACCAACTCGGTGCTGTGGCACATGGGCGACGACATCCCGTTCGTGCCGAACAAGCGCGCCGGCGGCGTCGTGCTCGGCGGCAAGATCGCGCCGATCTTCTTCAACACCGTCGAGGACTCGGGCGCGCTGCCGATCGAGTGCCCGGTCGACGACCTGGCGATGGGCGACGAGATCGTGCTCAAGCCCTACGAAGGCACGATCGAGAACGCCGCTGGCGACGTGATCTCGGAATTCTCGCTGAAGACCGACGTGATCCTCGACGAGGTCAAGGCCGGCGGGCGTATCCCGCTGATCATCGGCCGCTCGCTGACTGCGAAGGCACGCGACGCGCTCGGCGTCGGCCACAGCGAGGTGTTCCGCACGCCGGTCGACCCGGCCGACAGCGGCAAGGGCTTCACGCTGGCGCAGAAGATGGTCGGCAAGGCGTGCGGCGTAGACGGCATCCGCCCCGGCACCTACTGCGAGCCGCGCATGAGCACGGTCGGCAGCCAGGACACGACCGGCCCGATGACCCGCGACGAACTGAAGGAACTGGCCTGCCTCGGTTTCTCGTCCGACCTGGTGATGCAGTCGTTCTGCCACACCGCGGCCTATCCGAAGCCGGTCGACATCAACACCCAGCATACGCTGCCGGACTTCATCCACACCCGCGGCGGCGTGTCGCTGCGTCCCGGCGACGGCATCATCCACAGCTGGCTGAACCGCATGCTGCTGCCCGACCAGGT
>JASJCU010000167.1 GCA_030065815.1 Gammaproteobacteria bacterium | reverse complement strand
CGACCGACGGGACACTCGCGGAACCGCCGGCCCGGGAGCTGTCCGCGCACCACCCCGTCGTGTCGGTGCGCTGGTCCTGGCCCGAGCGTCCGGTCGCCTTCATCGCCGACCCGCATGCCGATGCCGATGCCTTCGTCGCGTCGTTGCAGGCCGCGGATGCCATCGACCCGGACGCCACCGGTCCGGACGGCTTTGACGTCTCGGGCCGCGGCCGCGCGATGGAGGTCGTCGTCGGCGGCGATTGTCTCGACAAGGGACCGAGCGATCTCGCATTGCTGCGCGCCCTGAAGCGGCTCATCGACGGCGGCGCACGTGTCCACGTGCTCGCCGGCAACCACGACCTGCGCCTGTTGATGGGCCTGCGGGCGCTGGATGGACCGGACGATCCGACCACCGATCACCTGTTCCTGCGCATGGGACCGAAGGTCGTGCCGCTGCTGCGCGAGGTGTTCGACACTTATATCGGTGACCGTGACCCGCTTGCCGGTGTGCCCGGCGAGGCGGTGTGCCGCCGTCGGCTGTATCCGTCGCCCGACTGGTTTGAGGCCTTTCCTCGCGTGGTCGCCGGACGCCTGTCGGCGGCGATGATCGAGCGCGAGCTGATCCGCATGCGGCACAAGCTAGAGAGCTTCCCGTCCGCCTGCGCCGCCGCCGGTCTGAGTCTGCGCCAGGTCTACGCCGCAGCCTTGCAGTGCCGCCGGCTGTTCGCCGCTGGCGCCGGCGAGTTCGGCTGGTTCTACCGCGACATGCGGCTGCTGTTGCGGCGCGGCTCGTTCCTGCTCGTGCATGCCGGTATCGACGACGGCATCGTCGACCTGATCGCCACGCAGGGCGTGGACGGCGTCAACCGGCAGTTCCGTGCGCAGATGCGTGATGACCTGTTTGCGCTGTACTACGGGACGCTCGGCAACTGTCTGCGCACCAAGTACCGCGATGTCGACCTGCCGCTCACGGCGCACGGCGTGGCGCGCGCGCAGCACCTCGGTGTCCACGCCGTGGTGCATGGTCACCACAACCGGACCGCGGGTCAGCGCCTGGTGCGCCGCCGGGGTATGATTCACGTCGAGAGCGATGTCACGCTCGACCGCAACTCGCGACGCCAGGAGGGGCTGTCGGGCACCGGCGCCGGGGTAACGTTGATCGACCCGGCCGGCCATGTCGACGGGTTGAGTGTCGACTATCCGGACATCAAACGATTTGAACCGGCCGCCGGGCGGCACCACGACAGACAACGGGTCTATGCGGCGTAGCAAAGAGAGCTTCAAGCACGAATCCCTGCAAGATGCCAAGAGCATCCAGGAGATCCTCAAGGCCGTCACCAAGGGCATTGCCAAGGGCAAGCTCACGTTCAGCGACGACGACGGCGAGATCCTGATGGAGCCCGACGGCCTGCTGAGCCTGAAGGTGACGGCGACCCAGGACGACACGCAAAACCGGGTCAATATCCGGATCAGCTGGCAGAGCGTAGAGAAGCGCAAACCGAAAAAGGCGCTGTCCGTCGGCTGAGCGCTGCGACCCTGCGATGCCGGAGGCCGGACGGCGGCCCTTACAGGTTCGCGATCTCGTCGGCGAATGCCTCCACCTGGTCCCAGTCGGTGAACTCGACGACCGCGTTGGGATCGGTCGGCCCCTTGGTGATCGTCATGATCAGGCGGATGATCTGGCGGTCCCAGAAGCCGTAGATCGGGTAGTTGATCTTGCCGGCAAACACGACGACGCGCTGCGGTCGCCACGGGATCTGGGTCAGGAAACGCTTGACGTACGGGTTGGTCTCGGCGGTGTTGCGATTGGGTTTGCGCGCTACGGCATTGACCGAGAAGAAGGCATTGGGCCGGGCGTCGAGCGCCTGTGCGTGCCGCTCGATGAAGGCATAGACCGACTTGGCGTGTTTGCCATAGCGGATGCTGGCGCCGAGTACGACCTTGTCGAAATCGCCGATAGCGACGCCGTCGGCTGCCTCGACCGGCACGACCGATACCGCGTGACCCTGTGATTCGATCAAGTCCTGAAGGCGATCGCAGATGTCGCGGGTATGGCCATCCGTGGTCTGGTAGAGGATGAGGATGCTCGACATGGTGTCCGCGCCGGGGTGTCATGGGGTGGTATTGCCGATCATGCCAAGACGTGGCGGTGCCGCCAATGCGCCGCGTCAACTGGTGTCGAAGTCGCCAGCAGAGGCAGCGATCGCGCCACTGACGGCAGCGGGGGTGCGCTACTGATTGTGGTTCGGGCAACACAAGGCGACTCGCGGTGCGCCCAGGCGCAGACCCGAAGGCGCGGCGCATGACGCTGTGCGAGCGGATGCTCAGGGCCGAGCGGCCGCGTGACGTCATGCACCAGAGTACCCGGGAGCGGAGATGCCGGTCAGCGCCTGCGGCGTCTTGGCGGCACGATGAACCAACTCGCGACGACCAGCCCGCCGAACGCCGTGTACGCAGCAACGAAGACCCATCCGGGCGCGTCGTAATACAGCAGGGCGTGCAGCCAATACTGGATGAACGAACCCTCGTAGGTCCGCGCGCCCGCCAGCTCGCGGAGCTGCATCTCCCACGTCGTCAGCGGGCAGATGACTCCGACCCAGGACTGCAGTACGACGATCGTTATCGCCACGAGGTGCAATACCCGGAAGCGAAGGTTCCGCACCCATGCCCACGACGCCCAGTGCCCGACATAGATCGCCATCAAGCCGAGCACGACGAACGCGACGAACAACACGTGCGAGACCAGGATCGCGTCGGCGGCCAGCAGATAGACGGTTTCGTTAGACACCGGCGATCACCCGCCGCCGGGGGCTAGGCCGGGGAGCCGATATCCGCGGCCTGCCGCGACGGCCAGATAACACTGACGGCGGCGCGTTCCCGGTGCCAGGTGCGGCCAGGCGCCGGTCCAGCCGATTGCGACAGTGACCGCACGGCAATGCCACGCCCCTACGCGATGCCCCGTGGGATGCCGAAGGGCCCGGTCGGTGCAGTGGGCCGATTGATCGCATCGTCAGACCTTGCGGGCGACATGAAGACCGGTGAGGTACCGGAGATCGATTGCGCCTGCTTTTTGCGCAGCAACGTAGTCGCCTATCGATCGCAACAGGTTCTCTCGCGCAAGCGCATCGAGCTGCAGATAGGGTGAATAGCTCTGCAGCGCGTCGAGGTATCGCTGCGCCGAGTAGCACACTGTCGATGCGATGCAGCCAAGGCGGGGTTCGGCGAAATACCCGCTGCCGCTGATCCATGTGCCGATGGATTCGAGCTTCGCCTCGATCTGCGCGTCGCTCTCGGTCGGGAAGAGCCCCGGTGCATGTCGCGCATAGATCGCTGCGATCGCAGCGGCGTCCGTCTCCGTAGGCTGCAGCTCATGGTTCCAGAGCAGTGCCAGGTATCCCGATGATCGCAGGAGTTGCGCCGATTTTGCGAACGCGATATCCCTGCTCACCCAGTGCATGGACGTTGCGGCGAGGACGACATGCACGTCGCCGGACCGGTGTTCATATGCCTCGAAGGTGCAATGGTGGATGCGGATATTCGGGTGATCGCGGAAACGGCGGCGGGCGATCTCGACGAATCGCGGGTTGGGCTCGACGCAGTCGATCGTGCAACCGAGCGGCGCCAGGCGCTGCGTTGCCGTGCCCGGGCCGCTGCCAATCTCGAGGATCCTCGACGCCGGGCCAATCGCGGTCCTCGATACCAGGTCGTCGACGACTGCCTGCGGGTAGGGCGGACGGCCACGGTCGTAGTTTGCTGCCGCCGCCGAGTACCAATCCGCCTTCGCTGCCGGTGACCGCGCGGCGTATTCGCTGGCGATCTCGTCGACCGTTTTCACGCGACTACCACCCGTGTTCGACGCTTGGTCGAGCGACGTCGCTTGCACAGCGGGGTTGGCGGCAGCGATGCGGGTCGAGAATCCAGTGTCTCCTGGCTGCCCAGGGTCGCGCCACAATGGCCGGCACGCATTCTCAGCACCTCGCCACGGGTTTGGTATACACAAGCTTGTCGTCCCCGGCATCGAAGAAGTCCTTGATCTCTGCCTCGAGGACGAAACCCAAGGCCGAGTAGAACGATCTTGCTGCCGCGAACGCATCTTGCCGGGAGGTCTCGACGATCAGTAGGCGCGCCCCGCGATCTCTGAGCTCTTGCTCGATCCGCCGGACCAGTGCGCGGCCATGGCCTTGGCGTTCATGGCCCGGTTTCAACCACAGCATCAACAGATTCCAGGTCCCACGAGCCACCGGCTCGGGCGCGCAGTACGCCACCCCTACCGGTTCATCGTCGATGGCGGTGTACCAAAGCGACCTGCCGGGTTCCGCGAGGTGTTCATCGAGCGCAGCGCGCACATGCTCGAGACCGTCTGCATCGAATTGCCCGCTTCCTTCGACGATCGCCAGCATGGACTCCCGATGCGCTTCAATTGTTGGGACTACCACAGCCCTCGTCCTTTCCAGAATGCCGCGTGCAGGTCGGCCGGCTCTCCGCGAAACGGATTGAAAGGCGCCTGCATCTCAGACCGTCGGGCAATCGAAGCGATTGCTGCAGGCCAAACGCGGTTGCCCGCTCTTCACTGCCATCTGTGCCGATCCTCGCCGGAAGCAGGCCGGATCTTCGCCTGCGCCAGCGATGTTCGCGCCGTCCACGTGGTGATTCAAGCATTGCCGCTGGTTCGAAGTCCCCTGACCCGTCTTTACCGTAAAGATGCACAACCCGGACCACGGGGTAAAGAATCCACGCGCGAGCCGCTAACCGTTGTAGTAACGATGGGTAGTTTTTGTACCAAGGGGAGATAGTCATGTCGGGCGTGGTCCGCGGTGGCGGGTTCCAGGTGATCTTCGGAGCGCTTCTGATTCAGCTTTCGCTCGGGGCGATCTATGCCTGGTCGGTGTTCGCGAAACCGTTGCAGGAGTCGGGCTGGTCGACGGCCGACACGCAGTGGCCGTTCACGGTCGGCCTGGTCAGTTTTGCGCTGGTCATGGTCTACGCTGGTCGCAAGCTCTATAGCGTCGGGCCGCGACGCCTGACGGTGGCCGGGGCGGTCCTGCTCGGGGTCGGTTACCTGCTCGCGGGGGCCACTGGCGGCACCGATTTCTGGCCCGTACTGGTCGGCGTCGGCGTGCTCGGCGGTGCCGGCATCGGCCTTGGGTACGTCGTACCGATCGCGGTCGGCATGCAATGGTTCCCGGACAAGAAGGGCCTGATTACTGGTGTGGCGGTTGCCGGTTTCGGGCTCGGGGCGATGATCTGGGTAAAACTCGCCGGCACCTGGGGTGGGCTGATCGTCGATCTCGGCATCGGCCAGACGTTCATGATCTACGGCGTGCTCTTCATGGCGCTGGTGCTGGTCGGCAGCCTGTGGATGCGCTTCCCGTCGACGTTCGTACCGCCGAAACCCGACCAGCAGGCGGGCAAGTTCGATTTCCGCAGCGAGGAAATGGTCCGTACGCCGCAGTACTGGGCCATTTTCGCGACGTTTGCGATCGGTGCCACGGCCGGTCTGATGTGTATCGGCCTGATGAAGCAGTTCCCGGCCGCGGCACTGGTCGACGGCGGCATGGGCGCGATCCTGGCCGACGCGACCGCGGGCACCGCGATGGTGATCTTTGCCGTGTTCAATGCCATCGGGCGCATCGGCTGGGGCAAGATCAGTGACATGGTCGGGCATGCGGTCAATTGCGACCACCAGGGTCGCCGGACGTCGCTGATCGTCATGGCCGCGAGCCAGGGCGCCTTCGTCGTCGTTTTTCCGTACGTCGCCGACGGTCAGTACCTGCTGTTCCTGTTCGCCGCGCTGATCGGCTTCAACTTCGGCGGCAACTTTGCGCTGTTCCCGGCGATCACTACCGACACCTTCGGGCACAAGTTCTTCGGCCAGAACTACGGCTACGTGTTCCTCGCGTACGGACTCGGCGGCACCGTGGGTCCGATGCTCGGCGGTTATCTCGGCGACATGGGCAACTTCATGCTCGCGTTCGTCATCACCGGCGTCATGAGCCTGCTCGCGGCGGTCATCATCTCCAGCGTGCGGGTACCGACCAAGGTGCAGCAGAAAGCGGTCGAAAAATCGACGGCGCCGCCGGTCCCCGCAGCGCCGCGTCGAGTCGTGGTC
>JASJCU010000051.1 GCA_030065815.1 Gammaproteobacteria bacterium | reverse complement strand
CGGATTGACGTAGTCGCCGGGGCCGAAGATATCGACGCTGTTGTCGTGCAGGTGGCCGGCGAGGTGCTTGGCCAGCGTGACGACGAGTTGGCGGCGGTCGCCGTCGTCGAGCCCGAGGCGATCAACCTGCACGGCCAGGACTTCGTCTACGACGGCGACGACCAGCGCTTCGCGGTGATCGTCGAGTACCTGATCTTCCAGCTGCAGATCGTCGACCGCCTGGCCGCGATCCGCCTCGGGCTCGACGACGGCGACCGCCGCCAACTCGTCGTCACGCTGGCCAAGCACCTCGCCGGCCACCTGCACGACAACAGCGTCGATATCTTCGGCCCCGGCGACTACGTCAATCCGTTCATCGCCAACATGAACCAGCGCGGCGCCGAGTATGCCGAACTCAACTACACCGACGACGGCCCGTCGTACCCGTTCATGCGTCACCTCGGCTACGCGATCCAGCAGCTGATGGGCGATTCGCAGGAGAACCGCTGGGTCATCGACCAGGTCATGGACCGCGACGGCCCCGACATCGACCGCGAGATCCGCCGCGCGATCGACAACCTGTTCGGCTAGCCCCGGCGGCAACACGCCAGGCACAAAAAAAGGTGGGGATCACCCACCTTTTCCGTCTTGAAAACCGGTGCAGCGATCAGCTCTTGACCCAGTTGCCAAAGTTGTCGGTGGACTTTTCCTCACCGTCGCCGTAACCCGCCTCGTAGGCCTCGGTCACACGCTGTTCTTCGCGTTGCGGATTACCCAGGAAACCTGCCTGCCAACCCTGGATGTATTCCTCGTCGACGCCCATCTCTTCCATCTTGGTCACGGCGTCGTAGTAGGTCTGGTTCATGTCCGATCTCCGAATGTAGCCAACTTCTTCTGCCCCTCGCGTCGACCCGCACCCACTATGCACCGTTGTCGGTGTCTGCCCGGGCGACAGGCCGGTCCCGGTCACTATCCGGCACGGCGGCTGCCATAAAAGGGGCATTAGAATACTCTGGTTTTCTAAACACTGACAAGCGCCAGGTGTTTTGTCGCCGCCCCGTTCTGGTGCGTCGCTAAGCTACCCGCGGCCCGGTGGGGGTTGACCTCGCCGGCGCGGGTTCCCCATCCTTGCGCCTCGCCCGGTAGTAGGAGTCACGATGCGTCCCGCCCAGCTGCTCACCATTCTCGACCGCGAATACGCCAGCACCGCCGCCGGCCACCACACGCCGGTCATGCTGTGGGGGCCGCCGGGGGTCGGGAAATCGGACATGATCCGCCAGACCGGCGAACGCCATGCCGCGCCGGTCATCGACATCCGCCTGTCGCAGATGGAACCCAGCGACCTGCGCGGGATCCCGTTTCGCAGCGGCGACTTCGTCGAATGGGCCGCGCCGGCCATCCTGCCGAACGCCGAACGCCACGGCGGCAACGGCATCCTGTTTCTCGACGAGATCACGTCGGCGCCGCCGAGCGTCTCGGCGGCCGCCTACCAGCTGATCCTCGACCGCCGCCTCGGCGAGTACGAGGTGCCCGACGGCTGGGCGATCTTCGCCGCCGGCAACCGCCAGGGCGACCGCGGCGTCACCTACACGATGCCGGCGCCGCTGGCCAACCGCTTCTCGCACTTCGACGTCGACACCCACCTCGACGACTGGGTCGCGTGGGCCTACCAGCACCAGATCGACGAGCGCGTGGTCGCGTTCCTGCGCTTCCGCCCCGAACTGCTGTTCGATTTCGATCCCGCGCACAACCCGGTGGCCTTCCCGTCGCCGCGCTCGTGGGAGTTCGCCCATCGCAGCCTGCAGAAATTCGCCGACCACGGGGAGCTGCTGCAGGGCGCATTGCAGGCCTGCGTCGGCCCGGCCGCCGGCATCGAGCTGACCGCGTTCTGCAACAGCCTCGACAAGATGCCCGACCTCGACGACATCGTCGCCGGCAACGACGTCCCGGTGCCCGACGAGATCGACCTGCAGTACGCGGTCGCCGCGGCGCTGGTCGGGCGCGCGATCCGCGCCCAGGATACCGATCACGCGGACACGGTCACCGGCCATATACTCAACTACGCCGGCACCTTTCCGCAGCGCGAGATGGGCGTGATGCTGGTCTCCGACCTGCACCGCGCGATCGGCGAGACGCTGTTCCAGGTGCCCGAGTTCGGCACCTGGGCCAACGCGGTCGCCGACGTGATGCTTTACGAGTGATGGACACCGAGTATCGAACGCAGAGGCCGCCAAGACGCAAAGGCCACAAAGATTTCTCAATGCAGACAGATCTTGTGGCCCTCACTACCTTTGCGTCCTTCGTGGCTTTGCGCCCTTTGAGTTTTCAACTCGGTGCCTGAAATTACCGCATTGTCCTGGCAGCACCCATGGACCTAGACGCGATAGAGACCAAGCTGACCGCCGCGCGCACGAAGCTGATCCTCGACAAGCCGTTCCTCGGCGCGCTGGTGCTGCGCCTGCCGATGGCCGCCGCCGATCCGCAGTGGTGCCCGACGACCGCGACCGACGCGCGCAAGTTCTATTACAACCCCGAGTACATCGACGCACTATCGATGTCGCAGACCCAGTTCATGCTCGCCCACGAGGCGCTGCACTGCGCGCTCTCACACTTTGCACGCCGCCAGCATCGTATCCAGCACCGCTGGGACCTCGCCTGCGACTACGCGATCAATCCGCTGTTGCTCGAAGACGGCCTGACGCCGCCGCCGAACTGCCAGGTGATGCCCGAGTACCTCGGCATGACGGCCGAGGAGATCTACCCGCTGATCGACGAAAACGACGACACCGAGACCGTCGACCAGCACCTGTTCGACCCGGACAACGCATCCGGCGGCGGCCAACAGGGCGATGCCCCGGACCAGCCGGACAATGCCGAGGCGCAGCCCGGCCAGGGCGGCGACAACGACCGTGACGACGACCGCGACGGCGGCGGCGAGACCCCGCTCGACCAACAGTCGCAGGACCGCGACGGCCAGGGCGCGCAGCCACTCGAGGCCGATGCACCAGAGACCACCGAGCAACAGCGCGACGGCGACGACAGCGGCCGTGGCGATCCGACGCCGGCACCGCTGAGCAACGACGAGCGCCAGACCCTCGAGGTCCAGTGGCAGCAGCGCCTGGCCGGTGCCGCGCAGCAGGCCATGCAGGCCGGCAAGATGGGCGGCACGATAGCGCGACTGGTCGATCACCTGCTGCAGCCGCAGCTGCCGTGGCGCATGCTGCTGGCGCGCTACATGACGGCGATGGCGCGCGACGACTTCACGTACATGCGACCATCGCGGCGCGAGGGCGACGCGATCCTGCCGTCGCTGAAGAGCTCGCAGGTCGAGCTGGTCGTCGCGGTCGACACCAGCGGCTCGATCCGCGCCAACGAAATGGACGAATTCCTGTCCGAGGTCTCGGCACTCAAGGGGCAGATGCGCGCGCGGGTCACGCTGCTCGCCTGCGACACCCAGATCAGCGACGGCGCACCGTGGGTATTCGAGCCATGGGAAGACTTCCGCTGCCCGGCCGAGATCCATGGCGGCGGCGGCACCGACTTCCGGCCAGTGTTCGACTGGCTCGACGCGCAGGGGCAGTGCCCCGAGCTGCTGGTCTACTTCACCGATGCGCAGGGCCAGTTCCCACAACGCGAACCGAACTATCCGGTAATCTGGCTGGTCAAGGGAAAGGAGACGGTCCCCTGGGGCCAGCGTATCCAGCTCAACTGAGCGCGCGGATCGCCGTCACCGGCGGGCGCTGTTAAGCTGTCGGCCGGCGGATCGCGCCCGCCGCGTCCCGCGCAGTACGACGATAACGCATGAACCATCACGCCCACGCCGCCCTGCTGCCCCGTCTGGCATTGAGCCTGGTGCTGGTGCTCGGTCTGCCGGCGCCGCTGACCGCGCTCGACACCCGCCTGCCCGATCTCGGCGATTCGAGCGGCTCGCTGATGTCGCCGACCCGCGAACGCGAGCTCGGCAAGGCGTTCATGCGCAGCATCCGGCGCACGCAGAAGGTCATGGACGACCCGATCATGACCGACTATGTGCAGCAGCTCGGCCAAAAGCTGGTCGCGGCCAGCGACGCGAGCGGCACGCCTTTCAGCTTCTTCGTCATCGACGATCCCGCGATCAACGCCTTCGCCGGACCCGGCGGCCACATCGGCATCTACACTGGCCTGATCCTGACCACCGACACCGAGAGCGAACTGGCAGCGGTGCTGGCGCACGAGATCGCGCACGTGACCCAGCAGCACCTGCTGCGCACCTGGGAGAGCGCCAGCCGGCTCAGCATCCCCAACGCCGCTGTGCTGCTGGCAACGGTCGTGCTCGGTGCGGCGGTCGGCGGCGATGCGGCCGCCGCCGCCGCGATCGGCGGCCGTGCCGCGCTGCTGCAGCAGCAGATCAACTTCACCCGCGCCAACGAGAAGGAGGCCGACCGCGTCGGCATCGAGATCCTCGCCGGTTCGGGTTACGAACCGCGCGCGATGCCGTCGTTCTTCGCCCGCATGGGCAAGGCCAATCGCGTCTACGCGAGCAAGCTGCCCGAGTTCCTGCGGACCCACCCGGTGACGACCAGCCGGACCGCCGACGCACTCGGCCGCGCCGAACAGTTCCCCTACCGGCAGTCGCCCGAAGACCTGCGCTACCACCTGGCGCGCATGGACCTGACCCAGCGCCAGATCGCACGTCCCGAAGACGCGGTGCGCGAGCTCACGCTGATGCTCGAGGACGGGCGATTCCGCAACGAGGCGGCCGTGCGCTACGGCATCGCCCGTGCCCAGCTGCGCGCCAAGCAGTTCGACGCGGCGGCCGGCGTGCTCGATCGGCTGTTGGCCGAACACCCGCGCGTCGTCGAGTTCATCGCGTCGCGTGCGGCCGCCGAGCGCGCGACCGGCAACGAGGCCGCCGCGTTAGGCCGCCTGGCGCGGGCGCTGGAGCGCGATCCGAGCAGCTATGCACTGAACCTCGAGTACGCCGAAGCGGCACTCGCGGCCGGGCGTCCCGCGGACGCCGAGCGTCAGCTGACGCGCTTCCTCACGTTCCGCGCCGACGAGCCGCGCGTCTACCAGCTGCTGTCGCGGGCCGCCGGCGACCTGGACAAGCGCGCCGCCGGGCATGCCTACCTGGCCGAGTACTACTACCAGATCGGCGAGCTCGATGCCGCCATCCTGCAGCTCGATATCGCGCTCAAGCAGCCGGGTGTGGATTTCTACGAGGCATCGCGCCTCGAATCGCGGCGTGCCGCACTGCACAAAGAGCAGCAGCTCAAGGACGAGCGCAAGGATGCCGCGAAATAGCCCCTGTATCAGCGATTCTTAATGAATTGCTCGTCCGGTCAGGGACTTGCGGATGGGATCGGATACTTTAAGCTAGCGGTTTGCCCGGATCGTCGGGTACAGGTTTCGGACGGCGAGAGAAGTTTTTGGATTAATTACGCCGCTCGCCCGTCACAACAACACGAAAACCAGCACGAAACCGTAACAGCCGGTAAGTAGATACGGCACATCGACAGGAGGATGAGCGATGCGGGCTACCACGAAGATCGCCACGACGGCGTTCTCCCTGGCCGCACTGTTCGCCGGCACCAGCATGCTGACCGGCGTGGCAGGCGCCGCCAGCGACGAGTCGGTCGCGATGGGCAAACAAGTCGCCGTCGACCGCACCAAGGGCAACTGCCTCGCCTGCCACATGATGGGTGACGGCGCCAGTCCCGGGGACATCGGTCCGCCGCTCATCGCGATGAAAGCGCGCTTCCCCGATCGCGCCAAACTGCGCGCCCAGATCTGGGACGCCCAGGTTGCCAATCCGGGCACCCGCATGCCGCCATTCGGCAAGCATCAGGCACTGTCAGAGGCAGAGATCGACGCCATCGTCGACTATCTGTACACGCTCTGAACCGGCCCCCTTAAACACTATTTGAACGTTAGGAGACTGTACATGACCACGAACATCAAACGCCGAGTCTTTCTGAAGGGCTCCGTCGCTGCAGGCACCGTTGGCATCGCCGTCGGTGCCGGTCTGCTGGCCCCGCAGGCGGTCCTCGCTGCCTGGCCGAAGGCCGCCTTCGAGGCCAAGAGCATCGACGATGCGCTGAAGAACGCCATGGGCGACGCATCCAGCTCGGCATCCGACGCGATCAAGATCAAGGCCCCGGACATCGCCGAGAACGGCGCCGTCGTTCCGGTCAGCGTATCGGCGTCGCTGGACGGTGCCGAGTCCATTGCACTGCTCGCCGAGGGCAACGCGCAGCCGCTGGTTGCCACCTTCGCGATGGGCGCCGGCGCCCTGGCCGATGTCTCCACGCGCATCAAGATGGGCAAGACCAGCGACGTGATCGCCATCGTCAAGGCCGGCGGCAAGCTGCACTCGGCCCGCAAGAGCGTCAAAGTCACCATCGGCGGCTGCGGCGGCTGACCGCCCGCGCCAGCCATCACGCAACCGCAAACGATTTCTGAGGTAAAACACCCATGGCTAAGAAGAGCATCAAGATTCGCGCCAAGCTCAAAGGCGACACGACCCAGGTCAAGACCCTGATGACCCACCCGATGGAGACCGGGCTGCGCAAGGACAAGAAGACCGGCAAGCTGATCCCGGCACACTTCATCAACGAAGTGACGGCCGAGTCCGGCGGCAAGACCGTGATGACCGCGTACTGGAGTGGCGGCATCTCGAAGAACCCCTACCTGTCGTTCTCGTTCGACGGCGCCTCGGCCGGCGACGAGGTCACGATCTCGTGGAAAGACAACCAGGGCGGCAGCGACTCTGCCTCGGCAAAGATCAAGTAACACACGCCCTGCCTGGGGCGCCGGGCATGCCCGGCGCCCCGCCCCGCTGTCGGAGAACTGCCGCGAGTTGACCGCCTGGATGCGCCTGAGAACCTTCGCTGCGGCAGCCGTCTGCGCACTCGCCGCGACGACCGTCATGGCCGACAAGCGGGCCGCCGACACATCGCCGGCCGAAGATCTGAAGACCTACCGCGACTACTTTCAGAAACGCTTCCCCGGTGTACCGCTAAACGAGTTCGGCAACGGCGTATATGCGATCGACAACGTCTCGCGCGACAGCTGGAACGCCGTCGAGGAGTTCCCGCCGTACGAACCGATGATCGAGGCCGGTCAGGCCATCTGGGACGCGAGATTCGCCAACGGCAAGCGCCTCGGTTCGTGCTTCGGCGGCGATCCCGCGCAGCGCGGCAACTTTCCGTACTGGGATGCCAAGCGCAAGATGGTCGTGACGCTGCCGCTGGCGATCAACGAATGCCTCGAATCCAACGGTGAACCACCGCTGCCGTACAGGAAAGGCAGGATCGCCGACCTGCTGGCCTTCATGTCCTACCGGTCGCGCGGCCAAAAGATCAATGTCGAGATTCCCGACGACCCGGACGCCATAGCCGCCTACAACGCCGGCAAGAGCTTCTACTTCGCGCGTCGCGGCCAGCTCAACTTCTCGTGCGCGCACTGCCATTTCGAGAGTGCCGGCATGAACGTCCGCACCGACGTGTTGAGCCCGGCGCTGGGTCATACCAGCGGGTGGCCGGTCTACCGCTCGAAGTGGGGCGAACTGGGCACACTGCACCGTCGCTTCGCCGGCTGCAACCGCCGGGTCCGCGCCAAGCCGTTCGCGGCCCAGGGGACCGAGTACCGCAACCTCGAATACTTCCTGTCGCACGTCAGCAACGGCATCGAGTACAACGGCCCATCGGCACGCAAGTGAGCCGAGCCGGCCACGAGGCCCGCGAAGCCGGCCTCGCGCGGGTCGCGCGACGGACACAGGGCAGCCGGTTTAGCGACCGCGTCGGTTTGCCGCCACCCCCGACATCACCAATCCTGCTGCGCTGCGGCGCCGCTCGGGTGTTGGCTGCACGACGGGGCACAGCGGTGCCGGGCACGGGCGTCTGGTCGAATCGCCGAGGCGCCGCCGCAGGCTCGGGCCACGCGCCATGACGCTGCCACGCAGATCCGAATGCGACCAACGGCGACGGTATCGGCCTGGGGACCGTGTATCGGGATGCTCGCGGCGCGCAACGGGTCAGACGATCGCCATCGAGACGCCGCAGCGATCGCCGTCGCACCGCCTAGAGGCCACACCGGTCGCTGTTCGACGGAACCGCGACGCGCCATCTGCTCAGGACGTCGTGCGCACAGCGCTCTGACCGATTGGCCTAACATAGGGACTGATCGATCCACGGCACAGAGGCTGAGCACAGGTGCGCAACCGGCGACGCTCATCAGACGACCCGCGCTCCGCGGCCCGCTGCCGATCAGCGCTGCCGAATGCCAGGTGGGCATGACGACGCGCAGTCCGTTCGCGGTTGGCGATCCGCGAAACCCGCGGATCATGGCCTGGCTGACGCTCGTCGCACTCCTGGGCCTGACCGGTTGCCAGCCCACGTTCGTGCTCAACCAGCTGACACCGCGCGACGACTTCGTCGTGCAGCGCGACCTCGTGTACGGACCGGACCCTCGCCAGCGCCTCGATCTGTACCTCCCCAGCACGCCGTCGACGAACCGGGCGGTCGTGGTATTCATCCATGGCGGCGGCTGGGACAGCGGCGACAAGGACCAGTACCTGTTCGTCGGCCAGGCCTTCGCGTCGCTCGGCTACGTCACCGCGATCCCGAACTATCGACTGTATCCGCAGGTGCAGTTTCCCGCCTTCATCGACGACGTGGCGCTGGCCGTGGCGGCGCTGCAACGGGTACCGCGTGCCGACGCCTGCACCGGGCAACTGCAGGTGATCCTGGTGGGTCATTCGGCGGGCGCCCACAGCGCCGCGATGCTGGCAACCGACCAAAGGTATCTCGCGCGCAACCGCGCCGATGTCGACGTACGCGCACTGATCGGCCTCGCCGGGCCCTATGACCTGCCGCTGGACGACCCCGGCGTGATCGGCAAATTCGACAACCTGGCGCACACGCTGGAGGCCAACCCAGTGGCGCTGGCGAGCGACGCGACGCCTCAAACACTGCTGATTCACGGTGACGCCGATACGATCGTGGGCCTGCACCACACCCGGCGATTCCAGGCCAGGCTGGTGCAGCTGGGCGTGCCGACGACGGTGCGCATCTACCCGGGGACCAACCACACCCGGGTCGTCGGATCGTTGGCAAGCGCACTGCGGTTCCTGAATCCCGCACGCGACGACATCGCGCAGTTCCTCGAGCGGGCGCAGCTGGACCGGCACTGTCACGGCCGTGCCGACGACGCGGCTTGATTGCGCGCACGGCCACGCCGCCGCCGGTCTACGCACGGCACGCCGATCACCGATGGAGCGCGCCGCCCGAATCGCCTTAGAACTGACTGACACCGCCGCACCGGACGGTGTTTGGGGGCACGCGCAAGCCACCTGTCACCGGGATCCGGCACATGCCTGTTCGCGCAACCCAGGCCGGTGCTGCGCGCAGCCCGGCGCTGCGCCACGCCTCGCGTTGCCGCGGCCCGGCCGGTTCCCCAGTAGGCGTTGCCGAGGCGCGACCCCCGAGGCTTCCCGGCGATCGCTAATCCCCGCCGGCGCAGCCCGCCCGGTGCCGGGGAGTCGAAGCGCCGCAACGGTCCGTCGCGCGCCTGTTGCCCGCGTCACGGCCGCAAGCGGTCGCTTCAGGACGCTAGTCGATCCAGCCCTTCTCCCGGTAGTAACGTGCGGCACCGCGGTGCAGGGGCGCCGCAAGCCCGTTGCTGACCATCGCCTCGGGATTCAGATCGTGAAACGCCTTGTGCATGCGCCGGAAGCGGTCGAGGTTCTCGAAGATGGTCTTGACGAGATCGTATACCAGCGCGTCGTCGACATCGGAAGACGACACGACCGTAGCCAGGGTACCGAAGGTCGCTACGGGTTGATCGAGGCCCGGATAGGTCCCGGCTGGAATCGACGTCGGCGCATAAAACGGCTGCTCGGCAACCAGCCTGTCGATCTCGGTCCCGGACACGTCGATGAGCGTCGCATCGCACAGTCTGATCGCATGCGCGACCGAGCGATTCGGGTGCCCGGCCATGTACACCATGGCCTGCACATGATCCTGGCACAACGCCATGGTCTGTTGCGATGCCGGCAGCTCGCTGACCAGTTGGAAGTCATCTGCATGCCAGCCCTTGGCCTGCATGACCGCCTGCATGGTCTTGCGATGGCCCGATCCCCGATTGCCGATATTCACCCGTCGCCCCTTCAGGTCGTCGAGCCCGGTGATGCCGGAATCGCGGCGCGCCACGACATTGAACGGTTCGACGTACAGCGAAAAAAGGGCCCGCAGGTTGTCATGCGACGCGTCAACGAACCGGTAGGGACCGCTGCGATGTATGGCATGGTGTTGGATGTCCGACTGCACGATACCGACCTCGAGAGCTCCGCCCTCGACGTTGGCCAGATTGAACGCAGAACCCGCCGTCTCCAGGGGCTGGCAGGAAAAATCTTCCAGGTTGCGGGTCAACAGGCGACAGATAGAGCGTCCCACCTGGAAATAGACGCCGGATTTACTGCCGGTGCCGAGCACGATTCCGTCGGCCTGCACCGGAGAGGCCAGCAGAAGCAACAGCGCCGATAGCATGCGGAGCAGTCTCATGAAATCCTCCTTACGGGTCAGCCTCGATCGGAAGCAACCGCAAGTGCAGCGGCGGCGTCTCCGTTCGCCGTCAGATGCGATCGTCGTCGCTGCATAGATTATGGACCCGGCGCCATGCCGGAATCACGCCTGGCGAAAAGAGTCGCCCGAAAAGAGTCGCCATGGTGACGCCATTGCCTGGTAGGTTCGCACACCGACACCGCGTCCGCGCAGACTCGACAGGACGCAGCTCGAGGGCCGTTCGACGTCGACCGCGGCAAGGCGCTCATCCGGCATGCAGTCCGCTTCGCGCCAGTGCAAGTGCCAGTGCCGTTTGCCAAGTGCTCGCCGCAACGCGGCGCCTGATTGGGTGTCGCGGCAGCCGACGACCGGCGCGCCTGGCTGTCCTGTCGCGACCTCAGGGCACCTCGATCACTCGGATCAAGTTGGTGCCGCCGGCGAGCTCCGTCTGTCCCGCGGTGGCGACGACGGTGTCGCCGCGCTTGAGATAGCCCAGGGCCTTGGCCCGCTCGATCCCGAACGCGACCTTTTCCTCGTCGCTCTGTTCATCGGCATACTGGATCGGCAACACACCCCAGTTCATGCACAGCCTGCGGGTCACCGCAGTCGAGCCCGTGATGGCCAGGATCGGGCAGCTCGGACGGTGCTTGGACACCAGTCGGGCCGTGAAGCCGGTTTCGGTGAGGCTGAAGATCGCCGCCGCCTTGATCTGATCCGCCATGCCGACGGCGGCCTGTCCGACCGCCTCGGTGACGACCTGCGTCGGGTGCGGAGCGATGGTCTGCAGGTAACCGTATTCGGACAGGTCCTGCTCGGCGTGCCGCGCCAGCGTCGCCATCGTCTCGACTGCTTTTACCGGGTACTCACCGACCGCGGTCTCACCCGACAGCATCAGCGCCGAGCTCCCGTCCAGGATCGCGTTGGCGACGTCGCTGGCCTCTGCGCGCGTCGGCTTCGGGTTGTGCTCCATCGATGCCAGCATCTGCGTGGCCGTGATGACCGGTTTGCCGCGCGACACGGTGGTTCTGATAATGCGTTTCTGCGAGCTCGGGATCTCTGCCAGCGGCAGCTCCACCCCGAGGTCGCCGCGCGCGACCATCAGGCCATCGGCCGCGTCGACGATGGCCTCCAGGTTGGTCATGCCGGTGCGGTTCTCGATCTTGGCGATGATCGGGATCTCCACGTCGCGCTCGGCAAGGATCTCGCGCATGCGCACGATATCTTCGCCGCTCTGCACGAACGAGGCCGCGATGTAATCGACGTCGTTCTCCGCGGCAAAGCCGAGTTCGCGAATCACGTCATCGCGGTTCTCCGGGCTGACCGCGGTCAGTGACAGGCGGGTATCGGGCAGGTTGACGCTCTTGCTCTCGCCGAGGATGCCACCGTGGATCACGTGGCAGTGGATCGTCTCCGCGTCGACCGAACGAACCTCGAGCTCGATCGCGCCGTCATCGAGCAGCACCGGGGCCCCCGCGGACACCTCTTCGGGCAGCTTGACGTAGGAAACCGCGACCCCGGAGGCATCGCCGACACGCCCGTCGGTGTACAGATCGAAGCCGGCGCCCGGCAACAGCTCGGCCATGCGCGACGCCATGCGACCGGTGCGGATCTCGATGCCCCGCGTGTCGATCATGATAGCGACACTGGTCCCCAGGGCCTCGGCCGCCTGGCGAACCCGAACCAGGCGCTCGTGGTGTTCGGCCAGCGTCCCATGCGAGAGATTCAGCCGCGCGACGTTCATGCCGGCACCGATCATCGCACCGAGTATGTCCGGCGCATCGCACGCCGGGCCTATGGTCGCGACGATCTTGGTCTTGCGTATCGGGGCGTTGTGCACTGATCTACCCTGCTCTACCCGGCGCCCGCGTCATGGGGTCAGGTCCTGCGAGATGGCGTTCACCGGACGTCATCGCAGACTTCTTGTCGTTCGATTATGGTCGCATTCGGCTGGGCGACGGGCAACAGCGATGGACATGCCACGATCTGACCGATCAGCCGCGCCCGCCTTGCACAGGCAACAGCATGCCTGCGTAGCCAGGGGGTCGCCGGACCAGTGCCGACCCGCAGCGCCGCTGACCGCGAACGGGCACGCGTTCGCAATCCGCGCCGACCGGTGTCGTGGTGCGCACTGACAGGACGACGGCGGCGTGACCCGGATGGCGAACCGGTCTGCGGCACGCGATGCGCGGCTCATCGACAGCGCTGCGGCCACCGGACCCCGTCGGATCCGCTTTCCTGTGCGCCTGGCCACCTGATGACACCCGGCATCGCGGTGATATCCTTGAGATAGGGACAAAGGGCGGTCCGGTCATTGGCCCGGCCGACCGCCGCGGGCTTTTGCCAGCGCGCTGTGACCGCTGCGTCCATGGCGTTGGAGGTCGGATGAAACTTGCCTGGTTATTGCTGGTTCCAGGCCTGCTGTACGGCTGTTCGGCGGCCCTGCCGCACGGTGAGAGCCGACTGGTGTCGCGCTGGTCGAGCTTCGCCGAAGCCAAACAGGCCTACGACCAGGTCGTCGCCTACCAGACGCGACGCCAGGACCTGCGCGCACTCGGATTCTCGCCCGACAGCCAGCCGAACGTGCGGATCCTCAATCACGCCGACCTGGCCGAGCGGTTCCTGCTGGTATCGGCGAACAACCCCGAGGAACTGCCGGAGGGCCTGCGCGAGTGCAGGGAGAAGTCAGCGGACTGTGACGGCTATGAGGTCCAGCAGCGCCAGACCCGCGACCGGCGCTACGGCAATTTCTTCGCCGATATCTTCAACTTCAAGCGCAAGACGGAGATCACCGGTTGGGAATTCACCGCGTTGTTGGTGCTGGTCGACGATGTCGTCGTCTACAAGGTCTGGGGGGGCACTCCGGACATCCGCGAATACCGGGACAAGACCAATCCGCTCGGGCCGTTGCAGGGCGTGGGCCCAGACCTTGTGCCACGGCCGAGCCTGTGACGGGTATGCCCGGCTGATCTCCGGCTGATCGTCCGTGCCGCTGCGTGCCGATCGACGGCGCCCGGCGTCATCCCGTTCGACGACCCCTGCAGACCGACGTGGCTCGTCAGTCTGTCCGGCTGCTACCTGAACCTCGGCGGCAGCGGCTGTCGCGCTCAGCCACCCGACTGTGAGCTGCGTGGCCCGGCGCCCACGTCGGCGGCATCAGCGGCTTGCCCGGCGGCTGCGTCGACAGGGTCGTCGGCAGGCTCAGGCACGTCGCCGTCGACGGCGTCGAACAGCGCTTCGAGATCGTCGGCCGCGTCTGCGTCGTCGACAGCGACGGCCTCGGCGTCGCCTTCGCCACCATCGGCATCGACGACCACGTCGATATCGGCGGCAGCGGCAGGCGCATCGGCCGCGGCACCCTCGGCCCGTGCCGACGCCTCCTGCGATTGCGCCTCGCGCAGGATCGCGGCGATCTCGTCGTCGCCGTCGAGCGCCGGTGGTTCGGCCACCTCCGGAGCCGCTGCTGCGCCGTCTGCAGCCGCCGCCTGGCCGTCACCGTCGTCGGGTTCGGCGGCGACATCGCCGTCGTCAGGCACGGCGTCGACGTCGTCACCATCGGCGACACCGAAGGGCTCGCTGCCTGGATCACTGCTGATGACTATCTCGGCCTCGTCGTCGGCACGCATGGCGTCGGGGTCGGCGTCGTCGACGGGGGCGACTTCGGATGCCGTGGGCTGTGCGTCGTCGGGCGTCTCGGCCGCCGCGTCGTCGACCGTCGTCGCTGTCGCCGTGGCGGCCGCGGTCGCGCTGATCGGCATGGCGTCGTCGGGTTCACTGCCGGCGAACATCGTCGAGTACTCGTTGAGCATGCGACTCATGGTCTCCATCGTGATCGTCAGCTCCTCGGACAGGCGCTGGTTCTCGTTGCGCAGGTGTTCGAGCTCGGCGTCGTCGCCGGACGCGGCATCGGTCGGCGCGTCGGCGATGACGACACCGCCGCCGGTCAGGGCATGGTAGGCCGCGGTCGCCGCGAACAGGTCGTCGTCGATGCGCGCCAGTGCGCCGGCGTCGCGCAGGCGGTAGACGCCGGCGACGCGTTGCAGCAGCCCGAGCTCGGCGCGCAGCACCGCGACACGCGCGCGGTCCAGGGCCTCTCCGGACAGGCCCATGCCCTGTTCGAGGAACTCCACGATGGTCTGCTCGCGCTCGCCCTTGCCGTTCTTGATGCGCGCGACGAGGGTCCGGGCCGCCTTGATATCGCGCTTGCGCTGCGCGCGGCTGCGCCACGCCGCGATGCCCAGCAGCAGCAGCGCCAGCAGCACGACCTCGGCGGCCAGTGCGCCCAGCATCACCAGCATCGTCTGGCTCATGCCGCCTCCTCCTGCGCATCAGTGCCTGTGGCAGTGGCGTCCGCGGCGCTATCGCCGACCAGTGCGTCAAGGTCGATGTCATCGTCGTCGCTGCCGCCGCGCCGCCGCCGCAGCCACCACCAGGTACCGGCCGCGACCAGCAACAGCAGGTTGACAGCGCTGAACAGCGCCGCCGGCATGAGCCAGCTCTCGGCGGCGTCGTCGGCCGGCTCGGCCGGCGGCGGCGCGGCGACCGGCGGCGCAACGGCGTCGTCGACGACCGCTGGCGGCTCGGGTGCCGGTAGGGGTTCGGCGGGCGTCTCGATGGCTGCCGCCGGCGGCACGGCCGGCGCCGGCATCTCGGCGCCGGGCGCCAGTATCGGTCCGAGGTCCTGGTGGACGGGGTTGCCGAGGCGACTGGTCCCCGACACGGCGGCATACACCGGCAGCGCCGGGTCGGCGAGCGCAACCTGCCAGCGGCCGTCGCCGGCGTCGCCCAGCGGCAGCGACTGGCGCTCGCCAGCACCGTCCTGCTGCCAGGCCTCGACCTGCACGCCGGGCTGCAGCACGGCGACGCTGGTCTGCAACGTCAGCACCGGGCCGTCCGGGCCGTCACCAACACTGGCATCGGCGAGTTCGTGCACGGCGACGCGGAAGCGCTTCTCGCGCATGAAGGTCGGGCTGTCGACCGTGACCAGTACCTCGACCGCGTCGCGTGCCTGGTTGTCGGCGAAGCGCATGGCGTAGCGGCCGTCGCCGGCCGTCTCGTCGCCTTCGCTGCCGGCGTCGTTCAGTCCCAGTGGATTGCTGCCGTCGGCGGTCACCGCGGCGGCGCGCAGTTCGAGCAGGCGCAGGAAGGCCTGGCGATCGACCAGCTTGTCCTGGTTGCTCAGCCAGGCCGCGACCTGCACCGACTCTCCGACCGCGACGTGTGCCGGGACCTCCGACGTGCGCAGCTTCAGGTCGGTCACGATCATCACGCGGTTATCGGGATCGATGTCGGCCTGCAGGCTCCACTCGCCCTTAGCCGGCTTGTCGATCGTGATCAGGTTGTAGCCCTGGTCGCGGAACCACGCGATGCCGGCAGTCAGGTCACTGTCGCTGTATTCGTCGCCGGTCGGCGAACGCAGCACGACCGGCGGCGATTCCGGTTTGCTGAACACCAGCACCGTGGCCTCGCTAATGCTGCCGTCGATCGTGAAGCGGTTGTCGTCGAGCGGTAGCGCGTCGGGCGTGCCGACGGTCTCGAACATCTTCAGGAAGACGCGCTGCAGCCGGTCGGCCTGCTCGACCTGCTGGTACCAGCCGCCGGTCTCTCCGGCCAGCTGCTTCATCAGCGCATGGTCGGCGCGCGCTGACAGCGCGATCGTGTGCACCTTGACGCCGGCGTCCTTGAGGCGCGGCAGCAGCGTGTCGAGGATGCGGGCGCGCGATTGCGCATTGTCGGCCGCCTGCTTGGACACGTCGACCATGCCGTCGGTCAGCAACACCAGGTGCCGGGCGTGCGTCGTCGGCTTGCCGTGCCAATCACGCGATGCGCGATCGAGGACCTCCTCGATGTTGGTGAACTGGCCCGGCGATGCGATCTGCTTGGACAACGCCTGGGTGCGCTGCCTCCATGCCTGATCGACCTCGGCGACCGGCACCAGGTTGTTGACCCAGCGCGCGAAGGTCCAGACACCGGCGCGGGTGCCGGGCTGCAGCAGGCCGGCGAGCATGCGCAATGCCGGACGCCGCAGGTTGTTGGGGTCGTTCTGGCGCATGCTGCCGGAGATGTCGATCAATATCCGGACGTCCGAATTGCCCGGCACCGCATCGGCCCACGCCGCACCGCCAAGCAGCATGGCCACTAGCATCAAAAGGAATCGATAGCGGCGTCGTCCGCAGCAAAGTCGCGACATGCCTCACCCCTGGGCAAGAAGAATGTTCCTCTTCGGGGTAACGGCAGCACGACACAGCGCTTTAACCCGCATGTGCCGTGAACCGAACGGCGCCAACGCTGCAAGTCTCTGAGCGTGCAGGTGGTTTCCGTCGGTCGTTGCGGGAAGCCGCCGATCGCGACAGTTGACCGGCGCCGATCTGTTCGCTGTCCGCGCCTTGTCGCCCGCCGTGGCCCGGCCGTCGCTCGCAAGCGGCGCCACAACGGCTGCGCAAACCGCAGGTCCTGCGCATGCTCTTGCCATGTTCGGGGCGATGCACGCCCTGAGGTGACGGGCGGGTGCGGGCGGCGGTGCGTCAGCGGCGGCGGTACGGGCTGGTCGCCTTGTCGCCGGGTATCTCGAACCGCCGGTAGGTCCACTGGTAGTGTGCGGGGAACGCGCGCACGCAGCGTTCGACATCGCGGTTGAGTGCCGCCGCCGCGACCTCGGGCACGCTGTCGGCGATCGCCGGGTCGCCCTCGAAGTGCATCATCCGATGCCGACCGGTGACCGGGTCCGGTACCGCGCAGGCGAACAGCACCGGCGCGCCGTGGCGGCGCGCCAGCCGGCTGATCAGCGTCATCGTCATCGCCGGGTGGCCGAAGAACGGCGCCACGACCCCCGACGCACCGGCCTGCTTCGGCACCTGATCCGGCAGGATCACGATCCCCTCACCGCGCTGCAGCGCGGCGTGCAGTGCCTTGAGGCCCTGCCGGTCGGTCGGCACCGGCGTCACGCCGGATGCCGCGCGGCCGGCGCGCATCAGGTCGTCGAGCGCGGCCATGCGCGGCGGCCGGTACAGCGCCGTTGTCGCGACGATCTCGATCAGCGGGTAGGCGATCAGTTCCCAGTTGCCGATATGCGGCAGCGCGAAGATAACGCCGTTGCCGCGCTCGACCAGCACGCGACCGGCGGCGATGAAGCCGTTGTCGTCGATCTGCGCGAGCCAGTCGCGCTCGTTGCCGCCCCACAGCTTCGCCATCTGCGCGAGGCTGCGCCCGGTCTCGATCAGGTTGTGCCGCACCAGCGCCTCGCGTTGCGCGTCCGACATGTCGGGGAAGCACAGCGCCAGGTTGACCCGCGCGTTGTCGACCTCGCGCCGACCGACCCGGTACAGCACCCGGCCGGCCAGCGCGCCGAGCCGCCCGGTCCACGCAAACGGCAGCCGCGCAAACGCGTTGAGCAGCAGTTTCAGCAGCCGTTCACGCATCACCGGCAATACACGGCATTGACGCGACTCGAAAGCAACAGCGAATCTATTGGACTATAAATAAATTTTACCGAGATCACGAAGACACGACATGAGCGACGACAACCCGGCCGAATTATCGCCCAAACAGGCCCACCAGATGTTGCACGATGACCCGCGCGCCGTGCTGGTCGACATCCGCTCGACGATGGAATTCCTGTTCGTCGGCCATCCGGTCGGCGCCGTACACGTGGCATGGATCGACGAGCCGGACTGGGACGTCAACCCGCATTTCGTCCCCGAGATACGCAAGCTGCTGCTCGGCGGCGCGGTCTGCGACGCCGACGAGGGCTGCGCCCCGGTGATCCTGATCTGTCGCAGCGGCAAGCGTTCGGCCGAGGCCGGCCGGGTGCTGATCGAGGCCGGACTGAAGAACGTGTATCACATCGACGAGGGCTTCGAGGGCGACCTCGACGACCACCACCAGCGCGGCAATACCGGCGGCTGGCGCTACCACAAGTTGCCCTGGGAGCAGTGTTGAACCCGCGACCGCGAGTGCGCCGGCCGGCGCACCGCGGCGCGGTTCTGTGTTGAATCGAGGCATGCTAGGCTGCGTCCCCATTCCGATCCGCCGCCTGCCGTATGCCCGTCGCCGTCACGCCCTGTACCACCGAACTTCTCGCCGCGCTGACCGACCTGTTGGCCGGCTATCGCCTGCGCGTCGACCGCGTGCCGCACGCTGACCCGATCCCCGGCTCGTACTGGGGCGACTGCGAGGCCGGGCTGGTCGGCAACACCCTGTTCGTCCGCGACGACACGCCGCTGCACTCGGCCCTGCACGAGGGCTGCCATTACATCTGCATGGATGCCGGACGACGGGCGTCGCTGCACACCGACGCCGGTGGCGACGTCGCCGAAGAGAACGCGGTCTGCTACCTGCAGGGTCTGCTCGCCGAGCGCCTGCCGGGCTACGGCCGCGACCGCCTGTTCGGCGACATGGACCGCTGGGGGTACAGCTTCCGCCTCGGTTCGGCGCGCGCCTGGTTCGACAGCGACGCCGACGATGCGCGCGACTGGCTGCGCGCGCATCGCCTGATCGACGGCGCGGGCCGTCCGACCGGGCACCTGCGCGAGTAATTCAACAGCACGACCAAGCACGGACCCAAACGCATGATCAAAAAGTGTCTTTTCCCCGCCGCCGGCTACGGTACCCGTTTCCTGCCGGCCACCAAGTCGATGCCCAAGGAGATGCTGCCGGTGGTCGACAAACCGCTGATCCAGTACGGCGTCGAAGAGGCCATGGAGGCCGGCATGAACAATATCGGCATCGTCACCGGTCGCGGCAAGCGGGCGCTCGCCGACCACTTCGATGTCAGCTACGAACTCGAGCACCAGATCAGCGGCAGCGACAAGGAAGGCCTGCTCGGGGACATCCGCAGGATCCTCGACGACTGCACGTTCTCGTACACCCGGCAACGCGAGATGAAGGGCCTCGGCCACGCGATCCTGACCGGCGAGACGCTGATCGGTCGCGAACCCTTCGGCGTGATCCTTGCCGACGACCTGTGCGTCGGCGACGGCATCGGCGTGCTGTCGCAGATGGCGAAGATCTACGAGAAGTACCGCTGCAGCATCGTCGCCATCGAAGAGGTGCCGAGAGAGGAGACGCACAAGTACGGCGTGATCGCCGGTTCCGAGCTCGAAGACGGCGTCTACGTGGTCTCCAACATGGTCGAGAAACCCGACCCGGACGACGCCCCATCCAATCTCGCGATCATCGGTCGCTACATCCTGACGCCGGATATCTTCGACGTCATCCGCCATACGCCCCCGGGGCGCGGCGGCGAGATCCAGATCACCGACGCGCTGCAGACGCAGGCGACCAAGAATATGGTGCTGGCCTATCGCTTCAAGGGACGACGTTTCGACTGCGGCAGCGTCGACGGCTTCGTGTCGGCGACGAACTACTTCTACGAGCGCTGGAAAGAGGCCAACGGCTGACCGATCAGGCGCAGGAACGCCGCCGCCTTGTCGAGGGATTCCTGGTACTCGGCCGCGCAATCCGATTCGGCGACGATGCCGCCACCGGCCCAGTAGTACAGCTCGTGTCCATGCAGCAGCGCGGTACGGATCGTGATGCTGCTGTCGAGATTACCGTCGAACCCGAGCCGGATCACGTTGCCGCAATAGACCTCGCGACGCACCGTTTCGAGTTCGTCGATGATCTGCATCGCCCGGCGCTTCGGCGCACCGGTGATCGACCCGCCGGGGAAACACGCAGCGATCAGGTCGAGCGCGTCACTCCCTGCCGCCAGGCGCCCGGTGACGGTACTGACCAGGTGGTGCACGGTCGCGAACGACTCCACCTGAAACAGGCCCGGCACGTCGATCGAACCGGGCTCGCAGACCCGGCCCAGATCGTTGCGCAGCAGGTCGACGATCATCAGGTTCTCGGCGCGGTCCTTGGTGCTGCTGAGCAG
This sequence comes from Gammaproteobacteria bacterium, assembly GCA_030065815.1. Classification (GTDB taxonomy): domain Bacteria; phylum Pseudomonadota; class Gammaproteobacteria; order Chromatiales; family Chromatiaceae; genus Thiosocius. The sequence goes on along the minus strand of JASJCU010000051.1, from coordinate 14,006 downwards.
CGCCGCGCGCAGTGCGGCGTCCGCGTTCGGCGTCGCACCGCGCGGACGCGTACCCTTGATCGGTCGCGTCTGCACGACGCCGTCGCGGACGCTGAGGAACTGCTCCGGCGACGAACTCAACACCTGACCGAACGGGTACTCGAGCAGCGCGGCGTATGGCGCCGGGTTGCCGTGGCGCATGCGTTGATACAGCGTCCACGCGTCGGCCGCCGTCTCGGCGCGGAAGCGCTGCGCCAGGTTGACCTGGTAGCAATCGCCGTCGCGTATGTAGCGCTGGATACGCTCGAATGCCTGGCGATACAGGACGTAGGGCATGCCCGGCTCGGGCAGGCTGGCGTCGATGTCCGCGGCCGGCAGCGGCAGCGTCGCCGGCGTTCGCAGGCGCTCGACGACCTCACGCCAGCGGCCCGGGGGGCGCGTGTCCCTGCCCTGGCGCACGACGTAGCTGCGCCGCCGGTCGTGATCGACGACCAGCGCCCAGTCGTAGACGCCGACCGCCGCCTCAGGCACGCCCGGCATGCCGGCGCGCGGCGCCAGCGTGCCGAGGTCGCGGGCGAGGTCGTAGCCGAGGTAGCCGACCGCACCGCCCGGGAACACGACATCGGCATTCGTGGCGACGACGTCGCCGAGCAATCCGCGCAGACAGACCAGCGGGTCGTCGTCGCAGACCCGCTCGCCACGATCAGCGTGCCACAGCCGCGTTCGCCCGTCGGCACGTTCCAGGGTCGCGAACGGGTCGGCGGTGATGACATCGTAGTGGCGCGCGCCGCCGGCGCGCGGGAAGCCGCTGTCGAGCCAAACCGGCCACGGCAGGTCGCGGATGGCCGCAAAGTAGACCCGGCAGTCGACCTGGTACGGCAGGCGCGTGACCTCGAGGCCCGCGGTTTCCGCCGCCCGCGGTGGCGGCGGGCTCAGGCGTCGCTCAGATAGCGCCACTGGCCCTCCGTCGGCGCACCTTCGAGTGCGCCATCGGCCGCCGGACGCCAGCCCAGCCACTGCTCAATCAGCGCGGCCAGCTCGAAGTCCTTGTCGCTGATCGCGTCTTCCGAATGTGTACGCAGCGCGATGTCTACGCCGCCCCAACTGATGTGCAGATCGGGATGGTGCCAGGTCATCTCGGCGACGTGGGCGATGCCGTTCGCAATCAGCATGCTGGCGCGCCAGCCATTACACGACACGTGCCGGCGCAGATGGCCGTCGGCAACGCTCCACGCGGCGAGTGCGCCGCCCAGGCGTTCGGCCGCCTGCTGTTCGGTGTAGTTGGCCATGTCGCCCCCCCCTGCGACTGCCGGTAATCCCAGCGACCCCTATTGTGTGCCACGCCCCCGCGCGTGGGGTCGCGATTTCCTCGGCAACATGAGGGGTAATTGGGCGCACCCGTCCAGGACGGGTGCGCCCGCCGGCACGATCGACAGGGTCTCGTGGACCGCGCCGCGCGCACCACGCTGGTGACGCGACCGCCCGGGCCGCATCGCGGCGCCGAGCACTACGGCTCGATCACCTCGCGTCGACGTCGCGCGCGGCGGTGGCAGCGCTTGCCGCCGCCGGCCGACATCGCGTGCTCAGCGTCCGGACACGTCGAGGATCACCTCGACCCGGCGGTTCGGCGCCAGGCAGCGGATCGCGGCGCCACCGCGCTGACCCTCGCAGCCCACGATCGGCTCGGACTCACCGCGGCCACCGATCTCTATCGCCTGCGGATCGACGCCGGCACGCTGTACTAGGTAGTCGCTGACCGAGCTGGCCCGACGCAGCGACAGGTCCATGTTGTACTCCTCGGTCCCGATCCGGTCCGCGTGGCCGGTCAGGCGCACCGCCTGGATGCTGCCGCGCGCATTGGCTGCGCTGACCAGCGTATCGATCGCGGCTATCGCATCGGCATCCAGATCGGCCTTGTCGAAGCCGAAGTTCACGGTCGCATCAGCCGACGTCAACGCCGGCACCGCGGGCGGGGCTGCCGGTGGCGGTGGCGGTGGCGCCGGTGCGGCCGCTTGCTCGGCGATCTTGCCGTCGCAGCCGACGACGCTCATCTGCGGGCTCCAGAAGCCGGTATGCCAGCACTCGCCGGCGCCGCTGCGCCAGATCTCACCCGCCGTGTTGGTCCAGTAGCCAGGCGCCGCCGCTAAGCCTCCCGCTGCCAACAGCAGCATCAAGACGGAGAACAAACGGGTTTTCATGTCGACCTCCTATCAGATCGCTAGCTGCATCCCTGTAACAGCCTCCTATCCACAATATTGGATCACTTTTGCCGGCGCATGGAACCGACCCGATCCTGTTCTGGATCATAAAGTTGCCGAATAATTGCCGCAGAACAGCGGTCTGGCGCGGTACCGTCGCAGGCCGGTCACGCCCGCGGCGAACACCTACAGACGGTATCCGCGTCAATCGGCCGATGGCGACGGCCGGCCGCGCCGGCGCAGGGCCGGGAACCAACGGTAGACCAGCCACAACGCCAGCAGCTGGACGAGCAGGACCACGGCAGCCACGGCCATGCCGAGCCCGGGATCGATGCCCGACAGCGCCTGTGCAACCGCGGCGAATGCGCCAAGGCCCCCGGTCAGCGCGATGGCACCGGCAGTCGCGACGATCGAGATGAGCACGCTGGCAACGAACGACCCGGTCACCAGCCGGCGCCGCTCGACGGCACTCGGCGCACGACGCTCGCGGACCATGAAACCGTTCACCGTCAGCACGGCCGCGGCAATGACGGCGGCCAACGACAGGCCGGCGCCGGGCTGGACGCCGACCAGGCCGACGGCGAGCAGCAACCCGAGCGCGGCACAGTACCAGGCCGAGAACCGCAGGACATCGTGGCGGGTGGTGCTGTTGCTGTCGGTATGGGTGTTGGTGTTGATGTCGGTAGTCTGCATCTTCGCTCCTTGAAGTTTCTTTGACGGTGGGGGAAGTCAGCGGTATCCACGGGCGCCGCGCGGCCGGCCGCAACGGCGCGCTACGGCGCGACGGCCAATCGCGTCGGCAGGGTCTCGGCAGGCGCGAGCACACGGGACGGGGCGGGCGCGCAGGCCGCGGCGACACCGCCGACACTGCAACGGCCGCGGGCCGGCATCGGCCACGATAGTGGGGGATCCCGCCATCGCGTCAGCGGCGCGGGCGGCGTCGGCAGGCGCGATCGGCCCGCCGCGGGTGCGATAGACGACGTCGGTCGCCGTCATCTCGGTCGGCTGTTGTTCGGTCTGCACGGCGCTTCCCTGACCTGCTTGTGTCTTCCCTGACGTCGTGGACCGGCACGGTTACCAGTGGTGCGGCCCACGATGCGTGAGCCTACCACGGGCGCGGGCGGCAACGCGATTTCGATGCCGGCCGGGCGATTGGGTACAATCACGAGGTTCGCCGACGATAAGCAATAATACGACCCGCTGTCGTCATCCGTAGATCAGGAGGAGAACCGAATGCGTTACGCGCTCACCCTGGCAGTGCTGCTCGCCAGCTTTGCCCAGATCGCTGTCGCCACCGAGGGCGAGCGGTTTGAGTGGACCAAGGAGAAATTCGACTTCGTGGCCGCGGGCAACCCGGCCGAAGGCAAGAAACTGGCCCGGCGTTTTCGCTGTAAGAAGTGCCATAACGACGACGGCGTCAGCGATGACGAAGAGATCCCGAGCATCGCCGGGCAGCGCGCCACGTACCTGTTCAAGCAGCTCAACGACTTCAAGAACAAGATCCGCGTCAACAAGGACATGTACAAGTCGGCCAGAAAGCTTTCGGAAGAGCAGATGGCCCACATCAGTGCGTGGTACGAGAGCCTCGAGCGGCCCAGCGCGGTCGGCGGCCAGCCGATGCTGGTCATGAAGGTCTGCGACAGCTGCCACGAGAAGGACGTTGTCGAGGAAGACAACAAGATCGAGGTCGCGCCGATCCTGGCTGGGCAGATCCGTCAGTACCTCGAGACCACGATGCTGCAGTTCAAGGAGGCCGACCGCAGCAACGACCTGTTCGAACGCATGCAGAGCGTGTCGCACAAGCTGACCGACGACGAGATCCGGCGTCTGTCACGGTTCTACGGCGCCGCCGATATCGAGTACGAGTAGTCCACGGCGGGCTAGCCGCAGAGACGCAACAGGGCGGTCCATGGACCGCCCATGTTTCGCCTGCCGTGCGCGCTCAGTCCTCGGACAGGACCTGCAACACGTCGCCGTCCTGGCTGGCAAACCAGGCGGCAAGGTCCTTGAGGTCCTGATCGCTGAGGTCCCTGACGATATTGGCCATCAGGATATCGTTGCGCTGGCCATTCTTGTACTGGGTCAGGGCCTGGTACAGGTAAGACTCGTACTGACCGGCGAGGCGCGGATTGGCGCCGACCACCGAGTTGCCATCGACCCCGTGGCAACCGGCACATACCGCCGATTTTTCTTTGCCGGCCGCCGGGTCGCCGCCAGCGACGACCGCACCGGACAGCGTGACTGCCGCCAGCGCAGCGAAAAAGCGTGTTCTGCTCATCTGCTCACCCACCTACTTGCCGACGCTCGAGAAATACGCGGCGATATCGGCGATGTCCTGATCGCTGAGGCCCTGCGCATTGCCGTGCATGGTTTCGTGATCGCGTTGCCCGTCGCGGTAGGCCAGCAATGCCGAGATGATGTACGCCTCGTTCTGCCCGCCGACTTTCGGCACGTGATACATCGGGTAGGTGTTGGTGTAGGACGGAATGGCGTGACAACCCAGGCAGGTCTCGGCTTTGATCCGGCCCTGTCGCGGATCTCCTTCGAAGGCCTGGGCAGACGAGACGGCCAACAGCAGCGCGGCAATCAGCACGCTCGACCCTCCTCTGCGATAGCTCTGCATAACTCCCCCATGTCGTCGGTTTTCGTTCGAAGGTCGGAAGTATAAGCGGAACCCGTGCCGGTTTCGCAAAGGCATGACCGCGCGCAGACCGTTCGCGGATCCCACCATTGCCGTCGACATGCCCGCCGCGCAACCCTCAACCACCGTGCGCGGAGCCGGCCGGCGCCATCGAAACTAGGCTTAAGTGATTCAAATACAGAAAGAAATCAGGTGGCTTAACCTGCCGCGGCGCGCCGACCCAGGTCGTCGGTCGCCAGGCTTCCACGATACCCGCGACGCACGCCGTGACGGCGCAGCCACGGGAGGCGCTGCCGGCACACCGCCCGGCGTCGCCGCGAAGCGGCGACACACGCGACCGCCGCACTGATATTGCCGCGACGGATTCGACGCCGACGACCGGGTTCTCGACGATGTGCAGGCAGAAAAGATCGCGCGGATGTTGCTACGCGGTGTGAACGATTCGAGCTACCGCCAGCACGTGTTTTTGAATCTCGCTGACCACGCGCTTCTGCTGCACGCCGTTCAGACGACGGCTAGCAGGCAGTCTTTACCCTGGCCAGACGCGCGACGTGGGCGTCTGCCGCCCCCGAGTACAGGCTCGGTCCGGCAAAGTAACGGGCTGCGACCCTGGTTCCGAACAACCGTGGTGACGGCAACGTGGCGCTGAACGCGCGGCTCAGTCGCCGCGGATCCGCCCGCGCAGCAGGTCACGACGCGTGATGCCGCTGCGCTGTTCGACGCGCACGCCGATATCCTGCAGGCCGCGCACCGGTCGTGCCGCGGACTCATCGGACTGACCGAACGCGATCGACTCCAGTTCGTCGAGATCGATATCCGGCGTCTCCTCGCCGCGCAGCACCTTGCCGAGCAGCTCCTCGTCGACCTGGTCGCCACTGTCGGCCCGCTCCGGGTCCATGGCGTCGCGCAGCCACGCCTCGGCGGCAGCCAGCGCGTGGTTCTGGCTCTGGAACTCGCGCATCGGCGAGTACAGCGAGTGGCTCAGGTAGCGACCGATACCGTCGATCTCGTTGACCATGAACTTGTAGCTGCCGGCCGGGAACGCCTGCGGCAGCTTGTGACCGAGTTCGTCGCCGCTCCAGTCATCGTCGGTACCGGGCAACATGACGACGTTCATCAGCCATGGCGTCACGACGATGCCGATCACCCTGTCTCGATAGGACTGGAATCCGAGCGTTTCCACGTGCAGCCGGGTATTCAGCAGCGGCAGCCCCTGCATCTGCGACTGATGCACCTGTTCGAAGCTGTCGGCGAAGGCCTGCGCGGCGGCCTGCGGATCCTGGATCATGAGGCCTCCTGCGCCGAGCCGAGCCCGGGAAAGTAGTGATCGACATCGATCGCGTCGGCGCCGTTCATCAACGCATTGACACCCTCGAGCGCACGCGTGATGTTGGCCGCGTCCTCTGCGCTGACGACCTCGCGCGCCCAGCCGAGGTGGCTCAGCACCCAGGTGCCCGGCGGTTGATCGCCGACCAGCAGCATGCTGATGTGCTCATCGCCGTTCGGGCCGCGGCACAGTGCCATGCCGTTGCCGCTGTCGATGACGCGCACCGGCACGCCTAGGCACATGACGTGCGCTCCAGTCGCGCCTGGCGCTTCCAGTGTCCCGCGGCGACCGCGTCGCGCGGCACGGCATCGACACCCAGACCGCGCAGCTCGTCGACCAGGCTCGCGACCATGCCCTGCAGACCGGCCTCGGCCGCTGCCGACAGCCCGAGGCGATTCTCCAGCGAATCCGGCACCATGCCGATGATCGCGATGTGCCCGGGTGCCTCGCCTTTCAGGGTCAGCAAGGCGAGCAGGTCGGACAGGCCGAGCTGGTGATTCGACAGCTTGGTCTGAAAGAACGCGTTGATCTCGTCGTTGGCGATGCGCAGCAGCGATCCGGACGGCAGGTTCGCGTTGACGGCGTCGGCGACGACCAGGCAGTCGCAGTTGCGCATCGGTTCGAACAGTTCCATGCCGGTCGTGCCGCCATCGACCAGCGTAACGTGGTCGGGCATCGTGTAGCGGCTGTCGAGTTCCTCGACCGCGCGTACACCGATGCCTTCATCCTGCATCAGCACGTTGCCCATGCCGATGACGAGGATGCGTGGTTTTCCTGTCGCGATGTCGTGCATCTGCCCCTCCCGCAAGTCGCCCTGGCGGCGACGCGTCATTCTACGTGACGGAACCGCGCATGGACCCAGCGCGTGAACTGGCGCAACGCCGCCAATGGCACTGCCGGTTGGGTACGTGATGTCTGCATTTCACACCTCCGCAAACGTGACCACACCTAGAGCGCGCGCACTTTGACGATCTCGGATTGTTCGTTGTCGAACAGGTGGATCGCGCAGGCGATGCACGGGTCGAAGGAATGCACCGTGCGCAGCACCTCGAGCGGCTTCTCCGGATCGGCGACCGGGTTGTCGAGCAGCGACGACTCGTAGGGGCCGATCTGGTCGTCGGCATCGCGCGGGCCGGCATTCCACGTGCTCGGCACGACCGCCTGATAGTTCTTGATCTTGCCGCCCTCGATCACGATCCAGTGCGACAGCGTACCGCGTGGCGCCTGGTGGAAGCCGACCCCACGCACTTCGCCCTTCGGGAACTCGGGCGCGTTGAAGGTGTCGAGATCGCCGGTGCCGACATTGTCGACGAGGCGCTGCCACTGATCCTTGAGCGTGTCGACCATGACGGCGCAGCGTACCGCGCGCGCCGCGTGCCGGCCGATCGTCGATTCCATCGCCGACAGCGGGATCTCCGATTGCTTCGACACCGCCTTGATGACGTTGATCGCCTGGTCGAGGTAGGTCTTGTAGCGCTCGTTGCCGCTCGCGACACCGACCAGTACGTCGGCCAGCGGCCCGACTTCGGCACGCTTGCCGTAGAAGGTCGGGGCCTTGACCCAGGAGTACTTGCCGTCGTCCTGGAAGTCGGTGTACTGCGGCTCGGTCTCGCCGTCGTACGGGTGCAATGCCGCGTCACCCTCGTACCATGCGTGCTTCGAGCTCTCGGCGACACCGTCGCGGAAATACGCGTCGTTGAACGTCGTGATCGGTTTCAGGCTGCCGAGGTCACCGTTGGCGATATAGCCACCCGGCAGATCGAACACGGTACCCTTGGCGTCCTGCGGGCAGTCGGGCACGGTCAGGTAGTTGTTGACGCCGCCGCCGATACCGGCCCAGTCGAGGTAGAACGCACCGATCGCCGGCACGTCGGTCAGGTAGGTCGACTTGACGAAGTGATCGAGCTTGTCGATGAAGGTCTTGATCAGCATCAGGCGCTCGATGTTGAGCACCGACGGCGCGTCGTGACTGATCGAGTTGCTGATACCGCCGACCGCGACGTTCTGGATATGCGGGCTCTTGCCGCCGAGGATTGCGACGATCTTGTTGGCGTTGTTCTGGATGTCCAGCGCCTGCATGTAGTGGGCGACGCCGAGCAGGTTGACCTCGGGCGGCAGCTTCATCGCCGGGTGGCCCCAGTAGCCGCTGGCGAACGGTCCGAGCTGGCCGCTGCCGACGAAGGTCTTGAGGCGTTCCTGCACGGCCTTCATCTCGTGCGGGCCGTTCAGGTGCCAGTCCGACAGCGACTCGGCGAGCTTGGCCGTCGCCACCGGGTCGGCCTCCAGTGCCGACACGACGTCGACCCAGTCGACCGCCGACAGATGGTAGAAGTGCACGATGTGATCCTGGATCGCGTGCGCGGTCTGGATGATGTTGCGCACCAGCTGGGCGTTGACCGGCACCTCGAGCTGCAGCGCGTTCTCGACCGCGCGCACCGACGTGATGGCGTGCACGGTCGTGCACACGCCGCAGAAGCGCTGCGTGTATGTCCAGGCCTCGCGCGGGTCGCGGCCGATCAGGATCTTTTCGATGCCGCGCCACATCTGCCCGGATGACCAGGCCTTCGAGATCTTGCCGTCATCGACCTCGACATCGATGCGCAGGTGCCCCTCGATGCGGGTAATGGGATCAACGGTGATACGTGTCGTCACAAGGATTCTCCTCTGAAGCCCGGCCTTCAGGCAGCCGATTGGGCACCGCGTTCTTCGCGCGGCATGACAGGAAACTTCTTCACCACGAACAGGAATATCATGATCTCTATGGCCACCAGACCGAGCGTGACCATGATCTCGGGAAGCGACGGGAAGTAGCTGTATCCCGGTCCCGGATCCATCGTGATCAGAAAGGCATTGAAGCGGTACAGCGAGCCGGCCAGCAGCATGCTGACCGCGGCGAACAGCAGTAAGCGCGCGTTCTCCCGGCCGCGTGGCGACAACAGCACGGCCAGCGGATACGCGAACAGCGCGGTCTCGATGATGAACATCAGGCTGGCGAAATCGCCGGCGAATATCAGGCCGAGCTTGCCGCGTACCACGAGCTCGCCGAAGCGGAACACCAGGTAGACGCTGATCAGGCCGACGATGATCTTGCCGAGACCCGACAGCAGGTGGGTCTCGGGATCACGGCGGAAACCGACCGACGACAACGATGCCTCGAAAACGACGATCGCGAAACCCATCGTGAACGCGGTCAGTACGGCGAAGAACGGCTGCAGGTGCAGGGTCTGCCACAGCGGGTGGACCTTCCAGCCCATCGCGATCAGCATCGTACCGAGCGACGACTGGTGCATCGTCGGCAGCAGGATACCGAGCGCGATCACGAAGAACAGCACCTTGTTGAGCTTCTTGAGCAGCGCGTCGGCCTTGAACTTCTCGAGCACAGTCGGCGAAAACTCGATCGCCAGCACGATGACGTACGCGGTCACGCACAGGCCGACCTCGAGCATCACCGAGTTGAAGTTCATCTGCCACGGCAGGTACAGGTTGTAGAACTGCCACCAGCGCCCCATGTCGATGACGGCGCCAATACCGCCGAGGCCGTAGCCGAGCAGGCTGGCGAGCAATGCCGGGCGCATCAGCGGGTGGTATCTGCCCTTGTTGAACACGTACACGGTGACCGCGAGCGCATAACCGCCGCAGGCCAGCGCGGTACCGACGACGATATCGTAGACGACCCAGATCCCCCACGGAAAACCGTCGTTGAGGTTGGTCACCGCGCCCATGCCGTAGATGAAGCGCTCGACCAGATAATAGATCCCGATCAGCGCGATCACGCCCATGATCACGAACGGCACCGTGACGACGCGGCGTTCGAGCGGCTGGTAGTGGCTCATGAGTCGTCCCCCTCGTCGTCTTCGGTGTTGCGCTTGACCAGCCAGGTCAGGCCGCCGAGCATCACGGCAGGCAGTGCCAGGTAGCTGTACAGCGTGTGCTGCACGCCTTCGGAGATCGAGACGTAGGAGCGTTCGCCGAGCGGCGGCATGCCGAGCTTGTCGAACGAGATCGACGAGACGTGCATGACGTTGGTGCCGCCGGCCTCTTTCTCGCCCCAGACATGCTGGCGATATTCCGGTACCGCCTTCTCGTGGTAGCTGTCGGGATCGCGCACGTCACCGCGCGGGTAGTTGTAGATTTCGCCCGGCTTCAGCGCCACGCGCCGCTTCGCCTCTTCGAGCAGCGCCTCGCGCGACCCGAACAGCGTGGCGCCGGTCGGGCAGGCCTCGGCACAGCCGGTCATCAGGCCCTTGTTGATGCGCTCGACGCCCTTCTGGTTGCACATCTCACACTTGTGCAACGCGCCCCAGGGGTTGTCGTAGTCGAACTGCGGCACGTTGTACGGACACCCGGTCATGCAGGTGCGGCAGCCGATGCAGGCATCGACGTCGTAGGTGACGATGCCGGTCATCGGGTCGCGGATCAGCGCCGTGACCGGGCATACCGATACACAGCCGGGATCGACGCAGTGCATGCAGCTGCGTTTCTCGAACGCGTAGCCGTCGACCTCGGCATCCTTGGTCGTCTGCAGGCCGTCGGTGTAGACCTTGATGACGTTGAAGGTCTGCGCCGACAGGTCGCGTGCCGAGTCGTAGTGCACGTCGTCGCCGACGATCGTCGGCGGAAGGTCGTTGACCTCCTTGCACGCCGTCACGCAGGCCTTGCAGCCGACGCACAGCGTCGAATCGAACAGCATGCCCACGGCCTGCGGCGCCGGTTCGAGATTGGGCCGCGCCTCGACACCGCCGCTGACGACGGCGGCCGCGCCGCCACCCAGCGACGCCTTGAGAAAATCGCGTCGGTTCATCGCCATCGCCCGCTACTCCTGTTCGTCCTGCCGCTTGCCGAGCTTGCCGCCGGCGACCGCACTGGCGCCGAGCGCCGCGCCGACCGCGGCGCCGGCGATCGCGGCCGTCGCGACCGTCGCGGTGCTGGTCTCTTCGCGCGTATCGATGGTCGGGAAGGCGTTCGGCGGGGTATGGGTCTTGACATCAGACAGGCTGAACAGCGCCTTGTTGAAACCGGTGCCCTCCTCCGAACAGCCGAAGCACGGGTGGCCGACGCCGATCGGCCAGACCCCGCCGCCGACGTTGTTGAACTCGAGGCTCGGGCAGTTGTTGTAGGTCTCCGGCCCCTTGCAGCCGAGCTTGTACAGGCACCAGCCCTTCTGATGGCCCTCGTCTCCGAACTCGGTCGCGAAGCGCCCGGCGTCGAAGTGCGGACGGCGATAGCAGTTCTCGTGTATCAGGCGGCCATAGGCCCATTTCGGCCGACCCTTGGCGTCGATCGGCGGCAGCTTGCCGTAGGTGACGAAGAACAGCACCGTGCCGATGAAGTTCGCCGGGTTCGGCGGGCAACCCGGGATCGTCACGACGGTCTTGTCGGTGAGGAACTGCGGCGCACCGACCGCGCCGGTCGGGTTCGGCGACGCGGCCTGGACCCCGCCCCAGCTCGCGCACGAGCCGTAGGCGACGATCGCCGCGGCGTGCTCGGCGGCCTCGCGGGTCGCGTCGACCATGGTCTGGCCGCCGATCTTGCAGAAGATGCCGTCCTGGGCGAGCGGGATCGCGCCTTCGACGACCAGCAGGTACTTGCCCTTGTTCTCCTGCATCACGTGACGCTTCAGCTCCTCGACATGGTGGCCGGCACCGGCGTCGAGGGTCTGGTGATAATCCAGCGAGATCAGGTCGAGGATCAGGTGTTCGAGGCTGGGCTGCTCGGAGCGCAGCAGCGCCTCGGTCGGACCGGTGCATTCCTGGCCGTGCAGCCAGATCACCGGCGGGCGCTTCTTTTTGTCGGCGACGGCCTCGGCCATCGCGTAGGCGGCCTGGTCGCCGAGCCCGAGCGACGCAGCGACGCCGGTACAGAACTTGAGAAACGTGCGTCGTGAGACGCCCAGTCGCGTCTCCAGCGCGGAGAAATCGAAATCAGAGTCGGCCATCGAAGAATCCCCGTTGTTATGTGGATTGCCGCGGAGCTCAAGGTGCGAAGATAGTCGCCTATGTCCTACTTGATCTGCGTTAATCTGCGATTCGTCTGACCTGCCTCAAAGAGACCGACTTTTTGTCGGCAGGGCGTCGGTCGGGGCCTGGGATGAGTATTGGCAACGCCAATAGTCGTGGCGCGTTTTACGTCGCAGATAGGGCTACTGGTCGGCATCGGCACGGCGCCGTTGACACGCATTCGCGCCGCGACGCGGCCTGTCGCGACAAAAACCACGGCAGACACGCGCGGCGGCCCCACGGGCCAACCCGGTCAGTCGCCGCGTGCTGGCGTGGCGAGCCCCGGTAGCGGCGGATAAGCCACAGCCGGCGCCCGGCACGGGGTCCGGGGCGCCGCGGCGCGGCCCCGGACTACGGACCAATATGCTCGCGACCTTAGGGTGTCCGGCACGTTGCGGATCGAGAGACTCGCCCACGACGGCGCCGGCGTGCCGACGGGCCTCCGGCACCAGGTCGCCGGGGTAAGGCACGCAGAGATCGTCGCTGCGGACTCTACGTGCCGGGCATCGACACTGGCGGCCTGTAGCGGCCGGGCGCAGGCTACTCCGTCGTCTCGCAGCAGGCGATGGACGGCGGTGACGACCGGCGTGCGTGGATACGGTTTCTCGATCGGCATCAACAACGACGCCGCCACGGTCCTGGCATCCGTCCCGTCGGCAAAGAAGAACCGCGACCTTGGCGGTCGCGGCGCAATCCGCGCAGGCGTCGCGGTAGGGGGAAACCTAGTGCCCGTCGTCGATGTCGCGGCTGTCCTTGAACATCCGCCAGCCACTGATCATCGTGCTGATCAGCGATTGCCGCGACATGATGTCCTCGCGGATCGCGACGTACACGTGGATGATCATGAAACAGACGAATGCCCACATCACCAGGTGGTGCCAGGTATGCACGTCCTGGCTCTGTCCCATCAGCGGGATCACCCAACTGCTGAACCATTCGTACTGCCAGGTACCCATCCCGGTGCCCTCGCCGTACAGCGCAAAGCCGGTGACGATCATGAACACCAGCATCCAGAGGAACAGGAAGTGCATGACGAGCACGGCCAGGGGATTGTGTCCCTCGTACTTGCGGGGCTCCTTGGCGGCGAACGCATACCACTTGATCTCGTGCCAGACACCGCCCCACCAGTCGCGGTTGAACAGCGGCGGTGTGAACAGCTGCCGTGCATGGTGATTGCCCATGAACGCCCAGTAGATGCGGAACAGGAACGCGATCGCGAGCACGTAGCCGGCGGCGAAATGGACGAAACGGATGTAGCCCATCAGAAAACTGTCCGACGCTTCGCCGGGCACACTCGGCAGCGGGCTGGCGATCAGGTAGCCGGTGACGATCAGCACGACGATCGCCAACGCATTGATCCAGTGCCACAGGCGCAACGGCGCCTCGTAGACATAGACCGCCGGTTCGGCATGTGGTTTGGTGGCCATTGTCGTCATAGGACTTACTCCCCGTCGCGCCGGCCGCTGCCGCAGGTGCGGCCAAGCAGCCACACAACCCCGCCGATGACCGCTGCCAGCAGCACGTGCTCGGCGCCGAACAGTGGATGCAGCAGGCCATCGGCGTGGGCGACCAGCGGGTCGTGTCCGGGATGGGCAACGGCGAGCTGGCCGAGACCGCACAGCGACGCCACCCCTGTGATTGCAGACTTTGTCATTGCCGTATCCTCCTCGCTTCAGCGAATCTTGACCCGGGTGAGTTCCTGACCGTCTTCCGACATCACGTGGGTCGCGCAGGCCAGGCAGGGGTCGAAGCTGTGCAGGCTGCGCAGGATCTCGACCGGTTCGTCGGGTCGCTCCATCGGCGTGTTCATCAGGCACGCCTCGAACGCCCCGATGTTGCCGGCGGGATCGCGTGGCGAACCGTTC
>JASJCU010000166.1 GCA_030065815.1 Gammaproteobacteria bacterium | reverse complement strand
ATGCCCCGAATCCAAGCTATCGACCCCCGGCCCGTGGGCCGTGGGCCGTGGCGCGGCGACGCCGCCCAGCGCGGCATGTCGCAGGCTCCGCGCGTCGCCGCGCCGACCGACGACGCCCGCGCGGCCTCGGGCGGCGCGGAGCGCCGCTGGGCACGTCGGCAACCGTCTTCCCGGACCTCGACTGACGGCCGCGCAGCACGATCGCCGCCGCGCAAAGCGCGCACCAGACGAACTGGCCGACGACGGCAACACGCCCGCCGCGTTCGCCATCCACGTCCCACCACTCGATGTGCCGTGCGTCGCGTGCAGCGTCCGGCAATCGATCACCACCGCAAACGGAGACACGACATGCAAACCCATTCTCATGCCAACACCAATTCCACCCACCCACTGCGCCGCGCCGCATTGCCTTTGGCAACCGCACTACTGATCGGCAAGCTGGCGATGCCCGCGGCAATCGCCGCCCCGGCGGCCGGCCCGGTGTGGACGCCGGACGGCAAACTCGAGCTGCCCGATGGCTATCACAGCTGGGTGTTCCTCGGTTCACCGCTGACGCCGCATGCGCTGAACGACGGCGGGGCCGGTTTTCCCGAGTATCACAACGTCTACATCCACCCCGACGCCTACCGACACTATCGCGAGACCGGCGACTTTCCGGAGGGCACGATACTGCTCAAAGAACTGCAGTTGACGGCGCCGGGCACGTTCGCCGACGGCTCACGTGGCGAGGCCTCGGGACGCGGCTACTTCCCGGCCGCCCGCAACGGCATCGATATCTCGGTCAAGGACAGCGAGCGTTTCGGCGACACCAACGGCTGGGGCTTCTTCAACTTCGGCCACCATGCGCCGCCGTATGCGAAGACCGCCACCGCGGCACCGAAAGAGGCCTGCGCGGGCTGCCACATCGCCAACACCGACAACATGGTATTCATGCAGTTCTACCGACCGATTCTCGACGCCGAATGAGGTCCGTTCCCCCGGCCGAACGGCCGGGGGTCGGGACACGCCGGCGCCCGCCGGCGTCTGTCCGCAGTCGTCACCGCGGCGGCGTCGATGACCGTGTACAGGACCAAGGCCGGCGATCGCGCCAGCCGCCAATGCACGGTAATCATCGTGGTCTCGTAGACGGACCGTGTGCCGCGGCCGACTGACAATCGGCGACGAAGCGGCCGGCTCGGCAATCGTGACGGCGACAGGCTACGGCCGCGACAGTCGGCCGGTTGCGCCATTCGCGTGTGCCTGTCGCAGCTCTTCGAGACGGTTCAGCGCCATCTCGCGCAGGATCTCGGCACCGGGTTCGTCGTCCGGGATGCCGCGATGTTCTGCCAGTACCGGCCGATCGCGCGCGGATCGTTGACCGGGAATCGGGGCAGCTGCCAAGCCATGACCATCACCTCGGTTGCCGCACGATCGGGATGCCAGCCGTGCGCGCCGCGACGCGTACTGACAACCGTCAATGGCCGGTGTTGGGCAATACCGTTGCAGGCGTCAGATCATGCCCAGCCAGCCAAGCAGCAGCGGCACCAGCAGCGCGCCGGTCAGCGCCGACAGCGCCATCGCGAGGCCGGAGAACGCCCCCATCTCGCGACTCAGCTGGAACGCACGCGCGGTACCGATGCCGTGCGCGGTTATGCCCATCGCGATGCCCTTGACGCTGTCGTCGCGGATGCGCAACAGGCGGAACAGGTGACTGCCGAGCACGGCACCGAGGATGCCGGTGACGACGACCAGCACCGCGGTCAGCGACGGCAGCCCCCCGATCTGCTCGGAGATGCCCATCGCGACCGGCGCGGTGACCGATTTCGGCGCCAGCGACAGCTGGGTCTGCAGGTCGGCACCGAACAGCACCGCGAACCCGACCGAACTGGCGGCGCCGACGGCGACACCGGCCAGCGTCGCGACCAGCACCGGCGCCCACAGCCGACGCAGCTTGGGTAGCTGCTGGTACAGCGGTACCGCGAGCGCGACGGTCGCCGGGCCGAGCAGGAAGTGAACGAACTGCGCACCATCGAAGTAGCTGCGGTAATCGATATCGGCCAGCAGCAGAAAGCCGATCAGCATCGCCACGGCTGTCACGACGGGGTGCAACAGCGGATGGCTGCCGGCACGCTCGAACAGCCGGTACGCGAGACTGTACGCCAGCAGCGTCGCGGTCAGGCCGAGCAACGGCGACGCCGCCAGGTAGACCCACAGCGTCTCGAGGTGCGCGTCAGCCATCGTTGTCGCCGTGTGCACGGACTAGCCGGACGACGCCGAGCATCACCAGCGCGGTCACCGCCATCGTCAGCAGCGTACTCAGCACCAACGTCAACAGGATCGGCAGCCACTCGGCACCGATGCGCTCGAAGTAGACCATCAGGCCGACACCCGCCGGCACGAACAGCAGCGACAGGTGGCCGAGCAGGCCATGCGCGATTCTGTCTAGCCCGTCGGGCACGCCACGCCGTGCGGCCAGCGTCAGCAACAGCAGCAGCATGCCGGCGACCGGACCGGGCACCGCGAGCCCGAGCGCGCGGACGCCGACCTCGCCGACCAGCTGGTAGACGAGCAGCACCGTCATGCCGTAGATCAGCGGCATCGGCAGGATCCGTGGCCGACCCGACCGACGTCAGATGTCGCCGTGCTGCCGCGCATCGATCAGCGAGAAGATGTTGCCGAACGGATCGGTCACCGAGCAGCAGCGCCCGCCCCAGTCATGCACCTCGATCGGCGTCAGCCGGGCACCGCCGTCGCGGATCCGTGCGACGACGGTATCGAGCGCATCGGTCTCGATGAACAACCCGGTGTGGCCGCTGCCATGGTATGGCTCGGTCCATTCGTAGACCTTGAGCAACAGACCGCCGAGGTCATAGTTGGTGAAGCGGTGTGGCGCGCCGTCGTACTCGCGCTGCACGCGCAGGCCGACGAGTTGCTCGTAGAAGCGCTGGCTGGCCGCATAATCGGCCGCCGGCAACGACGTGAACAGTGCGCGCATTGTCAGTCCCCTCAACCGATGCCCAGCCGCGTCACCACGACGTCTGTCTTCTGCCGGTCATGTCCCGCAACTGCGACGCGGTCTGCATGATCGCACATCGCAGCGCTGGCGCCATGCCGCTGCGTAGCACTGCCGTGACCTGGCCATCCTGCCCAGCTCACCGCCACGTGCCAGGCCGCCACCGGACTGACCCGATCCCTGCACCATGCGGCCGGGCACGCCAGAATTTCGGTCGGGAGCATCGTGGACCTGCGCGCACCACGGTCTGTTACGATGCAACGACAACAAAAATCATGGAACGACGCATCACGACATGGGGACAGCCCGGCCGATCCCGCGACGCCCGCCGGTCGACGTCTCCGTCCTCTGCTTTCTGCTCGCGGCCGCGCTCGCCGGCGGCTGCGCGACAATCGTCGAGGGCGGCGCGCAGACCGTGCGTGTCGACACCGACCCACCAGGCGCGCGCTGCGTCATCACGCGCGCCGGCGTGGCCGTATCCACGATACCGTCGACTCCGGCTACCGTGTCGCTGTTCAAGGAATCGGGCGACCTCGCACTGCGGTGCAGCAAACCCGGTTACCTCGACAGCGACGCCGCCCAGTCGGCGGAGTTCAGCGGCACCGTGTTCGGCAACATCCTGTTCGGTGGCCTGATCGGCGCCGCGATCGACATGGGCAGCGGGGCCACGCACAAGTACCCCGACGAGATCTTCGTGACACTGGTGCCGGAGCGCTTCGCGGGCCCGGCAGCACGCGACGCGTTCTTCGCCGCGCTCGTCGAGCGCGTACGACACCGGCACCGTCTCGCCGTCGACAGCGCGACCCAGCAGTGCCAAGCGGCCGAGGACGATTGCGATGCCGCCATCGGCAGGCTCGACGATGCGCTCGGCGCCCGCCTGCAGGCCATCGAGGCGCAGCGCCGCAGCGCGGCCGTCGACGGCGGCGCATGAGGCCGCCGATGTCACAGACCATCACCAAGCCAGGAGACCCAAACGATGCGACCGCATAACTTGCTGGGCACCGCGCTGCTGACGACTGCCCTGCTCAGCGGCTGCTCGTTCAACGCGGGCTATAACTCCACCTACCTGCCCCCGGCCGGCATCACGACCAAGATCGACGAGAACATCCTGATCGTCATGAGCGAGCAGGAGCAGGACTGGGTCTATAGCGGTAACCCGGCCAGCTTCACCGGCGGCGGTACGACGCTGACGATGCCGTTGGGCAATATCACCAAGCAGATTGCGCTGGAGGTGTTCTCGCGCCGTTTCGCCTCCGCCGATGCGGCCGTCGAGCTGCCAGCCAACGGCGCCTACCGGATCGTCGTCAATCCACGCGTCAGCCGGTTCGAGTACGCCTACAACCAGCTCAAGAACATCGGCTTCGCGATCACGCCCGAGGTGCAGCTCGATCTCGACGTCAAGCTGTTCGACGCCGGCGGGGCGCAGGTCCTGGCCAAGACCTACGAGTCGGGCATCCGCTCCGGCGACTCGTACATGGTCTCGGGCAGCCCGGCCGAGAAGATCAACCAGGCCATGCACCGCGCTTTGTTCGCGCTGATGGAACAGGCCGCCGACGACACCGTCGCTGCACTCGACGGGCTACCCGCGCGCACGGCGGCCAGCGTCACCGCGCCGACACCGCCGGCCGCCGATAGCGACCGCTGAGCCAGGCGAACGCTGCGCCTCGGGCGCGTCACGGCGCGCCCAGGGCACCGGCTGCCGCACCGCCCGCCAGCCAAGCTCGGCGGCGTCGGCGTGCCCGGGTAGATGGCCGGAATCCATCGCGTGATCCCCGGATCGCGTACCGATAGCCATGGAGAATCGGGGCATGCCCGCAGCGGTCGCGCTACGTCGACATCGGCGCATCCAGGGAGGTACGGTGAGTTCTCGGCTGGCCGGGCGCCACGCGGTGGATCGCAACGGCGCTGCGCACAGCGTTTCGCTGGCGCGTGCACGGGTGACGGCCTGGTCCATGCCGGGATCGACCCGCCCGCGGCGACCACAGACGCCCGGGTGCTCGAGTTCGCCCATCAGCGTTTCGACTCCGTTATCGACAGCCGCGATCTTGGCGCAGCAAGACCCAGCATCGTGCGACGTCCAACGACATGGCATCGTCACGTGCGGCAACGACATCGCCGGTCGGCGGTCAGGCCGCTAAAGGATCGATACGAGCCGCGCACTGACGGCCTGCGAACTCACGACGCGAGTTGCCGGTGGACGGATCGGACGGACGGCCAAGCGGCGCCCACACTCGATGTCCCGGCTGGTGGGTCTGGTCGTCCCTGACCAGAGGGGGGATGGCGCGACGGTCCGAACCGACCGGCGCCGCGGTCGACCGTTGCGGTCAGACGCTGTAGCCGCGCTGCAGCAGGCGGCACGAGCAATTGATCAACGGCCGCAGCAGCGGCAACGACAGCGACTTGCTGCCCATGCGCAGGTCGAGGGCCAGTGCGAGCAGCAGCCCCATCGTGATGCCGACGTACATGTTCTCGATCAGCCCGCCCAACAGGCCGCCGTAGACCAGCGGTACGAGCCGGGCGAGGACACGCGCCGATGCGTCGGCGTCGGCATCCGACATCTGGTGCGTGTATTGCACGCAGCGGTCATGACGGACACGGCGGCGCGCGTAGCGTACCGCGCGTACCAGGTCCTCCCTGCGGACATAGGGAAAACGGGCGTTCAACGTGCTGTTGCTGCTTGACATCGGCGTTCACCACTTCGTTACAACCTTTCAACCCTGTATCGACCGCCCATCGACAAAATGAATGCCGAAAAAGCGCCGAGACGGAGAAATATTGCGCCGCACCATACGATCCTGCATTGACGATTCGCAATCGCCGGCCGGTTTTTCCCGAGCGACCGCATCCGGTCCCGACCGCGGGTTTTCCCGAAGCCAGATAGACGGGCTATATCTCATTGTTTTTGTCAGGCTTATTGTCAGGCAGCACCCTCCCAGGCCTGATTTGCATCCTGGTTTTCCCTAACGAGCACGCCGACCAGGAACGGGAATCGCCAGCGCTGCCTGCGGCCGCGATCGCAGCGCGCAGGCCAGTGAGTTTGTATGTACGATTTTTTGTCGCCCGCGCG
>JASJCU010000165.1 GCA_030065815.1 Gammaproteobacteria bacterium | reverse complement strand
TGGCAGGTCGAGCGGCAGCGCGTCGTTGATCTGCGGCCGACTCGGCATGCAGCGCCTCGACCCCGGACGCATCGCGATCGCGTCGTCGCCGCACCTGCCATCTGACCGGGTATCGCCGATGACCCCGGCAACACGGCCGGCGCCCAACGCTGCGCCGGCAGCGGACATCGCGCCGCACCGGCCGGCGCCGTCCGCCGGCGTGCCCGGCGACTAGAGCCTGAACCGGCCGACCAGGGCGTTCAGGGTCTCGCCGAGCTGGGCCACTTCGACCGCGACGGCGGCCGAATTGGCGGCGGCCGCGGCGGAGTCGTCGGCGGTCGCGGCGATCTGCGTCACGTTGCGGTTGATCTCCTCGGACGCCGCGCTCTGTTGCTCGGCGGCCGACGCGATCTGGGCGTTCATCGAGCTCATCGTCGCGACCGAGTCGGCGACGGCGCGCAGGCTGTCACCGGCCGCCCGGGCGACCTCGACCGCGTCGTTGGTGCGCTGCGCGCTGCGCTGCATGACCTCGACGGTGGCGACGGTGCCGCTGGCCAGGCGCTCGGTCATCTCCTGGATCTCGACCGTCGAGTTCTGCGTGCGGCTGGCCAGGGTCCTGACCTCGTCGGCGACCACGGCGAAGCCGCGCCCCTGCTCGCCGGCGCGTGCCGCCTCGATCGCCGCGTTGAGGGCGAGCAGGTTGGTCTGCTCGGCGATCCCGCGGATCACGTCGAGCACGGTGCTGATGTTCTGGCTCTCGGCCTCGAGCTGTTGCGCATTGTCCATCGCCTGCCCGGCGTCCTCGGCGAGTTGCGCGATGCTGCCGATCGTGTCGTCGACCTTGTGCAGGCCCTCGGTGACTGTCGTATCGGCATGGCGCGCGGCCGCCTCGGCGTCGCCGGCGCTGCGCGCGATCTCCTGGATGGTTGCGGCCATCTCGTTGATCGCGACCGCGATCTGGTCGGTGCCCTCACGCTGCGACGTCGCCGCAGACTCGCTGGCCGCGGTGGCCTGCGACATCGTGCCCGCCGCGCTCGACAGCCGTGTCGTCGTGTCGTTGACCCCGGCGATGATGCCGTGGACCTTGTCGACGAAGCGGTTGAACGCCTGGCACAGCTCGCCGACCTCGTCGTCGGTTGACCGCGGCAGGTGGGCGGTGAGGTCGCCGTCACCGTTGGCGATCTCGCGCAGCGCCCGCGATGCACCGGTGACCGGGCCGGTGATCTTGCGCGCCATGAACACGCTGAGCGCGCCGCCGACCACAACGAGCAGCGCCGCCATCGTCGCCGCATAGAGGATCCGGCGGTTGATATCGCTGTCGATCGCGGTCGCGATCGTCGCCATTTCGCGGTCGATGTCGTCGATGTAGAAGCCGGTGCCGAGCATCCACTGCCAGTCGTCGAGTGCGGCGGCATAGCTGAGCTTGTCTTCCACGCGCTTGGTGCTCGGATTCTCCCATTTGTACGCGTAGACCCCACCGCCGGCCTTGGCCGTGTCGATCAGGTCCCTAATCAGGGGTTTGCCGTCGGCGTCCTTCAGATCGATCAGGTTCTTGCCTTCGAGCTGCGGCTTCGGACCGAGCACGACATTGGTGCCGTCGTAGCGGTAGGCGAAGATGTAACCGTTGTCGCCAAACGCCAGCTTGCGCAGGATGTTGCGGGCGGTCTCCTGGCGCGCCGCGAGGTCGCCGGCGACGTTCTCGTATTGCTCGCGGACCGCGGTACGGGCGAGCTCGACGTAGTCGCGCAGGCGCGCCTCTTTTTCCGCCATCAACAGGGCGCGCGTGCCCTGCAGGCGCTCGTCACCTGCCAGTCGCGCGGAGACGATCGATTGCACGAGCAGCGCCGCGACGACGAGCACGACGGGCAGCAACGAGACCAATAGGATCTTGTTACGCAGGTTAAGGGATTTCATGGGTGCCTCTGACGGGACGGTGACCTGTACCCAGGTCAGCGTCCGCGACCGGGCAAACTGTAGGCTTGCCGTTCGTGGCGGGTGTTGCGACGCGTCGGCGATTCGCCTGCACGCAGATTTTGGCCATGATGCCGTGGTTCGACGTGTCGGCGCCGCCGGTGGTCGCGCTACGGCTGCGGCCGGGTCGTCACCGCCGTGGCCTGCGCGGGCAGGCGCAGCATCGGCTCCAGCCCCTCCCAGACGTTCTGCAGGATGCGCGGCTGAGCGGCCGCGCCCGGATGGATGCCGTCGGCCTGCATCAGGTCACGGGTCTCGGCGACGCCCTCGAGGAAGAACGGCACCAGCGCGACCCCGAACTCGTCGGCCAATTCCCGATAGACGCGGTGGAACTTCTCGCCGAAGGCCCTGCCATAATTTTCCGGCAGCCTGACCCCGAGCAACAGCACGCGCGCTCCGGCCTCGCGGCCGAGCGCTATCATGCGCGCGAGATTGCCGCGCGTCTGTGCCGGCGCGAAGCCGCGCAGACCGTCGTTGCCGCCGAGTGCGATGACCAGGATTGCCGGTCGTTCGCGTTCGAGCGCGGCCGGCAGTCGCGCCAGACCGCCCCGCGTCGTGTCGCCGGTGATACTGGCGTTGACGACGGCGTAGTCGATCCCGCGCCTGTCCAGGCGGCGCTGCAGCAGCGCGACCCAGCCGCGTCGCTGTTCGATGCCGTAGGCGGCGCTCAGGCTATCGCCGACGACGAGGATCTTCGCCGCGGTGCCGGCAGAAGCCGGGATTGCGACAGGCAGTAACAACAGGATCATGACAACGACGGCGCGCATTTCCACCACTCAGCTTGGCAAAACGGTCACGATGCCGGACGGCGGCGTTCTCGACATCCTCTCGGCGATCGACCTCGCGGTCAATGCCGGCGAGGCGGTCGGCGTACTCGGACCGTCAGGTTCCGGAAAATCAACGCTGCTCGGCCTGCTCGCCGGGTTGGACCGCCCGACCCACGGCGAGGTTTCACTGCTCGGTCACGGACTGTCCGCGATGGACGAAGACGAGCGCGCCGAGCTGCGCGCCGGACGCGTCGGTTTCGTCTTCCAGTCGTTTCAGCTGCTGCCTGGCATGACCGCGCTCGAGAACGTCGCGCTGCCGCTGCAGATCGGCAACAAGGGTGCGGCGCGCACCCAGGCCGAGGCCCTGCTCGGCGAGGTCGGACTCGGCGAACGCCTGCACCACCTGCCGCGCCAGCTGTCCGGCGGCGAACAGCAACGCGTCGCGCTGGCACGCGCATTCGCCGGTGACCCCGAGGTGCTGTTCGCCGACGAGCCGACCGGCAACCTCGATGCCGACAGCGGTGCGCGCGTCATGGACCTGCTGTTCGGCCTGCGTGACCGGGTAGGCAGCACGCTGTTGCTGGTGACCCACGACCAGACGCTGGCGGCGCGCTGCGACCGCGTGCTGCGTCTCGATGCCGGCCGGCTGGTGGCCGGGTGAGCGCGTCGCTGCCGGTCAACTGGCGGGCGGCGTGGCGCGAGCCCGGTCTGCGTCTGCTGTTCGCCGCGGTGCTGATCGCGGTCGCGGCGCTGAGCTCGGTGGCGTTCTTCGCCGACCGCGTCGAGCGTGCGCTGGTACTGCAGGGGGCGGCGCTGATGGCGGCCGACCTGGTCGTCGAACAGGGCGGCGAGATCCCGCAGGCCTGGCGCGACCGGGCCACGCAGCTCGGCCTGACCCACGCCCGCACCGTGACCTTCCCGAGCGTCGTGCTCGCCGATGAGCGACCGCTGCTGGTCCAGATCAAGGCCGTCGAAGCGGCCTACCCGCTACGCGGCCGGCTGCGGGTCGACACGCCCGCCGGTGGCAGTGGGCGGCCGCCGGCCGACGGCACCGCGTGGCTCGAAGGCCGTCTGCGCGACCGCCTCGACGTCGCGATCGGCAGCGGCGAGCTGCAGGTCGGCGAGATCGCGCTGCGTGCCGCCGGCGTGCTGGTCGACGAGCCGGACCGTGGCGGCAACCTGTTCCAGCTCGCGCCGCGGCTGATGATCAGCTATGCCGACGCCGAGCGCAGCGGCCTGCTCGGGCCCGGCAGCCGGGTGCGCAACCGCCTGCTGCTGGCCGGCGACCCGGCCGCGGTCGCGGCGATGCGCGACTGGCTCGGTGAGCGCCTGCCGCCGGGCAGCGAGCTTGCCGACCTCGAGAACGCCCGCCCCGAGCTGCGCACCGCGCTCGAGCGCGCACGCCGTTTCCTGAGCCTCGCCGCACTGTGCGCGAGCCTGCTCGCCGGCGTCGCGATGCTGCTCGCCAGCCGCCGCTATGTCGACCGTGCGCTCGACGGTGCCGCGGTGCTGCGCACGCTCGGCATGCGCGCCGGCGCCGTGCTCGCCTGGCACCTGCAGCAGCTGTTCGTCGTCGTCATCGCCGCGACAGTGATCGGCAGCCTGCTCGGCCTGCTCGGCCAGCAGGCCCTGGTGCTGGTGCTCGGTGAGTGGTTCGGCGATACGCTGCCTTGGCCCGGCATGCGCCCGGCGCTGGTCGGCCTGGCGTTCGGCCTGTGCCTGGCGATCGGGTTCTCGTTGCCGACGCTGCTGCGCATCGGCCGCGTGCCACCGCTGCGCGTGCTGCGCCGCGAGCTCGACGCGCCGGGGCTGTCGACCTGGCTGGTCTGGCTGCTCGCGATCGCGGCGTTCTTTGCGCTGATGGCGTGGCAGGTCCAAGACCAGCGCCTGGCCACGGCGATGGCGCTGGCACTGCTGGCCACGCTGCTCGTGTTGATGGGCGCCGGGCGCCTGCTGCTGCGCCTGCTCGCGCCGCTGCGCCGCACCGGCAGCACCGCGGCGCTCGGCCTGGCCGCGCTGGCGCGCTACCCGCAGCTGACGATGCTGCAACTCGGCGGCTTCGGCCTCGGCATCACGTTGCTGCTGCTGCTCGCCGTCGTGCGTGTCGACATCGTCGACACCTGGCAGGCGAGCCTGCCGGAGCGCGCCCCGAATCACTTCCTGATCAACCTGCAGCCCGAGGAGCGCGAGCGCTACCTGGCGCTGATCGGCGAACGCGGCATCCCCACCTCCGGCCTGCACGCGACGACCCGGGCGCGCCTGGTCGCGATCGGCGACGATGCGATAGCGCCCGACAACTATTTCAACCCGCGCGCCCGGCGCCTCGCCGCGCGCGAGTACAGCCTCGGCTTCAGCGCCGACATGCAGGCCGACAACCGCATCCAGGCCGGCAGCTGGTGGACCGGCGATGCCGATGCGCGCGGTTTCTCGGTCGAGGAGGGCCTCGCCGACACGCTCGGCATCGGCGTCGGCGATACGCTGACCTTCGACGTCGCCGGACAGCGGGTCTCGGCACCGGTCACCAGTCTGCGCTCGGTGGCCTGGGATTCGTTCAACGTCAACTTCTTCGTCGTCGGCTCGCCGGCACTGGTCGCCGACCTGCCGGTGACCTACCTGTCGAGCCTGTACCTGGATGCCGACAGCGAGCGCCTGACCTTCGATCTCGGCCGCGAGTTTCCGGCGGTGTCGGTGATCGACGTGCGTCCGATCCTCGGCAAGGTGCGCGAGATCATGGAGCGCGGCTCGACCGCGGTCGAGATGGTGTTCGCGTTCACGCTGATCGCCGCGGCGCTGGTCACCGTGGCCGCCGCCGAGGTCAGCCGCGACGAGCGCGCGCGCGAGGTCGCGGTGATGCGCACGCTGGGGGTGTCGCGACGTCGCCTGCTCAGCGCCGTGCTGACCGAATTCGGCGTGCTCGGGCTGGTCGGCGGGCTGCTCGCGGCCATCCTCGCCGGCGTCAGCGGCTACCTGATTGCGACCCAGCTGTTCGATCTGCCGGGGCGCATCAGCACGACGGTCTGGTGGTCCGGCATCGGCGGCGGCACGCTGGTCGTCGCCCTCGTCGGCTGGCTGGCGACCCGGCGCCTGCTTGGCATTCCGCCATTGCAGGTGCTTAACTCAGGCTAGTGCCCTGTTCCACAAATAACGTATCGCTCAGAACGCCACCCACGCGCCGCTGCAAGGCGCGTTCGCGTGCGAATAGTCGACCTATTCGGAGCGGATGCAACACCGCAGCAGCGCGTGGGTGGCGTTCCCTTCGGGCGCTGCCTCAATG
>JASJCU010000050.1 GCA_030065815.1 Gammaproteobacteria bacterium | reverse complement strand
CATGACCGTGTTCCGAAGTCGATGTCGTAATCGGCAAGCCGCGGCCGCGCGATGTGGCCGGGGCACCGTGCACCAAGCAGGCCCTTACGGACCGCGAAGCGCCGGAACTTTAGAGAAACCGCCCGCCGGTGTCAATGCCCGCCGGGCCGGGTTGCACGCGGCACCGATAGCAAAATTAAATGCCTCTACGCTGTAGGTCAAACCGATAGAAGTGAACACTCACTTTGATTTTATATACTGATATAAAAGCAAGGTGCTGGCGAAAATACCCTGTGGATAACTTGCGTGGATGGGATTACACTTGCGGGCAGGTTCGCGAAGGCAGTCAGCCACTAACGACAATCGACAGTGACCGGCAACAACGAGGACAGGCCGGTCGCCGGTGTCGACCCAGAACAGACAGAATCGGTCGACAGCTGCCGTCGCGACCCGTGTACCACCCGTTAAAACCATACTAAACGAGCCGCGCGCCGGGACCCGCGTCTGTCCGGTGTGACGGTGGAGTCGTCGCCCATTGTCTATGACCAACAACCTGTGGCAGCACTGCCTGGACCGGCTGGGGCATGAGATCCCCAACCAGCAGTTCAATACCTGGATCCGCCCTCTGCATTGCATCGAAGAGGACGAACGGCTGCGCCTGATGGCACCGAACGCCTTCGTGCTCGACTGGGTCAAGAAGCACTACCTGGAACGCCTGAAGGCCTACCTCGACGACCTGCTGGGCGGTGCCGACCGCATTGCGATCAGCCTCGAGATCGGCAGCGCACCGCGCAGCGGTCCGACGATGGCCACCCCGAGCCCGGACAGCGCCGCCCCGGACGCGCGCCTGGTCCTGGCCGGCAGCGAGTCAAGGCCGCCGCCGGTCAAGTCCAACACCAACCCGGAGTTCACGTTCGAGAGCTTCGTCGAGGGCAAGTCCAACCAGATCGCGCGCGCCGCCGGCATGCAGATCGGCGACAACCCCGGCAAGGTGTTCAATCCGCTGTTCATCTACGGCGGCGTCGGCCTCGGCAAGACCCACCTGATGCAGGCGGTCGGCAACCGCATCCTGCACAACCGGCACGATGCCCAGGTGCTGTACATGCACTCGGAGGGGTTCGTCGCCGAGATGGTCAAGGCCCTGCAGCACGGTACGATCGACGAGTTCAAGCGCCGCATGCGTTCGGTCGACGCGCTGCTGATCGACGATGTGCAGTTCTTTGCCGGCAAGGAACGCTCGCAGGAGGAGTTCTTCCACACCTTCAACGCGCTGTTCGAGTCGCAGCAGCAGATCATCCTGACCAGCGATCGCTTCCCGAAAGAGGTCGACGGCCTCGAGGAGCGGCTGAAATCGCGCTTCGGCTGGGGCCTGACGGTCGCCGTCGAGCCACCCGACCTCGAGACCCGGGTCGCGATCCTGAAGACCAAGGCGCAGCAGCTGTTCCAGGTCGAGATACCGAACGAGGTCGCGTTCTTCATCGGCAAGCGCGTGCGCTCGAACATCCGCGAGCTCGAGGGCGCGCTGCGCCGCATCGTCGCCAACGCCCAGTTCACCGGCCGCGAGATGACGATCGACTTCGCCAAGGAGGCGCTGCGCGACATGATCGCCGCGCAGGACAAGCAGGTCACGATCGACAACATCCAGCGTACCGTCGCCGAGTATTTCAAGATCCGCACGTCGGACCTGGTCTCGGCCAAGCGCAGCCGCATGATCGCGCGTCCGCGCCAGGTCGCGATGTCGCTCGCCAAGGAGCTGACCAACCACAGCCTGCCGGAGATCGGCGACGCGTTCGGCGGCAAGGACCACACGACGGTACTCTACGCGACGCGCAAGATCGCCGAACTGCGCGAGACCGAGCAACGCGTCGCCGAGGACTACAACAACCTGTTAAGAATCCTGAGCAATTGATGTGCAGCGACTGGGATAAGTCGGAACCGGCGCGTGACAGCGCGACTTATCCACATTCGCCTGACAGGTCGCCAAGCGGTCGCGCGCAGGCTTGGCACCCGGATTTGAAAGCATAAGTCACTGTAATAGAATAATAATTCAGACTTACTCACGGCGCCGGCCGCGCCTAATAGCAATAACAATCTTTAAATAAAAAGACTTTTAATACTGGTTACCCGGAGAACAAGCCGCATGAAGATCAGCGCCAATCGGGACGATCTGCTCAAGCCCCTGCAACAGGTCGTCAGTGTCGTCGAACGCCGTCAGACCCTGCCGATCCTGGCCAATGTACTGATCGTCGTGAAAGACCAACAGCTGACACTGACGGCTACCGACCTCGAGGTCGAGCTGCGCACCCATACCCGGGTCGACGCCAAGGGCGAGGCCGAGTTCACATTGCCGGCGCGCAAGCTCGTCGACATCTGCAAGGCCCTGCCGGACGGCGCCGCGATCACGATGGACATCGAGGGCGAGAAGGCCGTGCTGCGTTCCGGGCGTGGGCGCTACACGCTCGGCATGCTGCCGGCGCAGGACTACCCGAGCATCGAGCCGGCCAAGGCCAGCGAGACCTTCGGCCTGCCGGCCAGCGTCATGAAGCGCCTGATCGACAAGACCCAGTTCGCGATGGCGCAGCAGGACGTTCGCTACTACCTGAACGGCCTGCTGCTGGAGATCCGCGCCGATCGCGTGCGCACGGTCGCGACCGATGGCCACCGGCTGGCCCTGTGCGACGCGGCGTTCGACGGCAGTATCGGCAGCGATATCCAGGTGATCCTGCCGCGCAAGGCGGTCATCGAGCTCAGCCGCCTGCTCGGCGATGTCGACGGCGACGCCAGTTGCGAGATCAGCAACAGCCATCTGCGTGTCCATCTCGGCGACAGCAGCTTCACGACCAAGCTGATCGACGGTCGTTTCCCCGACTACGAACGGGTCATGCCGAACGGCGATGCGTCGCTGATGCTGGCCGAGAAGGACCCGCTGAAGCAGGCGCTGGCACGAACCGCGATCCTGTCGAACGAAAAGTACCGGGGATTGCGCTTTCGCCTCAGCGACGGGCTGCTCCACCTGCAGGCGCACAACCCGGAGCAGGACGAGGCCGAGGAAGAGGTCGAGGTAGACTACGCGGGCCCGGAGATGACGATCGGCTTCAACGTCGGCTACCTGCTCGACGTGCTCGGCGTGCTGGACGGCGACGACGTCCAGGTCGCGGTCATCGATTCGAATTCGAGCAGCCTGATCACGCAGAAGGACTCGACTGAATGCCGCTACGTCGTGATGCCGATGCGGCTGTGACGGCCCTCGCCGACGCGCCGATGGCCGTGACGCAACGACGGGGCCGGGCAGGCCCCTTTTTTGATCCCGGTCGGCGGTCGGCGCGCCGCGCCAGCGCGACGACGCTGCCGGCCAGGCCGGGCGACGCGGAGTTAGCACTGACTGCGGCGCCGCTGATCATCGGAGCCGGGCGTTGCGGATAACGGCGCTGTCGATCGCGGACCTGCGGATCATCCGGCACCTTGAAATCGAACCCGGGCCGGGCCTGAATTTCATCGTCGGCGGCAACGGCGCCGGCAAGACCTCGGTGCTCGAGGCGGTCTATGTCGTCGGTCGCGGCCACACGTTCCGCCATGCCTCGGCCGGCCCGATGATCCGTCACGGCTGCGACGCGTCGACGGTGTTCGTGCGCCTGCGTGACGACGACAGCGGCAGCGAGCACCAACTGGGCATCCGCCGGGCGAAGGCGGCGTTGACGTGCCGTTTGGATGGCGCGGACGTCCGCAAGCGATCGGCATTGGCCGAGACACTGCCGGTGCAGTGGCTGGCGTCGCAGCCGCAGCTGTTCCTCGAACGCGGCCCGGAATGGCGGCGGCGGTTCGTCGACATGGGACTGTTCCACGTGGAACACGATTACCTGCCGGCGTATGCCGCGTTCGCACGCGCCCTGAAGCAGCGCAACGCGGCGCTGAAGACCGGTGAACCGGCCGCCGTCGCTGCCTGGGACGAGCCATTCGTGCAGACCGCGGAGCGCCTCGACCGGCGCAGGGCCGCGTTCGTCGAATGCCTGCTGCAGCACGCGGTCGTTGTCCTCGACGGCTGGCAACCGGGTTTCGCGGTTTCCGGACGTTATCGCCGTGGCTGGCGCGAGGGCAGCGAATTGCAGGCCGAGCTGGCGCGCCGACTCGAGCTGGATATGCGCACCGGCTTTACCAGCGTAGGCCCGCACCGCGCCGAGGTCGAGCTGCTGACCGACAGCGCCGCGCCGGCCGAGAAGACGTTGTCGCGCGGTCAACAGAAGCTGCTGGTCATCGCGTTGAACCTGGCGCTGGCTGACCGGATGATCGCCGAACGGCAGCGCCGCCCGGTCGTGTTGATCGATGACCTCGCGGCCGAGCTGGACAGTGCCAATCAACAGAAGGTGGTCGCGGCGCTCGGGGCGCGCGATGTCCAGGCCTTTATCGCATCGATCGCCGATCCCACGGCATTGTGTCCGCCGGGCGCGCCGGTGTTCCACGTGGAACACGGCGAGATCGCCTGAGCCCGCAGACACACCGCCGCATCGCGCCGAAAACGCCGCGCCACCGGTCCAAACATGTATAATCGGCCGGTAACTCCTTATTTCTGCAGCGAAAGCCAGTCATTCCACGACCATGACCGACCCAACGTCGCCGTCGAACTACGACACCTCCTCGATCAAGGTACTCAAGGGCCTGGACGCCGTCCGCAAGCGGCCCGGTATGTACATCGGCGACACCGACGACGGCACCGGGCTGCACCACATGGTCTTCGAAGTCGTCGACAACGCGATCGACGAGGCCCTGGCGGGGCACTGCAGCGAGATCCGAGTCACGATCCATGCCGACAACTCGGTCAGCGTGCGTGACGACGGCCGTGGCATCCCGGTCGGCATCCACGAGGGCGAGGGCGTATCCGCGGCCGAGGTCATCATGACGGTGTTGCACGCCGGCGGGAAGTTCGACGACAACTCGTACAAGGTCTCCGGCGGCCTGCACGGCGTCGGCGTCTCGGTCGTCAACGCCCTGTCCGACCGGCTCGAACTGACGATCTGGCGTGACGGCAGCAAGCACCAGCAGGTCTACCACCTCGGCGTACCCGAGGCCCCGCTGGCCGTCGCCGGCGAGACCGAGAAGCGCGGCACCCAGGTGCGCTTCCATCCGAGCCCGCAGATCTTCACCGACACCGAGTTCCACTACGACATCCTCGCCAAGCGCCTGCGCGAGCTGTCGTTCCTGAACTCCGGCGTGCGTATCGTGCTGCGCGACGAACGCTCGGACAAGGAGGACACGTTCGAGTACGAGGGCGGCATCCGCGCATTCGTCGAGCACCTCAACCGCAACAAGACGCCGTTGCACGCCAAGGTGTTTCACTTCAGCGCCGAGCGCAATGGCGTCGGTGTCGAGGTCGCGATGCAGTGGAACGAGTCGTACCAGGAGAGCATCTTCTGTTTCACGAACAACATCCCGCAGCGCGACGGCGGTACCCATCTCGCCGGCATGCGCGCGGCGCTGACGCGGACGCTGAACAGCTACATCGACCACGAGGGCCTGGCGAAGAAGCAGAAGGTCGCGACGTCGGGCGACGACGCCCGTGAAGGCCTGACGGCCGTTCTGTCGGTCAAGGTGCCGGATCCGAAGTTCTCGTCGCAGACCAAGGACAAGCTGGTGTCGTCCGAGGTCAAGGGTGTCGTCGAGACCCTGCTGGCCGAGAAGCTGGGTGAGTTCCTGGTCGAGAATCCGAACGAGGCCAAATCGATCGCCGGCAAGATGATCGAGGCCGCACGGGCGCGCGAGGCGGCGCGCAAGGCGCGCGAGATGACGCGCCGCAAGGGCGTGCTCGACGTCGCCGGGCTACCCGGCAAGTTGGCGGATTGCCAGGAAAAAGACCCGGCCCTGTCGGAACTCTATCTGGTCGAGGGCGACTCGGCCGGCGGCTCGGCGAAACAGGGCAGGGACCGCCGCACCCAGGCCATCCTGCCGCTGAAGGGCAAGATCCTCAACGTCGAGAAAGCGCGCTTCGACAAGATGCTGTCTTCTGCCGAGGTCGGCACGCTGATCACGGCGCTCGGCTGTGGTATCGGCCGCGAAGAGTTCGATCCGGACAAGCTGCGCTACCACCGCATCATCATCATGACCGATGCCGACGTCGACGGTGCCCACATCCGCACGCTGCTGCTGACCTTCTTCTACCGCCAGATGCCCGAGCTGATCGAGCGCGGCCACGTGTACATCGCGCAGCCGCCGCTGTACAAGGTCAAGAAGGGCAAGCAGGAGACCTACCTCAAAGACGACGCCGAGCTCAACGCCTACCTGATGCGCACCGCACTCGAGGGCGCGAGCCTGCAGGTCAATGCCGCGGCGCCGCCGCTGTCCGGTGCCGCGTTGGAAGACCTGGCCGCGAAGATGGTCACGGTCAATGCGATCGTGCAGCGCCTGGCCAAGCGCTACGACGCCGGCCTGCTGCGCAGCCTGCTGTACATGCCGCGCGTGACCGACGACCTGATCGCCGATGGCGACGCCTGGGCGGCATGGATCGACGAGCTGCAGGGTCGTCTGAACGCCGACACCGGCGTCTCCGACCGCTACGTGCTGACGCCGCTGACCGGCGACGAGACCCGCGACGGCGCGCTGCGCATCGAGCACGTCACGCACGGCATCGGCAACGAGCGCGAACTGCCGTACGAGTTCTTTCACGCCAACGACTACCAGAAGATCGCCGACATGGCCGAACACCTCGATGGCCTGCTCGGCGACGATGCCGTGGTCATGCGCGGCGACAAGTCGCGCCCGGTCGACACTTTCGAGAAGGCGTTGGCGTGGCTGATGGAGGAGGCCAGGCGCGGTCAGCACATCCAGCGTTACAAGGGCCTCGGCGAGATGAACCCCGACCAGCTCTGGGAGACGACGATGGACCCGGAGACCCGCCGGCTGCTGCGCGTCAACATCGAGGACGTCGTCGGATCCGACCAGATCTTCACGACGCTGATGGGCGATCAGGTCGAACCGCGCCGCGAATTCATCGAGCGGAACGCGCTGACGGTCGAGAACCTCGACATCTGACCGGCGCCAGCGGGCGATCGGTTTTCCACCAAGTTATCCACAGCGCCGCGCGCGCCGCCAACCTCATACGCTGTACACACAAAGTCGTCACGCACGGACCCGGACAAAAAATAGTCAGTAAGTAATCACTTAGCTTGAGTCCACGCTGCCAGGCATTGCCGCGACCTCGGCCTCGATCCAGTCTTCGACGTCGGCGACGATCTCGGCGGCCTTGCGGCCGTCCGCCGGGATGGCCTCGCCGATCGCGACCCGGATCTCGCCCGGATACTTTTTCACACCCCGACGGCGCCAGAAGACCCCGGCGTTGTGGGCGATCGGCACGACCGGATGACCGCTGCGCTCGGCGAGCACGCCGCCGCCGATGCCATACTTCTTGCGCTGACCGGGCGCGGTGCGCGTGCCTTCCGGGAAGATGATCACGCAGCGGCCCTCGGCGAGCCGGGCGCTGCCGTCCTCGACGACCTTGAACACCGCGCGCCGCCCGGCCGAGCGGTCGATTGGGATCGACTTGACGAAGCGCAGGCCCCAGCCAAAGATCGGCAGGTGCAGCAGTTCGCGCTTCAGCACCCAGGACTGCGCCGGCGGCAGCAGGCCGCGCAGCGCGATCGTCTCCCACGTCGACTGGTGCTTGGCCATGACGATGCACGCGCCGTCGGGCAGGTTGTCGGCGCCGACGATGCGGTAGCGCAGACCGCAGATCACGCGCTGCAGCCACAGATTGGTGCGCCCCCAGGCCGTCGCGACGCGGTCGCTGAAACTACCGGGCAGCAGACCGCCGAGCAGGATGATGACCAGGCCGAAGACCGCGACACTGAGCATCAGCAGCGCGAAGTACAGCAGCGAGCGCAGCAGGATCACGCGCCGGCGTCCCCGGCCAGCAGCGCGTCGACCGCCGCGGCGAGGTCGGCGAACACCGGCAGCGCGGCGAACGCCGGCTGCGCCGCCAGCGTGCGCTCGCCCTTGCCGCTGCGCACCAGCAGCGGCCGCGCGTCGACCGCCCGGGCGGCGCCGACGTCGGCCGCCGAATCACCGATGAACGGCACGCCGGCGAGCGGCACGGCGAAGCGTTCGCCGATCTGCAACAACAGGCCGGGGGCCGGCTTGCGGCACGCACAGCCGGCATCCGGGGTGTGCGGGCAGAACAGGATCGCGTCGACGTGGCCGCCGACCCGGGCCAGCGCCAGCTGCAGCTTGGCGTGCATCGCGTTCAACGTCTCGACGCCGAACAGGCCCCGGCCGATGCCCGACTGGTTGCTCGCAACGGCGACCAGGATACCGGCGTGATTCAGTCGCGCGATCGCCTCCAGGCTGCCCGGGATCGGGATCCATTCATCGACCGACTTGATGTAGTCGTCGGAATCCTCGTTGATCACGCCGTCGCGATCGAGGATCACCAGCGGCGGCCGCGCGCCCCCGTCGTCAGTCGACATCGCGGAACTCGGACACCCGGACGCGGCCGCCGACCAGGCGTGCGTCGCGCCGCATCAGCGCGTCCATCTTGTCCCAGAAGGCGCGCCGCAGATCCAAGCCGGCGGCGATGTCGGTGCCCATCACGAGGATCAGCAGGTCGGCCAGTTCTTCCGAAAGTGAGTCCTTACTCTTTCCCTTGGTCACGCAGGATGATATCTCACCGAGCTCTTCGGCCATCAGCGCGACGCGGTAGCTGAGCTCCTCGCCGCCGCGGTTACGCAGGTCGTGTTTGTCGTGGAAGGCCTGCACGGCGGCCATCATCGCGTCCCAGGAATCGCTGTGCGCGGCCACCGGATCAGACCTGCAACGCCGAGATGTCGGCGACCTGCAGGAACTGCCGCGACAAGGCGCGCAGCATCGCCAGGCGGTTGCCGCGCACCTCGGGCTTGTCGGCCATGACCATGACGTCGTCGAAGAAGCGGTCGACGACGGCCCGCAGCTGGGCCAGGGCCTGCAGCGTCGCGCCGTAATTGGCGTCGCTCATCAGCGGCGCGGTGCGCTCCGCGACCGCGACGATCTGGGTGTGCAGGTCGCGCTCGGCGGTCAGTTCGAACAGCGCGCTGTCGACGCTGTCGGGGATCACCCCTTCGACCTTCTTCAGGATGTTGCCGATGCGCTTGTTCGCGGCGGCCAGCGCCTCGGCCTCGGGCAGCGAGCGGAAATCGCCGACCGCGCGCACGCGGTGCTCGAAATCGGCGACCGAGTCGGGCTCGACCGCGGCGACGGCCTCGAACACGTCGAGCGGCGTGCCGGCGTCGAGGTACAGGCCCTTGAGGCGTTCGATCATGAAGGCGTAGACCGCGGACACGGTATCGGCCGCGGTGACCTTGTCGCCGAGGTGCTGTTCGGCCTCGCCGAGCAGCCCGCGCAGGTCGAGCGGCAGCGCGTGTTCGCGCAGGATCCGCAGCGCACCGAGCGCGGCGCGGCGCAGTGCGAACGGGTCCTTGTCGCCGGTCGGCTTCATGCCGATGCCGAAGATGCCGACCAGCGTGTCGACGCGTTCGGCGATCGCGATCGCGATGCCGGTCTTGGTCTGCGGCAGCTGGTCGCCGGAGAAGCGCGGCATGTAGAACTCGTCCATCGCCTGCGCCAGCTCGGCCGGTTCGCCGTCACGCTGCGCCTGGTAGCGCCCCATGATGCCCTGCATCTCCGGGAACTCGTAGACCATCTCGGTCATCAGGTCGCAGCGGCTCAGCTCGCCGGCGCGGCGCGCGAGCACGCGGTCGCCGCCGATCTGCGCGGCGATGCCCTCGGCCAGCGCGGCGACGCGGTCGGACTTGTCGCGCATGCTGCCCAGGCCCTTCTGGAACACGACGTGGTCGAGGCGTTCGATGTGGTCGGCCAGCGTCCTCTTGCCGTCCTGCTCCCAGAAGAACGCGGCGTCGGCGAGGCGCGGCCGGATCACGCGCTCGTTGCCCTCGCGGATCACGTCGGGGTTGCTGCTCTCGATGTTGGCGATCGTGATGAAGTGGTTCATCAGCTTGCCGTTGCCGTCGAACACCGGGAAGTACTTCTGGTTCGACTTCATCGTCGCGACCAGCGCCTCGTGCGGTACCGCGAGGAAGTCGGCGTCGAACGTGCCGGTGATCGGCCGCGGCCACTCGTTGAGCGCCGTGACCTCGTCGAGCAGCGCGTCGTCGAGGTCGGCGCTGCCGCCGAGCGCCGTCGCGGCCTCCTCGACGAACCCCCTGATGCACGCCCTGCGCTTGCCGAAGTGGGCAATTACTTTCCCCAGACCCTCGAGCACATCGGCGTAGTCTTCCGGGTTGTACAGCGTGATCGCGTCCGGGTGGTGGAAGCGGTGGCCATGGGTCGTGTTGCCGGCCGCGGCATCGAGCAGCGTGCACGGCACGACCTGGTCGCCGTGCAGGAACACCAGCCAGTGCACCGGGCGCACGAACTGCGCGTCCGAGTCGCCCCAGCGCATGCGCTTGGGGATCGGCAGGCGGTTCAGCGCGTTCTCGGCGATGCCCGGCAGCAGCTGCGCGGCGGTCTTGCCGGCCTGGTGGACCTGGTAGACCAGCCAGGTGCCCTTGGCGGTCTCCTGCTGCTGCAGCTGGTCGACGGTCGTGCCGCACGAGCGCGCGAAGCCCTCGGCGGCCTTGGTCGGCAGGCCGTCGGCGTCGAACGCGGCCTGCAGCGCCGGGCCGCGGCGCTCGATGTCGCGATCGGGCTGCGCGGTCGCACAGTCGAGTACCAGCACGGCCAGGCGACGTGGTGCGGAGTAAGCGGTCACTTCGCCGTGAGACAGCCCGGCTTGGTCGAGTCCCTTGACGAACTCGGCGGTCAATGCGTCGGACAGGCGGCGCAGCGCGACCGGCGGCAGCTCCTCGGTGCCGAGTTCGAACAGCAGGTTGGCGGTCTTGACGTCAGCCATTGGCCACCCCCTGTGAGCGACCTGTCGATGGCACCGGCATCGCCGGAGCGGAAGCGGTTCGCGGCGGCACTGGCGCAGGGCCGCCGCGAACGCGGTGGGCGATGCGGCCGCCTTGGTGAAACTCGGCCCGGTTCGCGCGTGCCAGTGCCGCGACCGCGATCGGTCGGCGGCGGTATCCGTTGGTTAGGTCCTTGAACATGACAGTCATACGATCTCTGGTGATTCGGTCGCCTATCGAGCACCGGCAGCCGGCGACCGGCCGGCGCCATCGACAGGCCCGGCCATCGGGAAGCCGAGCGCCTCGCGCGCGGCGTAGTAGGCCTGGGCCACCGCGCGTGCCAGCGTGCGCACGCGCAGGATGTAGCGCTGGCGCTCGCTGACCGAGATCGCGTGGCGTGCGTCGAGCAGGTTGAACGCGTGCGAGGCCTTGAGCACCTGCTCGTAGGCCGGCAGCGGCAGCCCGGCCGCGATCAGCCGGTTGGCGTCGCTCTCGCACTGGTCGAACAGCGTGAACAGGAAGTCGACGTCGGCGTGCTCGAAGTTGTAGGCCGACTGCTCGACCTCGTTCTGGTGGAACACGTCGCGGTACGTGACCGCGCCCTGCGGGCCGTGCGTCCAGACCAGGTCGAACACCGATTCGACGCCCTGCAGGTACATCGCGATGCGTTCCAGGCCGTACGTGATCTCGCCGGTCACCGGGCGGCAGTCGAGCCCGCCGACCTGCTGGAAATACGTGAACTGCGTGACCTCCATGCCGTTCAGCCAGACCTCCCAGCCGAGGCCCCAGGCGCCGAGCGTCGGCGACTCCCAGTTGTCCTCGACGAAGCGGATGTCGTGCTCGAGCGGGTCGATGCCCAGAATGCGCAGCGAATCCAGGTACAGGTCCTGGATGGCGAGCGGCGACGGCTTCATGACTACCTGGAACTGGTAGTAGTGCTGCAGGCGGTTCGGGTTCTCGCCGTAGCGGCCGTCGGTCGGTCGGCGCGACGGCTGCACGTAGGCCGAGTTCCACGGCTCCGGCCCGATCGCGCGCAGGAAGGTCGCGGTATGGAAGGTGCCCGCGCCCATCTCCATGTCGTACGGCTGCAGGATCGCGCAGCCCTGTTCGGCCCAGAACTGCTGCAGCGTGAAGATCAGGCCCTGGAAAGTCGATACGTCCGGCGCGTCGTTCATGTCTGTCGAAAACCCGTGGCGGCGCTGTTGTTATGAAAGCACGCGATTATACCGTCGGTGCCGCCGACTATCCTTATAATGTCGCGCCTCCGGCCGCCGTTCACGCTATCCGATGACCGAGCATCCCAGCGCCCCGACTGTCCGCCGCGCATCGCACCGACCGACCGCCGGGCGGTTTGCAGCCGGCCGCCGGCATTGCCGCGCCGCCGCTCAGCGGCGGCTGCCGCCGGCCGCGGCGTGTCGGCCGCTCGCTGCGCGGATCGTCGACGCGGCGGCGCCGTGAGCGTGGCGGCGACCGCCAGGCACGGCGCACGGGCGTTGTCGCTGGTCTCCGGCGGCCTCGACTCGCTGCTCGCGACCAGGGTCGTGCTCGACCAGGGCGTGCATGTCGAGGGCATCAATTTCTTCACCGGCTTCTGCGTCGAGGGCCACACCCACGCGATCCGCAACAAGGACCGGGCCCGGCCGAAGCGCAACAACGCGCTGTGGGTCGCCGAGCAGCTCGGTATCAAGCTGCACATCGTCGACATCGTCGAGGACTACAAGGAGGTCGTGTTCAACCCGCAATACGGCTACGGCGCCAACCTGAACCCCTGCCTCGACTGCAAGATCTTCATGCTCGCCAAGGCCAGGGAGTGGATCGACGAGCGCGGCTTCGACTTCGTGATCACCGGCGAGGTCGTCGGTCAACGACCGAAATCGCAGCGCAAGGACACGATGCCGCTGGTGCAGCGCGACTCCGGGATTGGCGACCGCCTGCTGCGCCCGTTGTGCGCGCACCGCCTGCCGCCGACGCTGCCCGAGCGCGCGGGCTGGGTCGACCGCGCGCGCCTGTACGGCTTTTCCGGACGCAGCCGCAAGCCGCAGATGGCGCTGGCCGCCGAGTTCGGCTTCGACGACTACGCGCAGCCGGCCGGTGGCTGCTGTTTCCTGACCGACGCCAACTACTCGGTCAAGCTCAAGGACCTGTGGGCCGCGCGCGGTGGCCGCCGCTACGAGCTCGACGACATCATGCTGCTCAAGGTCGGCCGCCACATCCGGCCGGCGCCGCACTTCAAGGTCATCGTCGCGCGCGAGGAGGGCGAGAACCGTTTCCTGCACGGCTATCGCAAACAGTACCCGCACCTGGCACCGACCAGCCATGCCGGGCCGTTCGCGCTGCTCGACGGCGACGTCGACGCTGTCGACGTACGCCTGGCCGCGCGCATTGTCGGTCGCTACAGCCAGGGGCGCGATGCCGACGCGATCACGCTCGACTACACCGACCGCAACGGCAGCGTGTCGTCGATCCGCGTCGTGCCGCTGCGTGCCGACGACATGCCGAAGGACTGGCTGCTGTAGCGCCGGTCCACGGCCGCGGTCGCCCGCGGATCGCCACGCGGCCCGGCGCGCCGGCCGCGCGCTGCCGGCGCCGACGCCACTCGGCAGTCGCGCCACCGCCCCGGCGACCGCCGGTGGCCGGTGGCCGCGCGCCGTGATCGCGGCGGCACGGCCATTGCCGCTGCGCGTTCCGTGACCGTGCGACGGCGGCCGGGGCCGCCCATGATCGCGCGGCCGCGCACGGTCCGACGGCGATCCGCCTGCCCAGGCCGGGCGTCGTGGCCATGTCGCGGCTGCCATGATGCCGCCACGTGGACAGTGGTCCGGACGAAGACCGACCGTCGGCTCGGCCGCCGGCGGGAGCGCCAACAAACGCAAACGGTTCGCAGTTGCCGGCGGCCCGCCGGGTCGACTCCACCGCGCCGCCCGCGGTTTTGTCTTGAATGGATCGTCAGAAAGGCGATTTGCCGCACGGTCTCCAGGGGAGTTGGCGATGGTGCGCGGCGCCCACCCGGGTCAAAATCCCCCCCGCACGCCGCGCACCGCGGTGGCCGACCCGGGTAGGTGCGACCAGCAGTCGCCGGCGCGCCTACCGAACCCGGCCGCCGGCGCGGTATCGCCGAAACCGAATCCACAGAGAGGATGCAACGTGAAGACAAAACCCAACAATCCCGCCCGTCGCCGCGCCATGAAGCTGATGCTGGGCGGCGCGATGTCGATTCCGCTCGCGTCGCTGGTCACCCATGGCACCGCGATCGCCGCGGACATGCCGCAGCTCGCCGAGAGCGACCCGCTGGCGCTCAGCCTGAAGTACAAGCACGATGCGTCGCAGGCGCCGCGCGTCGACAAGGCCGGCACGCCGGCCGCCGAGCAGGTCTGCGGCAACTGCCAGTTCGCGCAGGGCGACGGCGAATGGGTCGGCTGCACGATCTTCCCGGGCAAGGCGGTCAATACCAATGGCTGGTGCACGGCCTGGGTCAAGCGCGCGGGCTGACGCCGCGCCGATAGCGCGGGCCACGGACGGCAGCGCGCCCGGCCGGCGTCGGACAGAAAGATCGATGCCGGTCACCGGGCATCCGCGCGCTGCCAGCGCGGTCGCCGACAGCCGCGAGCGCGACGCTCGCGGCCGGCACATGGAAGGTGATAGCGCGGACCGCGCGCTGATCGCGGCTCGCCCGTCCGCCGCAAACCGTTCGCACGGCCCGGCCGACGCGAGCGTGATGCCCGGCAGCACCAGCGCACTGGCAGAACCGCTTCGGCGCTCGACCCGCCAGGTCGCCGTGCCCGACCGGCTGTGGCCGGCGCTGCGCTCCGACCATGCCGGTGAGACCGGCGCTGTCTACATCTACCGCGGCATCCTCGGCGTCGCGCGTGATCGCGCGGTACGTGACTTCGCCCATACCCACCTGCAGACCGAGCGCCGCCACCTGGCGCTGATGGCCGACCTGGTGCCGCCGCAGCGGCGCAGTAGGCTGCTGCCGGTGTGGCGCATCGCGGGCTGGTTGACCGGCGCGCTGCCGGCCGTGTTCGGTCCCGCGGCCGTGTTTCGCACCATAGTGGCGGTCGAGACCTTCGTCGATGCGCACTACCGCGCGCAGATCGACGGCCTCACAGACCCGGCACACGCGGCGTTGTCTGACATCCTCGAGACCTGCCGGCGCGACGAGGTCGCGCATCGCGACGATGCGGCCGCGCGACTCGGCGCACCCGGGCCGCTGGGCGGGGCGTGGACGGCGATCGTCGGCCACGGGTCGCGGCTCGGCGTTGCGCTGGCGGCCCGTTGCTGACGACTTCTGCCGCCGGGCCGGCGGCGCGACACCGGGACTGACCTGTCATGACAACCACGGCACTGCTGCTCTGGACCCTCGGCGCGCTGGCCGGGAGCATGTTGTTCTTTGCCGCCGTCGTCGCGCCGCTGGTGTTCCGTGCACTGTCGGCCGCCGCGGCCGGCGCGTTCCTGCGCGCGTTCTTTCCACGCTACTACCTGTGGGGCATCGCCGTCGCCGCCGCCGCGGCAGCGCTCGCGGCCTTCGTCGACTGGCGGGCCTTCGCCGCCTGTGCCGCGGTGGCCCTGCTGTTCGTCTATGCCCGGCAGTCGCTGATGCCGAAGATCAACGCGGCGCGCGATGCGTCGCAGGACGGCGACGCGGCGGCCGCGGCGCGCTTCGAGCGCCTGCACCGCATCAGCGTGCTCATCAACGCCGCACAGCTGCTCGCGCTGCTGGCGATCGCCGCCGCGCTCGTCGGCTGACGCCGCACGTCCTGGCCGTATCGCTGCATCGCGAAGGGGATTAGCCGCGAACGTCGACCGGCAGCCGGGTTCCCATTCGGTATGCCGGCACCCGTCGGCGATGCGGCAGTGGCACAACGCCGCCGTATTGGGCTTTCACAGAGGACGTCGCTATGAACACACTGCTCCCGCGTACCGCGCTGGTCGTCGCCCTGCTCGGTGTCGGCGCCGCGCCGGCCGTCGCCGGTCACCTGCACGGCTACCACGCCCACGGTGGCTACGGCCCGGGCCATGGCATGTCGGCCAAGTGGCTGTCGCCGCGCCATGCCTACGGGTACCGCGGCCACCATTACGGCAAGACCTACGGTCCGAAGTACCGCAGCAAGCACGGCAAGGCATACCGCAAGGGCCACTGGGGCAAGCCGATGCGCGGCTGTTACCCGCGGCCGCACCGCGGCAGCTGGGTCATGAGCGATCCCTACCGCTACGGCCACGGCATGAACAAGGGTGGCTACGCGCACGGCCAGGATGGCGGTCAGCCTGGCAGCCAAGGCCACGGCGTCAGCGAGGGCGGCTATACACCGCGACAGGGTGGCGGCCAGACCGGTAGCTACGGTTACGGCGCCGCGCCGGCGAGCGCGGCCGCCGCTCCGTACGCCGTGCCGCAGCCGGCCGCGACAGCGGCCGCTGCGCCACGCGACGACGCGCCCGGCAACATCGTCGAGACCGCGATCGCGGCCGACAGCTTCAACACGCTGCTGGCCGCCGTCGAGGCCGCCGACCTCGTCGCGACGCTGAGCGGCGACGGACCGTTCACGGTCTTTGCGCCGACCGACGCGGCCTTCAACAGGCTGCCCGCGGGGACCGTGCAGGGCCTGCTCGGTGACAGCGACGCCCTGACCCAGGTCCTTACGTACCATGTCATCGGTGCCCGCCTGGATGCCGCCGACCTGGTCGAGCAGGGCCGGTACCGGACGCTGAACGGCGCGACCGTCGATCTCGGCCAACTGAAGATCACGCAGGCCGACGTCGCCGCGTCGAACGGCATCATCCACATCCTCGACGAGGTGCTGCTGCCGCCGGGCGGCTGACGGTTCGTGACGGGCAGCCGCGCATGACCCGGGGCGCTGCCGCCGGCCAGGCCGACGGCAGTGCGCGGCGACGGCAACCCCGGGCGGGGCGCGGCAACCGATCTGTGCCGCTGGGGTCGGCGCGCCACGGCGCCGACCGTCGCTGCCGGCGCGTTCACCGGCCCCGCAGCGGGCGGCGCCCGCCGGCCGGCACGCCAGCGGGTCGTCTGGCATCGGACATCGCGTCACGCCGTCCACGGCGCACGCCGCCGGCGCCCGTCCCCCAATGAATTGGCGTCGTGCCGCCGGGCGGACCGGCGGGCGGGGGCAGGCCGCACGCCCGGGTCGCGCGCCGCCTACGCCCGTCGGGCCATGCCGCACGCCATCGCTCGGTACCGGCCAACGTCGAGTCGCCGCGGCCACGTAGCGCGGCGGTTTTTGCTAGGGTCGGGTAAACGATCCCGGTCCGCCGCGGAGGGTGCCGACATGCGACGCGACACCGTGCTATTCGATATCAACGAAACGGTCCTCGACCTGCGGGCACTGCGACCACGGTTTCGCGAGGCGTTCGGCGACGATGCGGTCACCGCGACCTGGTTCTCGATGCTGCTGCACACGTCGACCGTGTGCATCGTCACCGGTGTCAAGACCGACTTCGCGACCCTGGCCGCCGGTATGCTCGATGCGCTGGCCGCGCGCGTCGGCGTCGAGCTGTCCGATACGACCCGCAGCGACCTGCTCGGCGCGTTCGCACGCCTGCCACCGCATGCCGACGTCAAGCCGGCGCTGGCGCGCCTGCGCGCGGCCGGCTACCGCAGCGTCGCGTTCACCAACTCGTCGCTGAGGCTGGTCACGGCGCAGATCGACAACGCCGGGCTCAGTGCCGACTTCGATGCCATCGTCTCGGTCGAGGAGACCGGCAGCTTCAAACCGGATGCGCGCGTCTACGCCTATGTCGCGCAGCGCCTCGAGCGGCCGCTCGAGACCCTGCGCCTGGTCGCGACGCACGACTGGGACACCCACGGCGCGCTGACCGCCGGCATGCACGCCGCCTACATCGACCGCTCCGCGGCACCGTACCACCCGCTGTACCGGCGACCCGACGTGTTCGCGGCGACGATGGGCGATGTCGTCGAGCAGATCATCGCCGTCGACGGCCACGCATAGCGGCCCCGGCCGCCGCTAGCGCGCGGCCGGGGCGAGGGGTTCGCAGCGGATCTTGCCGTCGACGGTCTTGTCGCGCGCGAACAGCGACGCGCGCGTGCTGCGCGCGCTGAACGTACATTCGAAGCCGTTGCCGGCCGCGTCGTGCAGGCGCTGCGGCGACGGCGGGCCGTCGCTGTCGATGACGTGGAACTGGTCGCCGACGTCGACGACGACGACATCGTTGAACGCCGCGCAGCCGGACAGCGCGGCGCAGCCGAGCGCGACGACGGCGTGGCGGGTCAGGCGGTGGGTAGCGCGGTGAAGATGGCGGCGGGTCGGGGACATGCCGATTAGCTTAGCCGCTCGCCGGCGGCCGGCACAGCGCCGCGCGCGCCGCACCCGGGCGGTTCAGCGGCCGCTGACGCCGGGCGCCAGCGGCGTGACGCGCAGCACCAGGAACGGCGGCCGCACCGCCGCCTCGCCGCCGTTGAGCACGGCGCT
This sequence comes from Gammaproteobacteria bacterium, assembly GCA_030065815.1. Lineage (GTDB taxonomy): Bacteria > Pseudomonadota > Gammaproteobacteria > Chromatiales > Chromatiaceae > Thiosocius. The sequence goes on along the minus strand of JASJCU010000050.1, from coordinate 15,723 downwards.
GCGGTGCAGCTGGTTGGCGACCGCGTACAGCCCGCCGTCGGGACCGAAGCTGAACGCGTCGATCCACGACAGCCGCGGCCCGGCCGCCAGCCGGCGGTAGCGGCGCTCGGCGTCGATGACGCCGATCGCGTTGTTGGCGAGGTCGCCGAGATAGACGTTGCCGGCGTTGTCGATCGCGATGCCGTCACTGATCGGCTTGTCGGCCCAGCGCTCGACCGCGGCGGCGAGCGCGTCGGCCGGCAGGGCCGGATCGCGCAGCGCCGCGGTGCGCACGCGGTACAGCGCCAGCCCGTGCATCGGCCCGAAGTACAGCCATGCGGCGTCGCGGTCGAGCGCTATCGGGTTGACGCCGACCCGCGGCCGGACCTCGCTGCCGTCGTCCTGGCGGATCCGCACCGGCGTGCCGTCGATGACGAGGTCGATGTCCTCGGGGACGACGCTGACGTGACCCTGCAGCACGCGCCGCGCCGTACCCTTGGCGAGATCGACGACGATGATCGCGGCGTCGGCGCCGCCGGCCGGGTCGGCGACGTAGGCGGTCTGCGTCGACAGGTCGACGGCGAGGTCGTTGAGGAAAGAACGCGGCACGCTGGCCGCGCCCAGGTCGATGTCGGCGACCAAGCGGTCGTCGCGCGCATGCCAGCCGACCAGGCGGCGCGTGCCGCCGTCGCGCATCGCGTTGTCGAGCAGCCAGACCACGCCGTCGGCGTCGGCCTGCAGCCCGAGCACCGAGTCGAGGCCTGCCGCGGCGGCGAACTCGCGGATGCCGCCGGTACTGTCGACGCGGCCGACGCGCACGTCGTGGCCGTAGAACTGGTGCAGGCTGACCAGTACGTCGCCGCCCGGCGTCACGGTGATGTTGCCCGGGCCCTGCGCGAGCTCGGCGACAACCGCCACCTGACCCGGCGTCGCGGCGTCGGTGGCCAGCGATGGCAGCGGCGAGCATGCAAGCAGCGGCAGCAGCAGGCGGGCGAGGCATTGGCTGGCGGTCATTGCGCGGGTCGCTCCGGTTCGCGTCGGCGGCATGCCGACCGCCGACAGTCTCGCAGATCCGACGTCGCCGGCAGGTCGCAATACCCGCGCGATATCCACCGGATTGGCGCCGCCCGTGGCGATGCGGCGATGCACCGGGATCTCGGCTATCATCCGGGCGCAATGACGTCGCGCCATGAACAGCTCGACTGCCATCGCCTGCTGTGCCCGCTGCCGGTGATCCGCGTCCAGGACAGGGTCGCGACGCTGGCGCCGGGCGACACGCTGACCGCGGTCTGCACCGACCCCGGCGCGCTGCAGGACATCCCGGCCTGGTGCCGGATCAACGGCCATGCGCTGGTCGCGACCGAGACGCGCGACGACGAGTACCTGATCACGATCCGCGTCGGCACGGAGCAGCAGCGATGACAGACCGCACGGCACCGCCGCCCGCCGACCTCGACCGCTCGTCGCAGCAGGCCGCGCGCGACGCGCGCGGCCGCGAGACGCGGCGCGTGTCGCTGGTCACCGGCAGCGTCAACCTGCTGCTGTCGATCACCCAGGTCGTCGTCGGCCTGATCGCGAACTCGGCGGCGCTGATCGCCGACGGCATCCATTCGGCATCCGACCTGGTATCGGACGTCATGGTCTGGTTCGCCGCGCGCCATGCCGCGCAGGCGCCGGACGCCGATCATCCGTACGGCCATGGCCGCTTCGAGACCGCGGCGACGCTCGGTCTCGGCCTGCTGCTGGTCGGCGTCGCGCTCGGCATCGTCTGGAACGGCGGCGAACGCCTGCTCGATCCGCAGCGGCCGATCCCCGGTACGATCGCGTTGGTCGTCGCCGCGCTCGGCATCGTCGCCAAGGAGTCGCTGTACTGGTACACGATCGCGGTCGCCAAGCGGCTCAAGTCAGAGCTGCTGCGCGCCAATGCGTGGCACCACCGTTCCGACGCGATCTCGTCGGTGGTCGTGCTGATCGGTGTCGGCGGCGCGGTCATGGGTTTCTCGTACATGGATGCACTGGCGGCGATCGTCGTCGGCCTGATGGTCGCCAAGATCGGCTGGGACCTCGGCTGGAGCGCGCTGTCCGAGCTCGTCGACACGGCGCTCGAAGAGGACGCCGTCGATCATGCGCGGCGCGTGATCATGGGCGTCGACGGCGTGCGCTCGGTGCACATGCTGCGCACCCGGCGGCACGGCGCCGAGGCCAGCGCCGACGTCCACGTGCAGGTCGCGCCGCGGCTGTCGGTGTCGGAGGGCCACATGATCAGCCAGGCGGTCGAGGACCGGGTGATCTCGCAGGTCGCCGACATCACCGACGTGACCGTGCACATCGACCCCGAGGACGACGAGGACACACCGAGCTGCCGCGACCTGCCGCTGCGCGCCGCGGCGCTCGGCGCGATCGAGAGCGCGTGGGAGGGCGCGCACATCATCCCCGGCCAGCGCGAGATCCGCCTGCATTACCTGTCCGGACAGATCGACGTCGAGCTGATCCTGCCGCTGGCGAGCTATACCGATAGCGCCGCCAGCGATGCGCTGCGCGCGCGCCTCGCCGCGGCGCTGGAGCCGCTGGACTGGTTCGGCGGTCTGCGCCTGCTGTACTCGTAGCACTAATATGGGGCGCTCCGCCGGGCGTTTGCACCAAAACAGCACACAAACCGCCAAGAAACGTCCGGCCGAAGTTGTATCGGGCCGTCGACAAGCGCGCCAAATCAGTGCGGTACGGGCGTTAAACCCATGATTTCAATGCATTAATGGTTGTCTGCGTGGTCCAAAGCGGGGCGCCCGCCGAGGCTTGACGGAGAATTCGGCGCGGTGGCATGGTTCCTGCTCCCGCAAACACACGCCGTTTCACGGGCCCGGATGGCCCCGCCCGGCAACCCAATAGAATCGCTGCCGTGCCGGCAGCGGCAGTCAACGCTAACCCCTGGAGAGATCGAGAATGGGCGCAAAAAAAGTCCTGAAAATGATCGAGGAAAACGACGTCAAGTGGGTCGATTTCCGGTTCACTGACACCCGAGGCAAAGAACAGCACGTCACCGTGCCTGCGTCCGTGGTCGACGAAGACCTGTTTGAAGACGGCAAGATGTTCGACGGTTCGTCGATCGCCGGCTGGAAGGGCATCAACGAGTCGGACATGATCCTGATGCCGGAAGCCGATACCGCCGTGCTCGATCCGTTCACCGACGATGCGACCGTCAACCTGCGTTGCGACATCCTCGAGCCGTCGACGATGGAAGGCTACGAGCGCGATCCGCGTTCGGTGGCCAAGCGCGCCGAGGCCTACCTGAAGTCGACCGGTATCGGCGACGCCGCGTACTTCGGTCCGGAGCCGGAGTTCTTCGTGCTCGACGACGTGCGCTGGAGCATCGACATGTCGGGTTCGATGGTCAAGATCGACTCGCACGAGGCCGAGTGGAACTCGGAAAAGGTCTACGAGGACGGCAACATCGGTCACCGTCCGGGCGTCAAGGGCGGTTACTTCCCGGTCCCGCCGGTCGACTCGCTGCACGATCTGCGTGGTGCGATGTGCGACGCGATGGAAGAGATGGGTGTCGTCGTCGAGGTGCATCACCACGAGGTCGCGACCGCCGGCCAGTGTGAGATCGGTACCAAGTTCTCGACCCTGGTCGAGCGCGCCGACTGGGTACAGATCCAGAAGTACTGCACGTGGAACGTCGCGCACGCCTACGGCAAGACCGCGACCTTCATGCCGAAGCCGATCGTCGGCGACAACGGCTCGGGCATGCACGTCCACCAGTCCATCTTCAAGGACGGCGACAACACCTTCGCCGGCGACCAGTACGGTGGCCTGTCGGAGACCGCGCTGTACTACATCGGCGGCATCATCAAGCACGCGCGTGCACTGAACGCCTTCACCAATGCCTCGACCAACTCGTACAAGCGACTGGTGCCGGGCTTCGAGGCGCCGGTCATGCTGGCCTACTCGGCACGTAACCGTTCGGCGTCGATCCGTATTCCGTGGGTCTCGAGCCCGAAGGCGCGGCGTATCGAGGTGCGTTTCCCGGATCCGACCGCCAACCCCTACCTGGCCTTCACCGCGATGATGATGGCTGGTATCGACGGTATCCAGAACAAGATTCACCCCGGCGATGCCGCCGACAAGGATCTCTACGACCTGCCCGCCGAAGAGGCGCTGGCGATCCCGACCGTGTGCCACAGCCTCGACCAGGCGCTGGAAGCACTCGACGCGGACCGCGACTTCCTCAAGGCCGGCGGCGTGTTCACCGACGACCTGATCGACGGCTACATCGACCTGAAGATGGAAGAGGTCACGCAGATGCGCATGACCACGCACCCGGTCGAGTTCGACCTCTACTACAGCCTCTGATCGCGGCCACACGTGCGGCGGCGGCAGTGCCGCCGCCGCCAGGACCCCGCCCCGCCGGCGGGGTTCTTTTTGCCCGCTCGTCCCGCCGTTCACACCGCCGGTCGTGCACCGGTCGCGACCGCGCGGCGCCTGCACTATGCTAGCGGCATGTTCAAGACACTCCTGCTCGCCCTGGCGCTGCTGCCGGGCCTCGCTGCCGCCGTGATCTGCAAGTCGGTCGACGAGGACGGCGTCGTCAGCTACACCGACGTCCCGGCCGGCGAGTGCACCAACCGCGTCGAGCTACCCGATTACTCGCGCTACGCGCCGCGGCCGATCGAGCAGGCGGCGCAGCAGGGCAGCAATGCCACCGGCAACGTCGTGCGTTTCGTGCGCTACGAATCGATCGCGATCACGCAGCCGAAGACCGGCGGCACGGTGCGCAGCAACGAGGGCCGGGTCACGGTCGTGATCGCGCTGACCCCGGCATTGCAGCCCGGCCACCGCGTCAACCTGACGCTCGACGGCCGCCCGGTCAGGGGCAGCTTCGACGGCCTCGCGATCGACCTCAATGGCGTCGATCGCGGCACCCACACGCTGCGCGCCAGCGTCATCGACGCGGATGCCCGGGTGCTGATCGCGTCGACGCCGGTCACGTTCACGCTGCGCAAGCGCGGCCTGACCGACAGCAACCCCGACGCGCCGCCGCCGGAGCCGCCGCCGACCCCGGATCCGGGCTTCCCGGCGCCGACCACGCCGCCGGATTATTCGCCGCCGCCCAGCCCGGGCTTCGGGCCACCCGACGATCCCGATTTCAGTCCGCCGGGATCCCCCAACTTCACGCCGCCGGCCAACCCCGGCTTCGCACCAAACGGGGCCTTCACGCCCAATTTCAACCGCTGAACCCGTCCGCGCGGCGGCCTTTTGCGGGCATTTGCACTATATTGGTGCAGGCGGCCGCGGATGGTGCGCTGGCGACCGATAGCCGTCCGTTGCCGTTGCCCTCAAGTGCTTGATTTTGCGTGCTGCTTGCCGGCCAGCCGGGTGCGCCGACCCGACCGCGAAGTGGCGCGAACCTTGCTAACTTCCGAGGCATGCAGGTCCCAATGAAATCGCTCGCCTTGCTCAGCACCAATGTACTCGACAACCTCGCCGCGGCCGTGGTCGTGTTCGACGGCGACCTGCGCGTGATCTACCTGAACCAGACCGCCGAGATGCTGCTCGCGGTCAGCGCCAAGCACGTCGTCGGCGAGCTGCCGGACGCCTGGATGGAGTGTCACGGCGAGGCGGTCATCGACCTGGTGCGCGCGGCCCAGGTCGGCGCACCGATCACCAAGCGCGGCGTCGTGCTCAACACCGACCGCGCCGACGTCACCGTCGATTGCACGGTGACACCGATGGTCGACGAAGACGGCAGCCGCTTCACGATCGTCGAGCTGCAGCACATCGACCGCCACCTGCGGATCAGCCGCGAGGAGCGCCTGCTGACGCAGCAGGCCCTGACCCGCGACGTCGTGCGCGGCCTCGCCCACGAGATCAAGAACCCGCTCGGCGGCCTGCGCGGTGCCGCGCAGCTGCTGCAGTCCGAGCTCGACAGCGAGGAGCTGCGCGAGTACACGCAGATCATCATCCAGGAGGCCGACCGCCTGCAGGAGCTGGTCAACCGCATGCTCGGGCCGAGCCGGCGCCCGACCTACGCGCCGCTGAACATCCACCACGTGCTAGAGCGCGTACGCACGCTGATGCTCGCCGAGACCGGCGACCGCGACATCACGATCCACCGCGACTACGACCCGAGTATCCCGGAGCTGGTCGGCGACATGGACCAGCTGATCCAGGCGGTGCTGAACGTCGTGCGCAACGCCGTGCGCGCGCTCGGCGACGCCGGCAGCGTCACGCTGCGCACCCGGATCCAGCGCCAGCTGACCATCGGCCCCGGCCGCTACCGCCTGGTCGCCCAGGTCGACATCGTCGACGACGGGCCCGGCATCCCGCCGGAGATCGCCGAGACGCTGTTCCTGCCGATGGTCACCGCCGGTACCGGCGGCATGGGCCTCGGGCTGTCGATCGCGCAGTCGCTGATCAATCAGCACAAGGGGCTGATCGAGTGCCGCAGCAGCAACGGCGAGACCGTGTTCACGATCTTTCTACCGCTCGACGACGCGCTGCCCGTCGAGTCCGACGGAGTGACCAAGCCATGACGGACGCCAACCAGGTCTGGGTCATCGATGACGACCGCTCGATACGCTGGGTGCTGGAGAAGGCCCTGACCAAGGCCAATATGCAGGTCACGGCGTTCTCCAATGCCAACGGCGTCATGGAGGCGCTCGAACGCGGCCAGCCCGAGGTCATAGTATCCGACGTGCGCATGCCCGGCATGGACGGCTTCGCGCTGCTCGAACGCATCAAGCAGGCCTACCCGGATCTGCCGGTGATCATCATGACCGCGCATTCCGACCTCGACAGCGCCGTGTCGGCCTACCACAGCGGTGCGTTCGAGTACCTGCCCAAACCGTTCGACATCGAGGAGGCGGTCGACCAGGTGCAGCGCGCGTGCAAGCTGCGCCAGGAGTCGCGCGCGCAGGCCGAGCAGCCGCCGGTCACCCCGACCGAGATCATCGGTGCGGCGCCGGCGATGCAGGAGGTGTTCCGCGCGATCGGCCGCCTCGCGCGCTCCAACATCACGGTGCTGATCAACGGCGAGTCCGGCACCGGCAAGGAGCTGGTCGCGCACGCGCTGCACAAGCACAGCCCGCGCGCCGACGGTCCGTTCATCGCGCTGAACATGGCCGCGATCCCGCGCGACCTGCTCGAGTCCGAGCTGTTCGGCCACGAGAAGGGCGCGTTCACCGGGGCGCAGTCGCGGCGCGTCGGCCGCTTCGAACAGGCCGACCACGGCACGCTGTTCCTCGACGAGATCGGCGACATGCCGGCCGAGCTGCAGACCCGGCTGCTGCGCGTGCTCGCCGACGGCGAATTCTACCGCGTCGGCGGTCACGAGCCGATCACCGCCGACGTCCGCATCATCGCCGCGACCCACCAGAACCTCGAGCAGCTGGTCGCCGACGGGCGCTTCCGCGAGGACCTGTTCCACCGCCTCAACGTGATCCGCATCCACCTGCCGGCACTGCGCGAGCGGCGCGAGGACATCCCGCTGCTGATGGACCACTTTCTCAAGCGTGCGGCGCGCGAGCTCGGCGTCGAGGCCAAGGTACTGATGCCGGACACGGTCGCGATCCTCGAGGCGCTGGAGTGGCGCGGCAACGTGCGCCAGCTCGAGAACACCGCGCGCTGGCTGACCGTGATGGCGTCCGGGCGTGAGATCCACCGCGAGGACCTGCCGCCCGAGCTGCACCGCGACAGCGACGCCGAGGCCGCCGGCGGCGACTGGCGCAACGTGCTGCGCGGCTGGGTGCGCAGCAGTCTCGCGGCCGGCCGGGTCGGCCTGCTCGACCAGGCGCTGCCGGAGTTCGAGACCATCATGATCGAGACCGCGCTCGAGCACACCGGTGGGCGCAAGCAGGACGCCGCACGCCTGCTCGGCTGGGGACGCAACACGCTGACCCGCAAGATCAAGGAGCTCGGCCTCGAAGACGATCACCGCGAGGCCGGTTGAGCGCTCCGCCGGGCGGGCGCGCGCGGCAATCGGCGCGCGCCGCTGCCCGAGGCTGCGCGGGCGGTATCGGAGCGGAATCACTGCGGGCCCCCGCGACGCTCGCCCGTGGCGTTCGCCGCGCTGCCGCCGGATGCCGGCACGGTCGCGTCGCACCGCAACCGGGCAGTACCCGCCGATGGGCCGGCGCACGCCCGGTCCACGGCCGCGCGCGCAGCCCGTATACTCGCGCTTTCGGTAACCCAGCAGGCCCCCGATGGACAGTACCAGTATCGAGCTGCGCGGCTCGCAGATCGCCGCCGTCGACATCGACGGCGACGTCGTCCGCGTGGTCTTCGAACCGGCCTACCTGGTCAAGACGATGACCGGGTCGGCCGAGCGCACGCGCTGGTGGCAGAACGGTGCGCTGGTGTTCGACGGTGCCGAGCTCGACGCCGCGACACCGCTGCCCGAGCTGCCGGCCGAGTGCAGCGGTGGCGACGTCGGCGAGAACGTCTATACCTATCGTGACATGGTGCCGGTGCCGCTGGACAGCCACGGGCGCGCGCACTGCGCGCTGCGCGTCGGCGAGCGGCGCATCAACGTCCAGGCCGCCGGCGTGCGTCTGGAGATGGACGGCGTGCCCAAGTACATCGAACACCTGCGCCCGGCGTGACCGCTTCGGCCGCAAGCATGGACAGCAGCCGCATGACGACCCGCGGGAGGTGACGCAGCGATGGCCGTAGAACTCTTCAACGACGACGACCACGTCTGCGTGGCGTTCCGCGACCTGGTGCCGGGCGGCGCCGTGCAGGCCAACCAGTTCCTGGTCTTCGACAGCGACCACGCCGCGCTGATCGACCCCGGCGGCGACCTGACCTACACCGAGCTGTTCATGGCCATCGGCCGCTACATGGACGTCAAGCGCCTCGACTATGTCGTTGCGTCGCACCAGGACCCGGACGTCGTCGCGTCGCTGAGCAAGTGGCTGGTCAGCACCGGCTGCAAGGTGGTCGTACCGGCACTGTGGGAGCGCTTCATCCCACACTTCACGCGCCCGGGCAGGCTCGACGGCCGCGTCATCGCGATCCCCGACGCCGGCATGGACCTCGCACTCGGCGGTATCCAGCTCAAGGCGCTGCCGGCGCATTTTCTGCACGCCGAGGGCAACTTCCAGTTCTACGACCCGAAGAGCCGCATCCTGTTCTCCGGCGATCTCGGCGCCAACCTGTGCCCGCCCGACGTCATCGACACGCCGGCCGAGCGCGTCGACGACGTGCTGCCGTACATGGAGGCCTTCCACCGGCGCTACATGAACAGCAACAGCGTGTGCCGCTACTGGGCGAACATGGTCGGCGACATGGATATCGACATGATCGTGCCACAGCACGGCCGCGCGTTCCGCGGCGCCGCGGTCGGCGAGCTGATCGGCTGGATCCGCGAACTCGAGTGCGGCATCGATCTGATGAGCCAGGCGGACTACCGCGTGCCCTGAGTGGTGCGTCGGTCGGTCCGCGGTGCATTAGCACGCGCGATGCAGCCGCCCACCGACCGGTCCGCAATCGGCGACCCTGTCGGGTGTTGACGCCGATTCCGTCTGCCGTGGCTCAATGCGGTCCACACCGAGGCCTGCCTGCGTGAGCGCAAGCCACGGTGGGGCGCTGCGGCTGAGCGACCCAAACCCCTGCAAGCGGTCTGACTGCCGCGCTGACGGTCGAGAGCGCCCCCCGATTTCAGCCCCAAACGAACCCGCTTTTCACCCGGTGTGAGTATTGCCACAGCCGTTGCCGATCGCGCCTGGAAGACTGCATCGCCAAGGCAATACTGCCTTACGAGCCCGGCGGCTGACGTGCCCAACCGGCGCTCAACAAACCGAGTTGTTTTCGATAACCCCAGGAGAGCACGATCATGAAGACTCAAATCATCGCGGCAATCGTCGCAATCGGCAGCCAGGCGGCCCTGGCCGAACCCTTCGCCTTCCAGAAGGCCGTCGGCAGCTCGGAACTCGATCCGAGCATCTGGGAAGGCCCCGGCGAAGTCGTCCAGCGCGGCGAGCCGCGCGAGTTCGTGGATGCGCTGGAGGCCGTCTACAAGGCCACCAATCTCGACGGTCGTCAGCCGTTCGAGTTCGTCGGCACGATCACGCCGAGCGGGCCGACGCGGATCTCGTTGTACGAGGCCTACCGTGATACGCCCGAAGGTACGGCGTATCAGGACTACTACGCACAGTTCCCGGCCGACACCGACTGGGCCGCAGTAGCCCAGGAGTTCAAGGCGCGCGGCGGCGACGTCTGACGTTTGCAGGGATCCTCACTCGACAGCATTGACGCTGCCTGCCCCGTCTCCGGACGGGGCTTTTTTTTGGCAGGCACGACGGGTTTCCGACAAGCAAGGCGGTCGTCTGCCTGCACAGCGGCATCGGCGGCGGGAGATGCGGCAGCGGTAACGGGTTCGGGCTTGTCAAACCGCGGCCTTCTTTGCCGTTTGTGGCATTGCCCACATGCAGCGCCGGTCGCACATGGAAAGCTGTATCTGCACGACGATACTTCCTTGCAGGGACAACGCGACCGACAGCGCCGGTATCGCGCCACCGACGAGCGGCGCCGGGGAGACCGACATGACAGAGACCAAACACACGTTCACCGCACATCCGTTCATCGCCGCAGGCCTGCTGACGTCGGCGATGCTGCTGATTGCCCAGCCCGGTAGCGACGACGATCACGGAGATGTTCACGCCGACAACGACGCGCTGGTCGTAGCGAACATGACGGCCGATCTGCGCGATTTCGGCATGTGTTCGCAGCAGGCGCGACTGCTGGCCGACCAGACCGCAGATTTCGGTGTCCTGGGCCTGATGACGACGGTTGCCGCAGTCGGCATGCGCACTGAACCGCAAACGCCAGCGACAAGAACGGTCCTTGCCGACAGCGATGCCGCAGAGCGTGCGGCATTGTTGACCGGGACCAACTGAACGCCATGTCAACCAGCTGGCGGTCCCCATGCAGTGCTTGCACAGGCCATCAAAGCGCCACCAGAGACTCGGTCGAGCGGAGGATAGACGCATGAACACAAACCACGAATCACCCGTGAACTGTGGCGCGGCCCGCATGCCGTTGACGCCATGCCGCCTTGGCGTCGAGAACCGCGTGTTCGACGGCAGCGGCGGTGTCAGCAGACACAACCGCGGCCATGGTTTCGTTCCGGCCTTCTTCGATCACGCCACCGGGTACCTGTACCGATCGCGATTCGACGGCGGGCAGCCGGCGCCGTTCCACCTGTTGGATGGCCTGCCGGCGCACCTGCTGTGCCGCTCGCCGCAGACCGGCGAGATCACGTCGACGGTGCCCGGCGTGGAATCCGGCTTTGCGCGTAACGGCCGCTTCTACAGCCGCGCTGAAGCCGCCGCGGCCGTGCGTGCGGCATCAACCGGCGGTCCGGCCTGACGGGTGTCGACTCACAAGCCCTTGACCTCCCTGACCAGCCGCTCGAGTGCCGCGACGTCCTTGATGACGTGGCGTCCCGGTCGCCATTCGATAAGTCCCAGCGACTCCATGCGCTTGCATTCGCGTGTGACGGCCTCGCGATGCGACGCGATCCGGCTGGCGATCTCCTCGTGGATAGGCGGATCGACGATGACCACTTCGCCGTCGCCGTCGGACACCTCGCGCGCCAGGCGCAGCAGCTCGGCGTGTATTCGGTTCTTCACGCACAGCGTACTGAACTCGTACATGCGTTCCTGATGGCTGCGCAGCAGCTTGATCAGCCGCAGCAGCAGGCGCTCCGTAACGCTGGGGAAATTCAACCACGCGTGCTTGAACGCATCGTTGGAAAGGCGCGCGATCAACGATTCCTCAAGTGCGACGACATGCGTCGAGCGCTCGTCGTCGTCGATCGCCGAGAACTCGCCGAACATCTCGCCGCCGGCCAGCTCCTGGAAACTGACGGCCCTTCCGCTCAGCGAATACAGCGTCGCCTTGACCTTACCGCTGACGACGAAGAACACGTCCTTCGAGGTGTCGTCGGTGCTGATCACGAACTGTCCCGGCGCGTACTTTTCCATCTGCATCATGTCGGCCAGGCGGCGTCGCTGGTCGAGCTCCAGGTCCTGAAACAGTGTGATGCCTCGCAGAGTCTCGCCGGTGACCTTCATCGTGCCTCCTGCCGGGCCGCGCGGTTGCTGTCAGTCAACAGGCGTGGAGTATAGGTCACGGCGAGGACTGCCGGTCGCGGGCCGCGAGTTCGGCACGGCGCCGTACCGCAGTCGAGACAACGGCGGCACGCCGGCAATCGCCGCCGCTTTCGCGGGACTGCGGTCGCCAATGCGAGTGACCGGTTGCCGTCGCGTGTGGCAAAAGCCACAGCGATGTCGCGTCGGTGATGATGAGATCGGAGGTATGCGCAACAGGCGGCGGCAACGCCGTACACAGGGTTCGAACGACGGGCGCAGCGATGACAATCGACGACGACATCATTCACCGCCGTGATGGATCGGGAACGGACAGGCGCCACCTTGATTCGGGCTGTCTGCCGTTGCGACGTCCAGCCGTCTGGCTCCGTCGAACCCGTCGCGCGGCTCGAGGGTACGCGCTCCGCAACACGCCCCATGCCAGTGCGGGCGTTCGGGGCTGGCGGCGAAAGCCGGCGGTTCGATTTACTATTCGGCGCCGGCCGGCTATGGTTTGGGACTACATGGCTGCGAATTCTGTGCAGTCAAGCCATGTGGCGATAACAAGAATGTAGCTGGGGACTGAGCATGGAGCTAAGCGCCACCCGGACGTATGGCCGTATCCTCGCCGCCGTTCACGCGGGCCTGTTGTCTTTCTACATTGGACCCGTCGCTGCGAGCGACGACTGCCTGTCGCAAGACGGCGATGCCGTAGGCCGCATCGTCAGCGCGCTGAACGCGTACTTCGACGGTGGCGCGCCGGAACGCGCCGCAACTGTGGGCCTGTGTGTCTATCGCGGCGACGCGCTGAAGACCGGTGCGGACGGTTCTCTCGTCGTCCAGCTGCGCGCGGCCAGTGCCGACGGCGACGCGACAACGCAGGGGCCGTCGGTGGTCCGCCTAGGCCCCAATTCCTCGGTCGCGTTCAGCGGTGTGCGCGAGAGATCCTGGGTGCTCGAGCTGGTCGATGGCTGGTTCCGCTTCTTCAGCGGTCAGCCGGCGTACATCGATGTCGACACCGCGTACATAACCGCCGGCGTGCGCGGTACCGAGTTCACGCTGTTTACCGACCGCTCCGCGTGCCCGGTTGTTGCGGGTGCCGGGTCGCGCGGCTGCTCGGCGCTTTGGGTCCAGTCCGGCACGGTCTTTCCGCGCAGCCCGGGCACCGACTTTGGCGATAGCAGCCAGATCGAGGTCTTTTCATCGCGCGACGAGCTCCGATTCGACGGCGGTGCGGCCGGCGACGACAACGGCGTCATCGCGTTCGCGGGTGTGCCGCCGCGCCGGGTCAAACTGACGGTCTCGCCGGATGATGCCGTCGACTGGGCGGTCTATTACCCGCCATTGGTCCGGTTCGCCGGGCGTTTCTGCGGCCCCCCGGGCAGCCAGCCCGATGCGGCCGACGTCGAGGCCGTGATCCGTTGCGGCGATGCGCAGACATTTGCCGCCCGGGTCGGTCCGTTGCTCGACGCACCGCGCGAAATGGCGCCCGACACCCGCCTGTTGGCCGCTTTGCGTCTCGTAAACGTTGGCGACATCGCCCGCGCCCGCCGCGTGCTGGAGGCCGCCGCCGACGCGGATAGCCTGGCGCTGCGCGGCCTGATTGCGCTGAAAGGCAACGAGCGGCACGGGCCCGATGACGAGTCCGACCAATCGGTCGCCCGCACCTACGCGCAGCGCGCCATCGACCGGGATCCGGCATCGGTCAACGCCCGCCTCGTGATGTCGTACGTCGAACAGGCCGAGTTCGATCTCGCCGGGGCCGTGGCCGAGACCGAACGCGCCGAAAGCTACGCCGATGCCTCGGACCCGGCCGTACAGGCGCTGATCAAGGCCCGCCTGGCAGAGCTCGCGCTGGCCAACCAGGACACCGCGACGGCGCTCGAGCATGCGCAGGCGGCGATCGATGCGGCGCAACGGGCCGCCGACGCCGACACCGACGCGCAACCGAAGGTCGGCGGTCCCGTACTCGCGCGGGCCTACGCGGTGCAGGGGTTCGCGCAGCTCGTCGCACTGCGCGCCGATTCCGCACAGCAGAGCTTCGAGAACGCGGTCGGCGCCGACAACCTGTTGCCGCTGGCCCGGCTCGGCCTGGGCCTGGCCATGATCCGGCAGAGCGATCTCGACGCCGGCGTGCGGGAGCTCGAACTGGCCGTCGCGCTCGACCCCGAGGTGTCGCTGTACCGCAGTTATCTCGGTAAGGGCTACTTCGAGCAGCGCAGGCCGGAGCTGGCCGAGAAGCAGTACACGCTCGCGAAGCAACTGGACGACAACGATCCGACGCCGTGGTTGTACGAAGCGGTGCTCGAGTCGGCGGCAAACGATCCAATAACCGCCCTGTCCGCACTGGAAGAATCGAAGCAGCGCAATGACAGGCGCGCTGTCTATCGCTCTCGGCTGCTGCTCGATTCTGACGAGGCCGCGCGAAACGCCAATCTCGGGCAGGTCTACCAGGCGCTCGGCTTCGATCAGCTCGCGCGCCTGGAGGCGACAAGGTCGCTACAGAGCGAGCCGGGCAGTTTCGCCGCCCATCGCCTGCTGACAGAGGCGAACGCCAGGCGTCCGCGGTTCGAGATCGCGCGCGTCAGTGATTTGCTGCAGGCGCGCCTGCGCGCCCCGCGTGCGCAACACCCGTTCAGCGCCCAGATCGCTGACACGCGCGTGGATTCTCCGCTCGCGAGCGGTTCGATAGTGCCGGGCTTCAACGAATACTCGCGCCTGTTCGCCTACGATGGCATGCGCATTACCGCGAGCGCGCTCGTCGGCAGTCAGCAGACACTCGAAGAGGAACTGTTGTTCTCTTGGGCGGGTGGCCCGGCTTCAGCCGCCATCACCCAGTACAAGTTCGATACCGACGGCTTCCGGCCCAATAACGACGAAGACAAGGACTATTGGAGCTTTCTCGGCCAGTATCGGCTGACGCCATCGACGAGCATCCAGCTGGACTACCGCAACTTGAATTTCCTGCACGGGGACAACTTTCGGGGATTCGATCCGAACGATTACTTCTCGACTGACGACATCGACGACACCGTCGAATCCTGGCGGGTGGGCGGGCACCATGTCTTCAGCGCTGACACGGACCTCGTGGCGTTTTCGCACCGTGAAGATGCCTCTGCGGTCATCGATGACGGACTGGGCTTCTTCTTCGCGCGGACCACCGAGACGGGCACGCAACACGAGGCGCAGCTGATCAGCCGATGGCCCAACGCGAACGTCGTCGCAGGGCTCGGATGGTATGACAGGGAGCGGGACGACGACACGTTTACGCCGTTCGGGTTCACGATCGAGTCGCTGATCGACTCGCGGACCCGGCATGGCAACGGTTATGTCTACGTGACGATCGGTGACGAGGCCCAGTCCGATGCGACCCGGCAGTCGCCGGCATCCTCGATCAGCGCCACGCTCGGCGTCGCCTACGAGGACTATGAGGACGAACGTGACGGCCGCGTGACCGATTTCCCCAATATCGTCTTCTTTCCGTCATCCGATCTGCAGCGCAATCGAGTTCTGCCGAAACTCGGCCTGATGTGGCAAACGCCGATCGCGAACGACGTAGAGCTTACGGCACGAGGTGCCTACTTCCGCACCCTGAAGCGCGCGCTGGTCGGCAACCAGACGCTCGAGCCCACATCTGTCGTCGGCTTCAACCAGTTCT
>JASJCU010000049.1 GCA_030065815.1 Gammaproteobacteria bacterium | reverse complement strand
CCAAGGAGTGGGTGCTGGCCGTGATGGTCCTGCCGGTGGTATTCAGCAACCTGTTCATCGGTTTCCACAAGGACCTGTTCCTGCCGTCGCTGCAACGCTTCCGGTGGACGATCATCGCGCTCGGTGTCGGTATCGCCGCCGGCGTCGTCGGCTTCGCCTGGCTGCCGCCGGATGCCTTTCTGCTGATCGTCGGCGTTGTCGTCATGACCTTTGCCACGCTCGACCAGCTGCGGCTGGTCTGGCCGGTGCCGGACCGGCGTGCACAGGCCGTCGGCGTCGGTGCGGGGCTGCTCGGCGGCGTCCTCGGCGGCATATCGACGGCGTTCGGTCCACCGCTGGTCATGTACTTCACGGCGTTGCGGCTGCCCAAGGAACAGTTCGTCGCGGCGATCGGCGTGGTCTGGACGTTCGGTTCGGTGTTCCTGCTCATCGCCTTGCACAGTGCCTCGGTGCTGACCGCGGAACGCCTGGCGGCGTCGCTCGCCGCCTGCGTGCCGGTCGGCGTCGGCCTGTGGTTCGGCGTGCGCATGCGCGACCGCATACCGCAGGAGCCGTTTCGTCGCGTCATCGGCGTCGCGCTGTTGCTGCTCGGCGCCAACCTGGTGCGCCGCGCGCTGCTGTGAGCCGCGCACCGATCGTGACCTGCGGCGTCGGCCGTCCGCCTGGCTGCGCGATGCTCAGCCGAGGATCGACAGCGCCTTGGAGCGGAATTCGCGGCGATACAGCACGACGATGACCCATGCCGTCGCGAGCAGGAACACCCAGGCGTTGATGAACCAGCTCAGCTCGGCCAGTGCGAAGTAGTAGGCGCGCATGCCGTCGTTGAAGTGGCGCGCGGCGAGGTTGCTCAGCCTGGCCAGGCGCACGGCCTGCTGTCGGCCGCCGTGCTCGGCGACCTTGTCGGGCATCGGCATCGCCGCCAGCAGCGTGCCGCAGTACGAGTGCTGGCGGATCGCCCACGTGAACTTGAAGAACGCGTAGACGAACGTCAGTGCGAGCACCGCGACCTTGAGTTCCCACAGCGCCAGCGGCGTCGGATGGGCGAACGGGATCTCGCGAAACAGCTGGTTCACCTGGTCGCCGACGCCGAGCAGCGCGACCGTGCTGGCCAGGATCAACAGTGTGGTCGACGCGAAGAAGGTCTCCTTGCGCACCAGGCCGTTGATCACCTGGCTGTCGACGATGCGGTTGTCGCGCTCGAGGATCGCATCGGCCCACTGCTCGCGGACCCGATTCATCGCCGCGAGCAGGCCGCGCTTCTGGTGCAGATTGCGGCGCTTGGTGTGGACGACGTACCCGAACCACGCACCGACATAGCCGACCAGGGCCAGCAGGTCGAGCGTCGGAATCAGTTGCCCGGCGGCGTCGCCCACGGCCCGACGGCGCCGCTCAGGCGGCGTCTTCCTCGTCGGCGCCATTGCACTCGGACGCGGCCATGCGCGCCGCGGCATGGCGCAGTGTCGGCAGGTACTGGCGCAGCTCGTCGAGCGACTTGCGCACCGACGGCGCATGGATCGCGATCGCGAAGCACATGCGGTTGTCGGCACCGATCACGGGCACCGCGATCGACACCAGCCCGTCGAGGAACTCGCCGCTGTCGTAGCCGATGCCCTCGTCGGCGACCTTGTCGAGCTGCGCCTCGAGGACCTCCGGGTCGGTGATCGTCAGCTCCGTGTGCCGGGTCAGTGTCAGGCTGTTGACCAGGCGGCGGCGCGCGGCCGGTTTCATGTTGGCGAGGAACAGCTTGCCGGTCGCCGTGCAGTGCAACGGCAGGTGCGACCCGACCGGCAGGTGGATGCGGTACGGCCAGTTGGTCTCGATGCGGTCGAGGTAGACGATCTCGTTGCCGTCGAGCACGGTCAGGTTGCAGGTCTCGCCGACCTCCTGCGACAGCGCCTGCAGGATCGAGCGGCGGTGCGCGCCGAGCACCGAGTTCGACAGCGTCGCCATCGCCAGCTTGCGCAGCCGCCTGCCGCCGGTGAAGCGCTTGCCGCCCGGCTCGCGCTGCAGCAGGCCCTCGTCTTCGAGCTGTTGGCAGATGCGGTGCACGGTCGCCTTCGGCAGGTCGAGTTCCTCGGCGAGGAACGCGCTCGACAGCGGCCGGTCGGCATGCACGATCCGGTCGACGATCGCAAAGCCGCGAAGCAGCGTGGACTGCGTGCCACTGTCTCTCATAGGCGTGTCGGTTCCTGTCGCTGGTGGATGTTGTGCCGTTCAACCGGTGTCGTCAGTATAGGTAGAAAAGATACAGAAAATCCTGATTTTCATGTCCAAAATAACGAAAACTGCGCGAAGGTGGCAAAAACGAGACGTTTCCTGATCGCCTATCCCGGGCCGCGCCAGCGTCGGACCGCGCCCGGCGGCGGTCCTGCGTCGCTTGGGTCGGCGCGCGGCTGCGCCGGCGGCGCGCGATAGTTGTCCGCGTGCCGCGGCGGTGGTCGCCGGTACGCGTGGCGTTTCGACGATCGTTTGGAGCCAAAATATCCTGATATTCTTCAGAGTAGTATCGACCGGCGGTGCTTGACAATAAAAATGAGACAGCTAATCTCGATAAACGAATAACTGGAGGTCCCGTGACCGGGGCCCGCCTACGGCCGACCAGGAGAACCCACCGATGGCGCGAATGACCCCGAGTGAAGCCTTTGTCGAGACCCTCGCCGCGAACGGCGTCACCGATATGTTCGGCATCATGGGATCGGCGTTCATGGACGCGATGGACATCTTCGCGCCGGCCGGCATCCGCCTGATCCCGGTGGTCCACGAACAGGGTGCCGCGCACATGGCCGACGGTTACTCGCGGGTCAGCGGACGCCACGGCGTGACCATCGGCCAGAACGGCCCGGGCATCAGCAACTGCGTGACCGCGATAGCCGCCGCGTACTGGGCGCACAGCCCGGTGGTGATCGTCACGCCGGAGGCCGGCACGATGGGCATCGGCCTCGGCGGCTTCCAGGAGGCCAACCAGCTGCCGATGTTCCAGGAGTTCACGAAATACCAGGGACATGTCTGCAACCCGGCGCGCATGGCCGAGTTCACCGGCCGCTGCTTCGACCGGGCGATGGCCGAGATGGGGCCGACGCAGCTCAATATCCCGCGTGACTACTTCTATGGCGACATCGACGTCGATATCCCGCAGCCGCAGCGTCTCGACCGCGGTCCCGGCGGCGACAGCAGCCTCGACCAGGCCGCGGACCTGCTGGCCCAGGCTGAGTTTCCGGTGATCATCGCCGGCGGCGGCGTGGTCATGGCCGACGCCGTCGACGATTGCCGCGCGCTCGCCGAACGCCTCGGCGCGCCGGTCGTCAACAGCTACCTGCACAACGACTCGTTCCCGGCCAGCCATGCGCTGTGGTGCGGCCCGCTCGGTTACCAGGGCTCGAAGGCGGCGATGAAGCTGATCGCCAAGGCCGACGTCGTGCTGGCGCTGGGGTCGCGGCTCGGTCCGTTCGGCACCCTGCCGCAGCACGGCATGGACTACTGGCCGAAAGACGCGAAGATCATCCAGGTCGATGCCGACCACAAGATGCTCGGCCTGGTCAAGAAGGTCTCGGTCGGCATCTGCGGCGACGCCGGTGCGTCTGCCCGGGCGCTGACGGCGCGGCTCGCCGACCGTTCGCTGGCCTGCGACGCGACGCGCGATGCGCGCGCCGACCAGATCAGTGCCGAGAAGGCCGCCTGGGAGCAGGAACTCGACGAATGGACCCACGAGAAGGACCCGTTCAGCCTCGACATGATCGCCGAGCAGCAGTCCGAGGGCGGCAACTACCTGCACCCGCGCCAGGTGCTGCGCGAGCTCGAGAAGGCGATGCCGGCCGACGTCATGGTCTCGACCGATATCGGCAACATCAACTCGGTCGCGAACAGCTACCTGCGCTTCGAGCGTCCGCGCAGCTTCTTGGCGGCGATGAGCTGGGGCAACTGCGGCTATGCGTTCCCGACCATCATCGGCGCCAAGGTCGCGGCGCCGGATCGCCCGGCGGTTGCCTATGTAGGCGACGGCGCCTGGGCCATGAGCATGCAGGAGACGCTGACCTGCGTGCGTCACCGGATCCCGGTCACGGCGGTGGTGTTTCACAACCGCCAGTGGGGCGCCGAGAAGAAGAACCAGGTGGATTTCTACAGCCGCCGCTTCGTCGCCGCCGAGCTCGAGAACGAGAGCTGGGCGGAGATCGCGAAGGCGATGGGCGCCGAGGGGATCCGCGTCGACCGTCTCGACGACGTCGGACCGGCCCTGAAGAAGGCCGTCGACATGCAGATGAACGCCGGCAAGACCTGCGTCGTCGAGATCATGTGCACGCGCGAGCTCGGCGACCCGTTCCGCCGCGATGCGCTGAGCAAGCCGGTGCGCCACCTCGAAAAGTACAAAGACTACGTCTGAGCGCCGACACCCGGCCACGGTCGTACGAGCGCCGCGGACGCGTCGCCGGCGCTCGCGCGCCCGGGCCGGCAGCGGTTAGATTGTGCCACTGCCCGGTCAGCAAGCGAGGTGTCACGTGACCCGCGGGGTGTTGGTTCTCAATGCCGGCTCGTCGAGCCTGAAGTTCGCGGTGTTCGCCGTCGCTGCCGACGGCGGCGTGTCCGACGTCGTGCTGCGCGGCCAGGTCTCCGGGATTGGTCGCCGTCCGTCGTTCAGCGGCACCGTCGCCGGCGCGACTGTCGATGCCACACAACCGGCGGCCGTCACCGACATCGCCGATCATCGCCAGGCGATCGCGTTTGCGCTCGACTGGGTCGAACGGCAGGCCGCCGGCCTGCGCGTCGCCGGGGTCGGACATCGCGTCGTCCACGGTGGCCCGGATCGCCGATCGCCGGAACTGTTGACGCCGGCGCTGCTGCAGGCGCTCGACGCGCTGTGCCCGCTGGCGCCGCACCACCAGCCGCATAACCTCGCGGCGATTCGCGCGGTCGCGGCGACCGCACCCGACCTGCCGCAGGTGGCGTGCTACGACACCGCGTTTCACGCCGGCCAGGAAGCGGTCGCGCAGCTGCTGCCGCTGCCGCGCGCGCTGCGTGACCAGGGCCTGCAGCGCTACGGCTTCCATGGCCTGTCGTACGAGTACATCAGCGGCTGCGTTGCCGCGCTCAACGACGGTTGCATGCCGCATCGACTGATCGTTGCCCACCTCGGCAACGGTGCCAGCCTGTGTGCGCTGCGCGACGGCGAGTCGGTCGCGACATCGATGGGGTTCTCGACACTGGATGGGCTGGTGATGGGCACCCGCAGCGGCAGCATCGATCCCGGCGTGTTGCTGCATCTGATGCGCGAGGGGCGCATGGACGAGCGGGCGCTGTCGAATTTGCTGTATAACGAAAGTGGACTGCTCGGCGTGTCCGGCATCAGTGCCGACATGCAGGTACTGCTCGGCAGCGACGATTCGGCGGCGGCCGCCGCCGTCGAGCTGTTCTGCTACGCGCTGCTGCGCAACATCGGCGCGATGGCCGCCGTGCTGCAGGGCGTCGATGTGATGGTCTTCACCGGCGGCATCGGCGAGCATGCCGCAGCGATCCGCGAACGGGTCTGTGAACGGCTCGGCTGGCTGGGCGTGACCCTGGACGCGGCGGCCAATGCCGCACACGGCCCGTTGATCACGGCGCCGACGGCCGCGACCCGGGTATGGGTGATACCCACCAACGAGGAGCTGGTCATCGCCCGGCACACCGCACGACTGATCGCCGGCACGCGCGAATGACGACAACCAGACGACGGAGACACCGATGTCCGCACCCGAAATGAACGAGTTCCGGCGCATCAGGCGCCTGCCGCCGTATGTGTTCGGCATCGTCAACGAACTCAAGGCCGCGGCGCGCGCCCGCGGCGAAGACATCGTCGATTTCGGCATGGGCAACCCCGACCAGCCGACGCCGCAACACATCGTCGACAAGCTGACCGAGGCGGCACAGCGCGGCGACACGCACCGCTACTCGGTGTCGCGCGGGATTCCGCGCCTGCGCAAGGCGATCTGCGACTGGTACGGGCGCCGCTACGACGTCGACCTCGACCCCGACAGCCAGGCGATCGTGACGATCGGCTCCAAGGAAGGGCTGGCGCACCTGGCGCTGGCCTGCGTCGGGCCGGGCGACACGGTGCTGGTGCCGAATCCGACCTACCCGATCCATCCCTACGGTTTCATCATCGCCGGCGCCGACGTGCGCCACGTGCCGATGCAGACCGATGCCGGGTTTCTCGCCGAACTCGAGGACGCGATCCGCACCTGCTGGCCGCGGCCGAAGATGCTGGTGCTGAGTTTTCCGTCGAATCCGACCGCGCACTGCGTGGACCTGGCATTCTTTGAGAAGGTCGTCGCGATCGCCCGCGAGCACAACATCTGGGTGATTCACGACCTTGCCTACGCCGACATCGTGTTCGACGGCTTGAGCGTGCCGTCGATCCTCCAGGTGCCCGGTGCCGAAGAGATCGCGGTCGAGTGCTATTCGCTGTCGAAGAGCTACAACATGCCCGGCTGGCGCGTCGGGTTCATGTGCGGCAATCGCACGTTGATCGCCGCCTTGGCGAGGATCAAGTCGTATCTCGATTACGGCATGTTCACACCGATCCAGATCGCGGCGATAACCGCGCTCGAAGGTCCGCAGGACTGTGTCGCGGAGATCCGCGACCGGTACCAGCGGCGACGCGACGTGCTGTGCGACGGCCTGATCAATGCCGGCTGGGCCGTGGAGCGACCCAAGGCGACGATGTTCGCGTGGGCGAAGATACCCGAGGCCTATCGCGGCATGGGGTCGCTGGCGTTCTGCAAGAAACTGATCCGCGAGGCCAGGGTCGCCGCGGCGCCCGGCATCGGCTTTGGCGAATACGGCGACGAACACGTCCGCTTCGGCCTGATCGAAAACGAGCACCGCACCCGCCAGGCGGTACGCGGGATCCGCGACATGCTGCGCAAGGATGGGGTCGACGAAGTCAGGCTGGCGTCCGCGTGAGCGGAGCACCGGCGGCCGAGCCGTCCGGGCGACCCGCCAACGTCGACACCTGACCACGGCGCTGCTGGGTTGCGCATCGCCCGTTCGGTAGCGGGACTGCCCGGCGGGCAGCAGGCACAGCCTCGAACACCTGGCCACCGGGCTCGCCGCGTTGTCGCGTCGGTCGCCGTCGCCGGCGACAGGCAGCGTTGCCGGTCTCGAGTAGGTGCCTGACCATGGTCCCTCACCGTTGGCGTGCCGCGGCATCGAGCCACGACACCGACGGCACGCACGCGACGCCGTCGCGGCGCGACAGGCCAGCCCCACGCTGCGTACTCAACGCCCGACGACGACCCACTGGGTTTTTTGTGCGTGGTCTTGGAATCGCCTGCGGGTGCGCGCGGCCGGCGACAACCGCGTTCGATGCAGGGTGTCAGAGGCGTTCTCTTTTCGAACTGTTGCTCGACGAAAAACGAATAAATCTGATCTGGTAACCACCGGGTGCCGCGTCCATATTGTCTAAACGAGACGGCACATGCCGACTGTCGACGACTCATCAGCGAGGCTGGTCGTCAGCGCGGCGTCCGCCTCAACACCTGACGCACAGGAGCAATTCGATGCATAGCAAATTCCTCACGGCGGCGGCAGCGACCGGTCTGCTGCTCGCCGCTCAGGCCACCGTCGCGGGTGGCAGTTTCATCAGTGGTGCTGCGGATGAGAAAGGCTACGACTGGAGCGCCGAGGCGCTTTACGAACCCTGCATGAACGGCGAGGTGTCGGCCAAAGGGCAGTTCCGCTCGCAGCTCGCCGAAGATAAGGCAATGGCACGGATGACGCTGACGACAGGCGTCGAATAGCGGCGCGCGACGCCGCGACGCCAAGATCCGTGCCGCGAGCGCAATGTAGTCCTCGCTGTCCCTGACTCCTCAACGGCGATGGTTGTGCGGCCCGCATTGTCGGGCCGCTTTTTTTCGCGCCGCGTCGGTCGCTGTCCAGGTCAAAAGCGACCGACAGTGCCGTGGATTTCCGGCTGTTAAAGACAGCGACGGCCAGTAACGTTGGATGCCGCCAAGACGGGCATTTGGCGCTACCGCCACGTGACGACAACGGGAATGGAGACGATGATTTTCGACACAGCGTTTGACCTTGTCAGCCCCGACGGGCCCTGCAGATCAGGGCTGACACCGGCCCGCCGGCCGTCGTCGGCGCGTACCTGGAGCCGTTGATGCGCAAACGGATAATCGGACTGCTGTTGCTGGTGACCAGCGTCGGTCTGGTCTCCTGCCAGGCGGCGATCCATGCGTTCTGATATCTGGCAGGCGCGTGGTGCGTCCGACGAACTGGCGCGCGTCCGCCGGATCGTGCGCGACGCGCAGAGCCGATTGCGCCGACCCCGACCGACCCTGGGACTGCGTGGCTGGGCGTTGTACCTGCTGGCCGCCCCGCTGTTGCCGGCAGCCGTGTTCGCGCTGGCCGACGGTGCTGTACTCGCGACGATCGGCGCGGTCGCCGCGTTCGCGCTGATCGCCGGCGGCGCGCGGCTGAATCGCCGCGGCATGTTGGAGCGTCAGCTGGCGCCCGAACGCCGCTTTACCGCGACCGTGCGTTTCCCGTTCCAGCTCGCGGCCGTCGCGATGGTCGCGTTTGGGACGATGATCGCCGCTGCGCTGGTGGCCGGCCACGATACCGCGGCGAGCCTGCTGTTCGGCGTCGTTGCGGCCGCCGGCATGGTGATCGGGTACGCCGTGCCGGCACCACGCCTGCGTCGCCCGCACCCGCGACACAGGATCGAAGACCCGGCGCAACGACGCCTGGTACAGGAGGCCGAACAACGCCTGCTGGCGATCGAACGCGCGGCGTTGTCGATCGGTAACCCCGAACTCGAGCGCCATCTCGCACGGGTCGTCGACGAAGGTCAGCAGACGCTGCTGCAACTCGCTCAGCGGCCGTCGGATCTGCACCGCGCGCGGCGTTTCTTCCACGTCCACCTCGAGGGCGCCGAGCGCGTTGCCGGCGCGTACGCGAAGGCGCACCGGATACTGCGTGACGGCACTCTCGAGGCCAAGTTCCGCAACGTGCTGATGCAGATCGCAACGGCATTCCGACGCCAGCGTGAGCAGCTCGCCGCGAACGACATCGACGACCTCGATATACAGATCGAGGTACTGCGTAAACAACTGCAGCGCGAGGGTATCGCGTGATGGAGGTAGACCATGACTGTTGCCAGTAGCCGAACCCCGCTGCCGCCGGCGGCGCCGCAAGCGGCGGCGCGACCCGCCGACCAGCTCGCGCAGGCGGCGCCACGCCTCGCCGAGCTCGATCTCGCCGCCAGCCACTCGGTGTTGTTCTTCGGCAGCAGCGCGCAGGAGGCGCTCACCCGGATCTCGGACAGCATGCTCGAGCGGGTGCGCAACAAGGACTTGGGCGCCGCGAGCGCGGCGCTGAACGACATGGTTACGACACTGCGCGGTTTCGACGTCGCCGCCGGTGACGCGGAGCGCCGGCCGGGCTGGCTGGCACGGCTGTTCGGCAAGGCCGGTGGCGCGGCGCAACTGCTGCAGCGTTACGAGCAGGTGCGCGATCAGATCGAGCTCGCGACCGGGAAGCTGGAACGGCACAAGACCGACCTGTTGATCGACATCGAGACGCTGGACCGGCTGTACACGGCCAATCTCGAGTACTTCCACGAGCTCGAGGGCTATATCGCGGCCGGTGAGACCAAGCTGGCGGAGATCGACGGACAGATCACCGCACAGGCCGGGCACGTCGCCGCAGACACGCTGGCGGCGCAGCAGCTGCGTGACCTGCGCGCCGTACGCGACGATCTCGACCGCCGTTTGCACGACCTGCGCCTGACACGCCAGGTGACGATGCAGGGGCTGCCCGGCATCCGCCTCGTGCAGGACAACGGCAAGGCCCTGGTCGGCAAGATCGATTCGACGCTGGTCAACACGGTACCGCTGTGGCGACAGCAGCTGGCGCGGGCGCTGACGATCCAGCGGGCACGCGATGCTGCGGCCAGCGTCGCCGCGGCAAACGACCTGACCAACGACCTGCTGCGCGCCAATGCCGAGAACCTGCGCGCCGCGAACCGCGAGACCCGTGAGCAGATCGAGCGCGGCGTGTTCGACGTCGATGCGGTCGCCGACGCCAACCGCGCGCTGATCGAGGCGATCGAAGACAGCCTGGAGATCGCCGAGCAGGGCCGCGCCGCGCGCCAACAGGCGCAGGGCGAACTGGCGGCGCTCGAACAGCAGCTGCGCGCGTCGCTCGCCGCGGCGCAGGCGCGCGGGCGCGGCGCGGCCGCTCCCGACACATCACCCAAAACCCAGGAGACTCAGTCATGATCGATGCGAAACGCCTACTCGACCAGTTCGTCGGCAGCGGTGTGGCCGGCGGTCTCGTCGGCGGCCTGGCCGGAGGCGCTCTGGCAAACATGCTGTCCGGCAAGAAGGCGCGCAAGTTCGCCGGCTCGGCGCTCAAGGTGGGCGGTGTCGCTCTGGTCGGCGGGCTCGCGTACAAGGCGTGGCAGCATTACCAACAGGGCGCTGCCGGGCAGGGCGCTGGCGGCGCCGGCGCAAGCGCGGCAACCGCCGATCGGCAGGCGTTCATCCCGGCCGCCACCGACCCGGGCGCGCATGCGCTGAGCCTGCTGCTGGTGCGGTCGATGATCACCGCGGCCAAGGCCGACGGCCAGATCGACAGCGCGGAGAGCCAGGCCATTCTCGAGCAGATCAACGGCCTCGACCTGCCTGCCGAGGAGCGTGCGTTCCTGTTCGAGGAATATGCACGCCCGCTCGACATCGCGGCGCTGGTCGCCGATGTCGACTCGCCCGAGCACGCCGCCGAGGTCTACGCGGCATCGCTGCTCGTCGTCGAGCCAGCGACGCCGCCGGAACAGGTCTACCTCGACAACCTGGCGCGCGAGCTGCGCCTCGACACGGCCCTGGTCGCCGAGATCGACAACGCCGTGCGCAGCGGCCAGGCCGCGGCCTGACTTGCGCGACCCGGCGCCGCCGTCGGCGCTGCGTCGTGCCCAGCAGGCGGACCGCGGCGCCCGGACTGGGCGCGGCGCGCGCGACCGCGGCGTCGGACGCTGTCATTGCGCGGCCTGCGCCCGCCGCTGGGCTGTCGCGCGCGATCGACCGCGACTCGCGCCGGCGGCCGGTAATCCGCGGAAACCTGCGGGTGCCGTCGATCGGTGCGGCGTCGGCGTAGGTCGTCGCGTCGCGCGCGGGTATGTGCAGCGTCCGCTGCGACTGCCAGGCCGATCGCCGCGGTGCGCGGCGCCGGCCCCGGCGCTGCGCGAACTTGCGCTCGTTGGGGCACTGTCGTCGGCTCGCTCGCGCACCGGCCCACGGGCAGCAGCGGTACCTGGCGTCTCGAGATCGCTGCGACGCGCCGCCACGTTGCCACGCTTTCCTGCAGTGCCCAGGTTGGGCTCGGTGCTCAGGCGCGACGCCGCCATGCCAACCAACCGGCGGCCGCCGCCGTCGCAGACCGGCGCGACTGTGCCACGCCAATCGTGACCCTGCGGCGACGGCGGTAGCGTGCCGGTCGTCGCGGGCGTGACCGATCCTGATCGGCCGCGCGACTGCGGCCTCAAGCGCCGGCTGCCGCGCCCCCGTCGCGCGCATTGGTCGGCGTCGCGACCGTGTCGACCTCGCCGAGCGCGCCAAAGTCGTCGAGCGCGGCGTACACCGCCGGCACCAGGAAGATCGCGATCAGCGTCGCCGAGGTCAGGCCGAACGCGAGGCTGGCGGCGAGTGGTATCAGGATCTGCGCCTGCATGCTGGTCTCGGCGAGCAGCGGCGTGAGCCCGGCGATCGTCGTGATCGAGGTCAACACGATCGGCCGGAAACGCGCGCGCCCGGCCTGCTTGGCCGCATCGACGACCGCGACACCGCGGGCGCACGCGTCACGGATGAACACGACGATCAGGATCGAGTCGTTGACGACGACGCCGAACAGCGAAGCCATGCCGACGATACTCGGCAGTGTCAGGTCGAGGCCGAGCGCGATATGGCCGAACACGACGCCGATCAGCGCGGTCGGGATCACCGACATGACCGTGACCGGTGCGACGTAGCCGCGGAACTGCAGCGCCAGCAGGATGTAGATACCGACCATGCCGAGCAGCACGTTGCGCACGATCGAGCGTCCGGTCTCGGCCGATTCGCTGCTCTGCCCCTGCACGTCGACGCGCAGACCCCGGTACTTCTGCTCCAGCTGTGGGAACAGCGAGCGGCCGGCGAGGTTGAGCAGCTCCTGGGCGTTCGCGATGTCGCTGTGCACGTCGCCCTGCACGGTCACGGCGCGCTCGCCGTCGACGCGGTGGATGCGCGCCCAGCCGCGCGTCTCGTCGACGTCGACCGCGACGCCGAGCGGTACCAACGCGCCGTTGCGACCGACGATGCTGAGCCCGTCGAGGTCGCCGCCGTCGCCGCGGTTGCCCGCGGTCAGGCGCAGGTCGACCTCGTAGGTCTCGGTGCCGACCGGGAACTCGTCGATCGTGATGCCCTGGAACGCGGCGCGCACCTGCTGCGATACGTCGCGCGCGTCCAGGCCGAGCGTCCCGGCGCTGTCCTTCAGGCGCAGCCGATACTCGCGCTTGCCGGGGCGCAGGTCGTCGCTGAGGTCGGTGACCCCGGCATACTGGCCGAGCCAGCCGGTGACCTCGTAGGCGGCCTGTTTCAGCGCGTCGAGATCGGGGCCGATCAGGCGCACGTCGATCGCCCGGCCACCGGGTCCGATAACCGGTTCGGTGAAGGTCAGCGCGATCACGTCGGCGAGCGGGCCGGTCATGTCGCGCCAGGTCTGGCGGAACACATCGAGCGGTGCATCCCGCTGCTCGGCGCTGAGCAGGTCGGCGACGATGCGCGCGACGTGTGGCCCGGACTCGTGGGCGTCCGGGTTCTCGCCGTAGATCACCGTGACGTGCTGCACCAGGTCCTGACCGCCTGGCTGGCGCGGCGCGAAATGCGCGTTGGTCGTCGCCAGTGCATCGGTCAGGCGCGCGACGATCGCCTCGGTGCGTGCCAGCGGCGTGCCCTGCGGCAGCAGGACGCGCGCCTCGACGATGTCGCCCTCGATGGCCGGAAAGCCGACGAACTTCAGCTTGCCGCCGACCGGCATCGCGATCGCGAACAGCATCAGCATGATGACGATGCCAATGGTCAGGTAACGGTGGTCGACGGCGCGGTCCAACAGCGGACCGAAGCGGCGATCACGGAAGCGTTCGAACGCGGCCTCGAACGCCGTGCGGAAACGCGACGGCGGCCGCCGCGTCATGTGGTTGAGCGAGTGCCCGAGGTGATTGGGCAGCACCAGGAAGGCCTCGAACAGGCTGACGGTCAGCACGACCAGCAGCACCAGCGGCAGCACGCGCAGGATCTGGCCGACCTCGCCGCTGATGAACGCCAGCGAACCGAACACCAGCACCGTCGTCGCGAACGACGACGCGATGCCCGGCAGCACCTGGCGCACGCCGCTGACCGCGGCGTGCATCGGCCGATTGCCTTTGGCCATGCGGCTGGCGATGTTCTCGGCGATGACGATCGCATCGTCCATCAGCAGGCCGATGCCGATCAGCAGGCCGACCATCGAGATCATGTTGATCGTGACGCCGATCAGCGGCAGCACGAACAGTGCGCCGAGGAACGACACCGGCAGGCCCATCGTGACCCAGAAACTGTAGCGCATGCTGAAGAACAGCCACAGCACGAGGAACACCAGCGCCAGGCCCTGCACGCCGTTGCGCAGCAGCATGTCGAGGCGGTCGCGGACCACCGACGACCTGTCCTGGGTCAGGTCCAGCATGATGCCGAGCGGGGCACGCGTCTGTTCGGCGGCGACGAAGGCGGCGACCTCGTCGTAGACGGCGAGGGTGTCCTGGCGACGCGTCTTGGTGACGTTGAGGATCGCCGCGCGCTTGCCGTCGAACGTGATCTTCGACTCGTCGAGTTCGAAGCGGTCGCTGACCGTCGCGATGTCGCCGAGGCGGATCGACGCGCCGCTGGTGCCGGAGATCACGACCAGGTCTTCGAGACCGCTGACGTCCTTGCGCTGGTCGTCGAAGCGCAGCAGCACGTCTTCTTGCGGCCCCTCGAGTTCGCCGGCCGGCGTGCCGATGCTCTGCCGCTGCACCGCGTCGGCGACATCCGCGGCCGACAGGCCGAATTGGCGCAGGCGCTGCGCCGGCACCTCGATACGCAGCTGGCGCTCGGAAAAGCCGCCGATCGTGACCTCGGCGACGTCGGCCTGCTGTTTCAACCGCGCCTTGACGTCCTCGGCGTAGGCCTTCAGCGCCAGCGCGTCGTCGGGCCCGGTGATCGCGATCGCGACCACGGCGTCGGTCCGACCGAGCTCCTTGGTCACCGGCAGCTCGGCGTCGTCGGGGAAATCGTCGATCGCGTCGACGTTGGCCTTGACGTCGTCGAGGAAGCGCGCCATGTCGCTGCCCTCGCGTTTGACCGCGGTCAACGTGCCGCGCCCCTCGCTGGCCTCGCAGCGCATCTCCTCGAGATCGACGATGCTCTCCATCGCGTCCTCGAGGCGCCGGCAGATCGCGTCTTCGACGTCCGCCGCGGTCGCGCCCGGGTAGACCACCCGCACCTCGACCTTGTCGTTCTCGATCTCCGGGAAGGTCTCGCGCTGCAGGCCCGGCAGCGCGACCAGGCCGAGCAGCATCAGCGCGCCCATCAGCAGATTGGCGGCGGTCGGGTGATGGGCGAACCACGCGATCATGGCGCGTCGCCGGCAGCGCGCAGCAAGCGCTGCTGCAGCGCGTCGTCAGGCTGCGGCTGCAGCAGCATGCCGTCGACGGCCGGCACCGGGTCGGAGACGACGACCTGCTGGCCGGCCTCGACGCCGCTGGCGATCACGGCGATGTCCTGCTGCTGGAACAGCACGTCGACCGTCCGGGTGCGCAGCCGGTTCGCATCGTCGACGACCAGTACCCTGCCGTCGCGCAGCGCGCTGCGCGGCACGATCAGGCGGTCGGCCTGGGTCGCGCCGCGCAGCAGCACGCGCACGAACATGCCCTTCGACAGCGGCGGTCGCAGGCCCGGTCGGGCCTTCTGGAACGGCTTGTCGATGGCGACGACGACGCCGATGGTGCGGGTGTCGGTGTCGACGCTGTCGGTGAAGCGCACGAACTCGGCCTGCCACTCGGCGACGTGGCCGCCCATGTCCATCTGCACGATCGGTCGCAGCGCGGCGAAGCCGGCGATGTCCTCGCTGAGTGCGAGGATGTTGCCGTGGTCGATGCGGCGGCCGACGAACAGGTGGCGCAGCGCCGACATCGCGACCTGGGCGACGACCTCGGTGCGGTCGACATCGTCGCCGTCGAACAGGACCTGCCCGGTGCTGACGTACTGGGCATTTTCGATCGTCAGCGCGGCGACGCGCAGGTTGAACGGCGCCTCGACCTCGGTATTGGCGAGGTCGCGCTCGGCCTGCTGGATGCGCGCCTCGACGGCGCTGCGCTGGCTCGGCAGCAGCGCCAGCGTGTTGCGCAGGTTGCGGACCGCGGTGCGCGATGCCAGCACCGCGCGCTCGGCCGCGTCGGCGTCGCTGCGCGACGTCGTGCCCTGGCGCGCGAGCCTGTCGAGACGCTCGGCCTCGCGCTCGGCGAGGTCGAGATTGCGCCGCTCGATCGCCAGCAGGCTGTCCGCATTCTGGCCCTGGACGTCGAGCTCGGCGAGCTCGGCGCGCAGCTGGGCGACGGCGAGTTCGTAGTCGACCGGGTCGATGCGCAGCAGCGGCGTGCCGGCGGCGATGATCTCGCCATCGCGCAGGCGCGGATGCATGTCGACGATCCGACCGCTGACCTGTGCCACCGCGCTCCAGACCCGTGCCGGGCGTGCCGGGCCGAAGCCCTCCGCCGTCGGCACCAGGTCGACGCGCGGCACGCTGATCGTGCGCACGACGCGAGCGGGTTCGCCGAGCTCGGTCTTGGCCGGGGGCGGGCGGCCGCCCGCCATGACCATGACGACCAGCGCGCCGACGGCGATCGGCGGCAATATCCAGAGAAGGCGCAGGCGCCTGGTGCGGGTGTCGCTCATGTCGGGTCTCCTTGCACGCCGCCGGCGTCGATCGCGGCCAGCGTGATGCGCGTGACGGTCGCGCTGATGTCGCGGACGTCGTCGGCGCTGTAACGCGCGCGCCGCAGTCGGCGCAGCGCCGCCGACTGTGCGCTGCGGAACGCGACGATCTGGCCGAACAATGCGTGGGTCGCGAGCGCGATGCCGCGGTCGCCGGGTTGGGCGCCGACGATGCGTGCGAGCAGCGTCGCATAGGTGCTCAGCAACGGCTCCATCAGCTCGTCGTAGAGGATGTCGAACGCCTCGGTGGGATCGTTCTGCTCGCGCAGGATCAGCCCGGCGGCGTCGCGGCTGAGTCGGCCGCGCAGGATCTCGTCGACCAGCGCGCCGATCAGCGCGCCCAGCTGGCGGCGGCACGCGGCGGCGTCGCCGGCGGCCGCGAGCCGGGTCGCCGCCGCCAGCGCCGGCGCCATGCGTTCGCGCATCGTCGTCGCGATGAAACCGGCGGTGGCCAGGTAGAGCGCCTTCTTGCCGCCGAAGTGGTAGGAGATCGCCGCGATATTGGCCCCGGCCGCGTCGACGATCTCGCGCGTCGACACGGCCTCGTAGTCACGGTGCCCGAACGCGGCGAGGGCCGCGTGCAACAGGCGTTCGCGGGTGTCGTGGCGTGCGCCGGTGGCGGCATCGCGGGTCATGCGCGGCGTCCTCGTCGGGCAAAGTGCCCGCCCGAACCTAGTGTCCTGTTCCACAAACAACGTATCACTTCAGAGCGCCGCCGGCGCGCGGCCGCCAGGCGCGTTCGCGCGCCAACAGCCGATCTGTTCGGAGCGGCCGCAACACCGCAGCGGCGCGCGGGCGGCGCGTCCTTCGGCCGCGGCATCAATGGCTTACTGCGGTGTCGCGCCCACTCGCGCTGGCTTCAGCTAGCCCTCGATCGCGTGCCTTGCCGCAAGCCGTTGCGGCCGCGCTGCATGACACGTTGTTTGTCGACCGGGACACTAGCACCGTCGAGCGATTGAATCAAACGATTGTTTGAATTGTTCGACCGAACCGACGGCCGGCCCGGTCAGTCGCCGAGCAGCCCGGCGCGTTGCAGCGCGCTGCTGCGGATCTCGCGCAGGCCGCCGGCGTCGCGGACGACGAACAGGGCCCTGATGCCGGCGCGTTCGGCGGTCGCCGGGCCGTCGCGGTCGCCGAGCGCGAGCAGCGCGGTCGCCCAGGCGTCGGCGTCGGCGGCGCGCCCGGCGAACACCGTCACCGCGGCCAGCGTGTGCTGCACGCTGTGCCCGGTGCGTGGGTCGATCGTGTGGGTGTAGTGCTGGCCGCCACTGGCGAAGAAATTGCGGTAATCACCGGACGTCGCCACCGCGACGTCGCGCAGCGCGACGATACGCTGCACCGCACGGCGGTCGGCCAGCGGCCGTTCGATGGCGACCCGCCACGGCCGCCCGCCGCCCTTGTCGCCGCGGACGACGAGATCGCCGCCGATCTCGACCAGGTAGCCGCGGATGTCGTGGGCGTCGAGCAGCGCGGCGATCTCGTCGACGGCCCAGCCCTTGGCGATCGACGACAGGTCGACCTGCAGCCCGGGTATCCGCTTGCGCAGTGCCGGAGGCTGGGTGCGTACCTCCAGCTTGTCGAAACCGACGGCCGCCAGGCGCGCGGCGATCTGGGCCGCCGGCGGCGGTGTGTCGCGACGACCGCTGGCACCGAAGCCCCACAGCTCGACCAGCGGGCCGACGGTGATGTCGTACGCGCCTTCGGTCTGGGCGCTGATCGCGTTGGCGCGTGCCACGAGATCGCTGAGCGCCGCCGGCACCGCCTGCCAGTCGGTCGACGTCGAGCGGTTGAAGCGGCTCAGTGACGAGTCCTCGCGATAGGTCGACATCTCGCCGTTGATCTGCTCGAGGCGCTGCGCGATCAGCGCCGCCAGCGAGTCGCGCGTGGCCGCGTCCGGCGGCGGTGCCAGGACCACGCTGTAGTGCGTGCCCATGGTCGGTCCGCTGAGCTCGGCGACGTCGCCGGGCGGTTCGGCGCAGCCGGCCAGCAGGCCGGCGGCGCACAGCAGCGTCGCGCAGCGCGCCCGCGGTGCGCGGCTCGGCGTCGCCGCTGCGCCGCGGCCGGCGGCGTCACTCGATCTTGATGTATGCAAATCCCTCGGCCTGCAGCGCGGCGATCTGCACGACGCCGCTCGGGACGCTGTCGACACCATCGTAGAGCTTTTCCGGATCGAGGCCGACCTGCACGCGCGTGATGTCACACAGCTCGAGCTTGACGCCCTGTACGCTGCGCAGTGCGTCGAGCCGACCGGCGTTGTTGGAGCGGCGCTCGGCCATCGCCGCGTCCTCGGCGAACGGCGTGCCGGTCAGTTTGTCGTCGGTGACGAAGCGGATGCCGTGGGCGACGAACACGATCCGCACGTCGTAGTCGATCAGCTCGTTCTGGTAGTGCGTGACCATGTTGTTGATGCTGGTCAGCATCGCGCTGAAACGGCGCGGGTCGGCGAAATCGGCATGGTAGACGACCTTGACGGTGTCGTCGGCACGTGCGCTCTGGGCGGTCCCGCCCAGGAAGAAGATTCCTGCCGCCAGCACGAGGCCGGCGAGCAGTCGGGAAACGGCGTGGGTCGTGCAATCGGCTGTCATGGTCCTTGCTCCTCGGCATTCTGCCTGTGGTTGTCGGCGACCGCCTGCGCGGCGGACAGTTCGCGTTGGTAACGGCTGAGATGGGCGCGCGTCTGCACGAAGCTGCTCGCCAGCCACACCAGGATCAGCAGCGTGAGTATGCCGATCACGGCGCGCAGCCCTGGCGCCAGCATCGCGGCGAGCAGCGCGATGCCGATGACGATCGCGGCGACGCGCAGGCCGGTCTGTTGCAGGCGCCGGCGCGCCGCGTGTGCGGCCTGCTCGGTCGCGACGCCCTGTTGCCGCAGCTGCTCGCGCAACGCCAGGTACGCGGCCTCCTGGCGTCGCGCGACCCGGCCGAACGGGTCGTTCAGCGACATTGTCGGCCGCGTGCCGGCGCTGCGTTGCCGACCGACGGCGGTGCGGACCGGTGCACGTCATCGCTGCGCTTAGGGGTTAAAAGCACAGGGCGCGCCGGCCAATGCGTCGGAACCGCGCACGACGTCGGATCTGCGACGCGCCGCAATGGGCGATAGGCACGCCGGCCCTTAACCTTGCCGAAGTGCGTTCCGAACGGTTCGGCGAGCGTGTCAAGGAAACGCCTGTGCCGGATATCCGCCGTTTTCCGTGAGTGCATTTTTGACACAATGACCCCAGTGGCCGTGGGCAATTGGCCTGCAAAAAGGCTATGATCCGCGAGGCATGCCGGTTGCTGTTGGCCGGAAACCGTGCGGAGTCCGGTGCAGGCTCTGCCGCCCATGCCTGGGTCAGGTGCCAACCGCGCCCCGAGAAGGCGCGGCCCGCGGCCCAAGAAAAGATAACGATAAGTGCCGAAAACAACAACGCGTGAACAACGATACCAACGTCCTATTTGTCAGTGCCTCTGCGGCCGATGAGACGGTACTCGAGACGTTACTCGCCAAGAACGGGACAGGCGACGACGTAACCCTGTCGACCGCCTCCGAGGCCCAGCATTTCTTCGATGCGGTGTATTCGGAGATGCAGTTCCAGGTCATCGTCGTCGACGATGTGCAGGAGTGGTCGGACTGGCGCAGCGTCGTCGAGGCCTGCAAGAAGCACCGGCCGAACGCCCTGCTGGTGCTGCTGGTGTCGTCGGACGCCGCGGCGCAGCAGTGCAGTAGCCTGCTCGCCGACGGGCTCGCGGCCGTGTATCCGCGCAACAGCTCGGGCCTGTTGGCCCTGGCCCGCCTGGTGTCGACGCTGGCCGCGCAGAGCCGCAGTTTCAGCCTGCGCCTGGCAGACAGCCGTTCGGCGGCGCACGCCGGCGACGAGACCGAGGAGGAACGGGAGAGACTGGTGTACGCCGTGTCACACGATCTGCAGGACCCGCTGCAGCTGGCGCGTCGCTACGCGGCGATCCTGAACGAGGATTTCGAACGCGAGTTGGGCGATTCCGGCTCCAAGGTGCTGAACCATCTGGAGTTCAATCTGAATCGCACCCAGGAGATGCTCGACGAGCTGCTCGAGTATTCGCGCTTGCAGAGCGCCCGGCCGGAGCGCACCCCGGTCGACCTGAACGTGCTGCTCGACGAGGTGATCGCACTGTACCAGCTGACGCTCGACGAAATCGGCGGCACGATCAGCAAGCAGCACGATCTGCCGACCCTGATTGTCGACCGTCGCCAGTTCCATCGTGTGTTCCAGAACCTGATCGGCAACGCGATCAAGTTCCGCAGCGAACGGCCACTGCACATCACGGTGCGGGCGCAGCGTATCCGCAACGAGTGGCGTATCGGCCTGAAGGACAACGGCATCGGTATCGCGGAAGAGGATACCAAGCGGATTTTTGGTATGTTTGAGCGTGCGGCGCCGGGCGAGGACTATCCTGGTACCGGCATGGGGCTTGCGATATGCAAGCGGATAATTACAAACCACGGCGGCAAGATCTGGGTACGATCTTCTCTGGGGAGTGGCAGCGTTTTCATCTTCTCGATTCCACAGGCCGACGATGCCGGCACGGAATCGCATGGGTAATCGAACCGGGGTGAAACAGCACGGTCAATCATGAATGGCGAAACCATCGACGTCCTACTGGTTGAAGACAACCCGCAGGAAGCGGACATCGTTCGTCTTTATCTGGCCAAAAAGTACACCCACAGCTACGCCATCCGTCATGTGCGCAGCATCGGCGCCGCGCTGACCGAGCTGTCTGGCGGGCGCCGTCCGGACGTCATCCTGCTCGACCTGCACCTGCCCGACACCAAGGGCCTCGAGGGCTTCCGGCACGTTGCCGGCGCGGCGGCCGGCGTGCCGGTGATCATCCTGACCAACTGCAACGAGGAGAGCATGGCCGCCAGCGCCGTGCGCGGCGGCGCCCAGGACTACCTGATCAAGCGCGAAGTCAATGCGGCCCTGCTGCATCGGGCAATCCTCTATGCCATCGAGCGCCAGCGTTCCGAGCAGGCGCTGCTCAAGGTCAAGGAGCGCTACGCGCTGGCGGTCGCCGGGGCCAACGACTGTATCTGGGACTGGGATGCCGCGACCGACGAGGCGTATTTTTCGCCGCGCTGGAACGAGCTCGTGGGGCTGGCGGCCGATGTCCGCGTGCACCGGTTGCAGGACTGGTTCGACCGCGTGCATCCCGAGGATGTCGGCGAACTGCGGCGCCTGCTGCGCGCCCACCCTGACAGCGAGCGCAAGCATTTCGAGCAGGAACTCCGCCTGCGCCACGAGTCCGGTGATTACATCTGGGTCTATGCGCGCGGCGTCATCATCAACGGCGCCGACGGCAGGGCCGCACGCATGGCCGGATCGATAAGCAGCATTGCCAAGCGCAAAGAGACCGAGAATCAGCTGATCCACCGCGCGTTGCACGATCCGCTGACCGGCCTGCCGAACCGCGTGCTCTTCATCGATCGCCTGCAGCAGGCCCTGCGCCGCTTCAAGCGCAACAACGAGCTGCGTTTCGCGGTGCTGTATTTCGATCTCGACCGCTTCAAATTCGTCAACGACAGCCTCGGCCACTCGGCCGGCGACAGCCTGCTGGTATCGATCGCGCGCCGCCTGCACAGCGTGATCCGCCCCGGCGACACCGTTGCCCGGATGGGCGGCGACGAGTTCGCGGTACTAGTCAGCGACATGGAAGACGAGTCCGACACCGCGCAGGTGGCCGAACGCATCCATCACCTGTTCCAGCAGGAGTTCTCGATCGCCGGTCGTGGCATGTACACCAGCGCCAGCATCGGCGTGGCCGTGGCGACCCGGCAGTACCAGTCGCCCGACGAACTGCTGCGCGATGCCGATCTGGCGATGTATCGCGCCAAGCGCTCCGAGACCGAGAACACGGTGATCTTCGACACCACGATGCACCAGGCGGCGATCTCGCGGCTGAACATGGAGACCGACCTGCGGCGTGCCGTGGCGCGCGGTGAGTTCGTCGTCTACTACCAGCCGATCGTGTCGATCGAGGATCAGCGTATCGTCGCCTTCGAGGCGCTGCTGCGCTGGGCGCATCCGAAGAAGGGCCTGCTCGCCCCGGAGAGCTTCCTGTCGGTGGTCGAGGACACCGGCATGCTGGCCACGCTCAGCTGGTGGGTCCTCGAGGAGGCCTGCCGTCAGGCGCGCGAGTGGCGCCGGGTGTTCATGAACGGCACGTCGCTCGGTATCAGTGTCAACGTGTCGGCATCGATGTTCCGCGCCGAGCACGCGGCGCAGCGCCTCAAGAACATCGTCCTGGACAGCGGCATCGCCCCCGGCGATCTGTCGCTCGAACTCACCGAACGCGACTGCCTCGACCACGAGGCCGCGACCGAGGCGACGCTGGCCGAGATCCGCCGTTTCGGCGTGCGTATCCATATGGACGACTTCGGCACCGGTTACTCGTCGTTGTCGTATCTGCAGCGCTGTGCGCTCGACACGCTGAAGATCGACCGCTCGTTCGTGCAGAACCTCGGCCAAGAGGAGCAGAGCGTCGCGATCATCAAGACCATCGTCGGGCTCGGCCAGATGCTCGACATCAACGTCGTAGCCGAGGGCGTCGAATCCAAGGACCAGCTCGACACGCTGGCCGCGCTCAAGTGCCCCGAGGCGCAGGGCTTCTGGTTCTCGCGCCCGGTGTCGGCCGGCGAGGCCAGCCAGCTGCTGCGGCAGGCCGCGCACGCCGGGCACTGACCGCGCTCCCGTCCGCGACTGTCGTTCCCGCCATTGCACAATGTGAAAGCCCGGCCGCGCGGAATGTGCCAGAATTGGGCAGGCCAAGCTGCACGGCGCGTTGGCGCCCGCCGTCCGGTAGAACAACGACACAGGCATTGGCGACGACGATATGGCAGAGCAACGACCCGAAATGCGCACCAGCAGCGACGACGCGATCCTGCAACAGCAGTACCTGCGTGCGCTGAGTTCGTTCGAAGGTATCGTGCTCAGCCAGATCGACGTCAAGAACAAGCTCGGCGATCGCCTCAACTACAGTATCCGCGCCGGCCTGATCATCCTGTCGGTGATCGCGTTCTCGATACTCGTGCTGCTGTTGACGCTGAGTTCGCAGATCAACCGGATATCCAGCGTCGTCGGCGCCATGAACACGCACTTCACCGCGGTGTCGCTGCGCATGGACGAGATCGTCGAACACCTCGGTTCGATGGAGGGCGAGGTCGCGCGGTTGCACGATATCGAGGCCTCCACGGCGTTGATGAAGACCGAAGTGGCCGGCATCGTCACCATCACCGGCGATATCGGCATCAACGTCGAGAGCGTTGGCACGCAGATGACCGGCACGCGGCTGAACGTCGAGAGCATCGCCATGACCATGAACGCGATGAACCTCGAGATACAGGCGATGAGCGCCGAGATGCATCGCATGGCCAAGCCGGCACGCACCCTGAACAGGATGTTCCCGTTCCCATGACACAGGCAGAGCGGACAACGCGCGCCGGGCCCGGCCCTGACGGGGCGGCGGTATGAGCGTCGATCCGCGCAGCCCGATCGTCCAGGTCATGGCGCGGCTCGGCCGCGAGACCCAGCTGCACCTCGACGAGCGTCACCGCCACTTCAAGATCACCGACAAGGTCATCCTCGTGATCTCGCTGCTGCTGGTCATCCTGGCCTGCGTAAACGTCTATTACGTGACCGTGCTCTACCAGGATCTGAACGGCATCGTCGACAACATGGACTCGATGTACAAGAACCTGTCGCGCGTGGACTACGACATGGACCAGATCGCCCAGCGTGTGCAGCAGTTCGACCACCACATCCAGCTGATGGGGTCGATCAGCGGGCACATGGGCGAGATCAGCGAGATGATGCCGACATTGCACGGCAACATGCAGACGATCGGCAGCGACATGGTCCGTGTCGACAACGACATGCAGCAGATGACCGGTGCCATGGGCGGTATCGCGCAGCAGATGCAGCAGATCACCGGCGGCATGGGCGTGATGCGGGCTAACGTGCACCAGATTGCCGTGCCGATGGGGGCGATGAACCCGCTGATGCCGAACTGACGCGGCGCCCGCCCGGCGCGCCGGCGCGGGCTGGCGCCGATTCTGTGAAGCACCCGTCACACCCGGCGTTTAATTCGGATAGACTCTCGGCATGTTTCGCCCAGACCGGGACGCGGCGGCCGCAGGCATGTCCGACGCTTCGGGCCGGGCGCCAGCACCTGCCGGAGCAGTAGTACACGGGCATGTCCGAACAAACCGCACGCAGCACGTCATCGGCGGCCGATGCCTTCGCGATGAAGGCCGGGCAATTCAACCTGCCGACGCTGGTCCTGCGCGATACCGATCTCAGTGGACTCGATGACTTCCTGACCCGGCAGATCGCGCGGTCACCGTCGTTCTTCGAGCAGGCACCGGTCGCGGTTGACCTGTCGGCGCTGCCCAGCCGCGACGAACTCGACGAATTTCCGATGCTCGTCGGCATGTTGCGCGGCCACGGCCTGATCCCGGTCGGCGTCCGCGGGGCGTCGGCGGCGCAGCGCGCGCAGGCCGTCGCGCTCGAACTGGCGCTACTACCGGCCGGGCGCAAGGTACCGGCACCGGAACAGGCGGCGCCGCCGACGCGGGTCGTCGACAAGCCGGTGCGATCCGGCCAGCGCGTCATCGCCGAGCACGGCGACCTGGTACTGACTGCCGGCGTCAGTTCGGGGGCCGAGGTCATGGCCGCGGGCCACATCCATTGCTATGGCGCGATGCGCGGGCGCGCGCTGGCGGGCTTCGCAGGCAATGCCGACGCGCGGATCTTCTGCCGCGAGCTCGGCGCCGAGCTGGTCTCGATCGCCGGCCGCTACCGGGTAAACGAAAACCTCGAAAGCCGCTACCTCGGTCGCAGCGTGCAGATCGCGCTCGACGGCGAGGCGCTCACGTTCGCGCTGCTGTGA
The DNA here is from genome assembly GCA_030065815.1 of Gammaproteobacteria bacterium. Taxonomy (GTDB): domain Bacteria; phylum Pseudomonadota; class Gammaproteobacteria; order Chromatiales; family Chromatiaceae; genus Thiosocius. The sequence continues at coordinate 8,552 of JASJCU010000049.1, read as the reverse complement.
GCGGCCGGCGCGCATTCAATTCGACCAACGCGGACCACGGGTCCTGAGGAGCAGTCAGTTGGCACGCATTATCGTAGTGACCTCCGGCAAGGGGGGGGTTGGCAAGACCACGACCAGCGCGGCGTTCGCGATGGGGTTGGCCGAACGCGGGTTCAAGACGGTCGTCATCGACTTCGACGTCGGCCTGCGCAACCTCGACCTGATCATGGGCTGTGAGCGCCGTGTCGTTTTCGATTTCGTCAACGTGATCCAGGGCGACGCCAACGTCGGCCAGGCGCTGATCAAGGACAAGCGCAACCCCAACCTGTTCGTGCTGCCGGCATCGCAGACCCGCGACAAGGACGCGCTGACCATCGACGGCGTCGGCAAGGTGCTCGAGGAGCTCGGCCGCGACTTCGAGTACATCATCTGCGATTCGCCGGCCGGCATAGAACGCGGCGCGACGCTGGCGATGTACTTCGCCGACGATGCGATCGTCGTCACCAACCCGGAGGTCTCGTCGGTGCGCGACTCCGACCGCATGATCGGCATCCTGTCGAGCAAGTCGCGGCGCGCCGAGCAGAATCTCGAGGGTATCCGCGAGCACCTACTGGTCACGCGCTACTCGCCGGAGCGCGTGCAACGCGGCGAGATGTTGGCATTGGAGGACGTGCAGGAGATCCTGTCGCTCGACCTGATCGGCGTGATCCCGGAATCGCCGTCGGTACTGAACTCGTCGAATGCCGGTGTGCCGGTGATCCTCGATCGTGACAGCAGCGCCGGCCAAGCCTACAACGATATGGTCGCGCGTTATCTCGGCGAGGACCTGCCGCATCGCTTCCTGACCGTCGAAAAGAAGGGCCTGCTCGGCCGCCTGTTCGGAGGCTGACATGGCGCTGCTGGATTTCTTCAAACAACGCAAGAGCAATTCCGCGTCCATCGCCAAGGAGCGCCTGCAGATCCTGGTCGCCCACGACCGCCGCGGCGGCGGTCCGTCCTATCTGCCGCAGCTGCAGCGCGACTTGTTGAAGGTGATTCGCAAATACGTCGCAATCGACAACGACGCGGTATCGGTCAGCGTCGAGCAGGACGGCGCACACGAGATCCTCGAACTCAACATCGTGCTGCCGGATTAAGCATTCGCGCACCCGGCCGACTCCCTGACTGAGCGCACCGCCGTCGGCGGGGTCTGGCCGCCGGGGCGGCAGGACCTTGGCCGCACATCGGCGCCGCCGGGCGTCGCGACATCGCCCGGCCCTGGTGTCGCGCTGCCGGAAATCGGCCCGTCGGCGGTGGCATCGCCGACCGGGAACGGGATTACCGGGGTCTGGGAAGCGCACGCTGGTGGGCTGTCAGCAATGTTTACAGTCGACCGTGAAGCGGGTCGCGCGGGGGCGTCTAAGCCGCTGATTCTTATGTGACAAGTGATTCTTGGCGCGATCCATGCTTGCTGTTTTGGCAGGCAACGTGAGTTGCATCGAATCAACAACAGGAAACAAGCCTCGCCACAGGGCCGGGGCGGCTTGAGAAACAACATGACCTTAACTCGCAAAACCCTTGCAGCCGCGGTCGTTGGCCTGGCTGCCGTGAACTACACCGGCATCGCGGCCGCGGATGTGACCTGGACCTTCGACTCGGCGAACTGCGTCGCCACCGTGGGCCCGGGCGGTAACTGCGGCAGCGGCAGCGGCAATTTCTCACAGGGCCGCACCTACCAGGGCGTGGGGGCAGGTGCCGTCAACGTGACCGTCTCCGGGTGGGCCAACACGACGGCCGGAAACACCCAGCTCGAACTCGGCTCGATCACCCACTACGGTAGCGGGCTCGGTGTCCGGAACGCCGATGCCGGCGCCGGTGACACCGGTGAAGGCAGCACGCCCGAGCATGCCGTCGATAACGACCAGCGCTACGATCTCGTGCTGTTCGATTTCGGTGTCGGCAACTCGGTCGCGCTGAACGACATCCAGATCGGTTTCGTCTCCGGCGACGCCGACATCAACCTGCTCGCCTACGAGGGCGGTGGTGCGGGTGATCCCGATCTCACCGGCGTCGTCTTCAACGCCACGAACGAGGGCCTGACCGCCAACGGCTGGACCCACATCGCCGACTACGACCTGAGCCCGATCGACGGTGCCGTCAATGCCGACCCCGATGGCGCCGGTCCGCTGACGCCGGCGACCTCGCGTTACTGGATCGTGGCGGCCCACAACAGCGTGTTCGGTGACAACTGCATCAACGACAACAACGGCTGCCCGAAACTCAACGACCATTTCAAGATCATGTCGGTCTCGGGCGCATTGTTGCCGCCGCCTCCGCCGCCACCGAACACCGGTGTGCCGGTGCCGGCACCGCTTGCCCTGTTCGGTCTGGGCTTGGTTGGCATCGCCTACGGCAGCAAGCGTCGCAAGTGACGGAGCGCCCGGTGTAGGCACCGGGCTGCGACCTTGCACAACGCAAAAGGGCCTGCGCAGCTATCGCCGCGCAGGCCTTTTCGTTGTGACGCGAGACGCCGCTCGAGCGCGGCACGATCGCGCGGAGTGAACGACCGGCAGCCGGCGAAGGCGGCCTAGCCGGCGCGACGACCCGGCCGTCGATCGCGGGTCGCGTTGGCCGCCTCTCAGTTCAGGCGTTGCAGCCGCAGGCGCGCATCCTCGGCCCACGGGGCGCTGTCGGTGCCGAGTCGCAATGCCAGCTGCAGCTGGCGCCGGGCCTCGATGCGGCTGCCGTATTCCTCGAGCGCGGCACCCAGATGGTAGCGGGTGGTGGCTGAACGGCCATTGCGGGCGACGGCGTCGCGCAGATGGGCGATGCCTTTCTCCAGGTCACCGATCTGCACCAGTGCCCAACCCATGGTGTCGAGGATGGCCGGATTGTCACCGTCCAGTTCCAGTGCCTGGCGGGCAGCGCGGAACGCCTGCTCGGCATCGATGTCCATCAGCAGGTTGGCCATGTTGTTGAGCGAGCGGGCATCGTCGGGGGTCAGTGCGATCAGGCGCCGGTAGTAGCCATGGGCCTGTTCGGCCCGGCCGCGTTGGTGGAGGTGCTCCGCGAGCGCGCGCAGCACGACCGCGGTATCGGGGTTGGCGTCCTGCCAGGCCTCCAGTTCGGCGAGCGCCGCGTCGCCCTGGCCGGTCCGGTTGCGGGCATGGAAGGCGCTGACCAGCAGTTCCGGTTGCGCGTCAATCGCGATCGCCCGTGTGTATGTCGCAACCGCGGCCGCCGGCTGCCTTTCGGCCATCTGGATGTCGCCGAGCATCGCCAGCGCGTACAGGTCGTCGGGTCGCCGTTCGAGGACGGCCTCGACCTGTTTGCGCGCCTGCGAAAGCTTTCCCTGCGTGAACAGGACTTCGCCCAGCAGCCGGCGGGCTGCGAGTGCATCCGGTTGCTCCTTGAGCAGTCTGTCCAGCGTGGCCACGGCATCGTCGTGCGCCTGTGCGGCATATTGCAGTGTCGCGGCACGCAGCAGCTTGCGCGAATCGTAGCCGGCGAGCAGTACCGCCCGGCCGAGCGTGGACCTGGCGTCCTGGTACTCCTCGCGAATCACCTGTACCGCGGCCAGCGTCGCGTGGGCGTGGAAGTCGTCGAGCCGTACGCTGTTGAGGTCCAGCGCCGTCTTCATCGCATCCGCGGGACGCGACTCGGCGAGGTACAGGTCGATCAGCTCGGTCGTCGCGATCAGCGCCTTGGGATCGAGCTCGCGGATCTTCTCGTAGAAACCAATCGCCGTGCGGCTGTCGTTGCGCAGCGTGGCGAGGCGTCCGAGCTCCAACAGCGCGCGTTGGTCGTTGGCGTTCTCGGTCAGGAAGCCGTGCAGGATGGCCTCGGCCTCACGATAGCGCCCATCGAGGGCGTGCAGCTTTGCCAGGTTGTATTTGGCCGGGCGAAACTCGGGTGCCTTGGCCAGCAGCGCCTCGAGTTGCTGGCGGCCGCTGTCGCGATCGCCGGACGTGATTGCGACGGCGGCACGCAGGTTGAGCGCGACGAGGTTGTCGGGCTGCCCGGCGAGTATCTGTTCGGTGATGTCGCGTGCCCTGTCGATCCGCCCTTCGGCGAGATGCAGGACCGCGGTGTACAGCGAGACCCCGAGGGTGGCGCCCGACGGCTCCTGCTCCGTGACGATCTGCAGCGTGTCGAGTGCCCGCTCGCGCTGACCCTGTCGGTACTGCAGCGCGCCGAGCCGGCCGATCAGCGCCGGTCCGCCACGGTGGTTGGCGAGCGCCTCGCGGTAGTAGCTTTCTGCGGCGATGAAGTCGTGTGCCTGGGCGCTGGCGTCACCGAGCAGGCCGAGCAGCTCGGCGTCGGCGCGCCCCGCGGTGATCAGCGGTACCAGGCTGCGTTTGACGTCAGCGGGCTTGCCCATCGCCAACGCGATGCGCGCAAACAGCTTGCGCGTCTGCAGGTCACCGGGGCGCTGCTGCAGATACAGCGAGATCGCCTGGTAGGCACGCTCCATGCGTTGGTTCTGTGCGGCCAGAATGCCGGCGAGGCGCAGCAGCGCCGGGTTGTCCCTGAGGTCGCTGACCGGGACCGGATCGAGGATCTCGCCGGCGGCCTCGAGCGCACGCTGCGCGTCGTCGGGCTTGCCGAGTTCGCGCAGTGCCTTGGCGTGCAGGAACGGCGCCTCGGCCATCCACGGGTAGTCCTTGCGCATCGCCGCCAGCAGCGCCGATGCCTTGGCCGCGTCGCCACCATCGAGCAGCGCCGTCGCCTCGCCGAGCGCCGCCGCGGTGTTGCCGGGGGCGAGGTCGCTGGCCCGGGCGTAGGCCTGCGCCGCCTGCGCATGTCTGCCCTGGGCGTGCAGCGCCGATGCCTTGGCGAACCAGGCGCCGGAACTGTCCGGGTTGTGCTCGACGGCGTCGCCGGCCAGGCGTTCCGCGGTGGCGAACTCGCCGGCGTCGAGTGCGACCTGCGCCTTGCCGATCATGCCGCCGGCGTGCAACGGCTCGATCGTCACGGCCTGCTGGAACGCGATCCGCGCGCCGTCGGGGTCGCCGCTCTTCAGTCGCGCGATGCCGAGTTCGACCCAGACATCGGCCTGGGCGTCGATCGGGATCTCGGTCGGGATCAGCTGTTCGATGTTCAGTTCGTACTTGCCGAGGCGGTTGCGCGCGCGCGCTAGAGGCAGTGCCGTCGCGGTACGGTCGGCGCCGAGCTGGTTGGCCAGCACCAGTTCCTCCTCGGCTTGCAGTGCGTTGCCGAGCTCGAGTTGGATCCGCCCCATCAGGATGCGCGCGGCGAGCTGGCCGGGGTCGCGCGACAGTGCGTTTTTCAGCTGGATCTCGGCGCCTTTGGCGTCGCCATTGTTGAAACGCGCCACCGCGTCCTCGTAATAGCGCACCGCCACCGGGTCGGCGGCCAACAGGCCCCCCGGCAGCAGCAGCGCGGCGAGCAGGCCGATCAGGCGCGAGCGCAGGGCTGTGTCGGTGTTCATCCGCCGATTCTACAACGGCGCGACGTTCGCGCCGCGCAGCCCGGTCGGCAGCTGCGGCGCCTGCTGTCCAAGTTTCACCGGCAGGACCGTGCGCACGGTGTCCAGGCCGCGCCGGAACAGCGTGTCCTTCTGTTCGACCGACAGCGAGAACTCGAGCGGCGAGAAGTGGTCGGTCTCGATGACGACCGTGTTGTGCCAGTACGGCGTGCTGATGAACTCGCGCGAGATGCTGGTCATGAACGTGCGGATCAGCATGGTCAGGTAATCGGGCAGCGGAAACCACGCCGACTCCTTGACCGCGCTGGCCTCACGGGTCGAGCGCAGGCGAAAGTAGACGACCGGCGTGTCGTCGTCGGTCCACGCATGGTACAGCGCGTCTTCGGCGAGGATGCTGCCGTCGACCATCAGGTGCTGCTTGTACGCCTCGAACGTGAACAGCAGCGGGATTCCCATCGAGAAGCGCACCGCGCGCGCGACCGCGAGGTCCGGCGAGCTGTCGTGGTCGAAGATCACCGGCTCACCGGAGCGGACATCGGTGGCGACGACGTGCAGCTCGCGCTGCAGGTCGCCGAAGGTCGCGCCGCCGAGCTGGTCGTCGAGCCACGACTCGAACCGTTCACCGGTCGACAGGCCGCCATGGAACAGCAGCTTGTGCAGCGAAAATCCGCGAAACTGCCGGAAGTCGACCTCGAACGCGAGGTTCTTCAGGTATTCCGTCGAGTAGCCGTGGGCGTACAGCGCGGCGACGATGCTGCCACCGGACACGCCGATGATCTTCTGGATGCGGTAGTCCATCTGCTCGAGCGCAGTCAGCACACCGACGTGCGCCGGCAGGCGTGTACCGCCGCCGGCCAGCACGGGAATCATCTTCTTGTCGCTCATGAGCCTTGTAGCGGCGCGTCGGCCCCCGCCTTGATCGCGGTGTGGCCGGGTGCATGGGCGGCCTGCTCAGCGGCAGATTCAGCGGTAGATGAAGTGGACGCGCCGCGAGATGCGCGTGAACAGCTCATAGGCGATCGTGTCGCAGTGCCGGGCGACGTCCGCGGCCTGCACCCGGTCGCCCCAGAGCTGCACGGTGTCGCCGATCTGCGCGTCCGGCAGCGCGGTCAGATCGACCGTGATCATGTCCATCGACACCCGTCCGATCAGTCGCGTCAGCCTGCCGCCGACCGCGACCGGCGTACCGTCGGGCGCATGCCGCGGGTAGCCGTCGGCATAGCCGATCGCGACGACGCCGACCCGGGTCGGCGCCGCGCAGGTGAAACGGCCGCCGTAGCCGATCGATTCCCCGGCGGCGAGCTGGTGGATCGCGATCAGCTGCGATTCCAGACGCATGACCGGGCGCAGCGGCGCGTCGTGATTCGCACCACCGTCGAGCGGCGAGCTGCCGTAGAGCATGATGCCGGGGCGGATCCAGTCGGCGTGGCTGTCCGGCCAGGCCAGAACGGCCGCCGAATTGGCCAGGCTGCGCGGCGCGACGATGCCGCCGCTGGCGTGCAGGAAGCGGCCGAGCTGCTGCGCGGTCGCCGGGACATCGGTCTCGTCGGCGCGCGCGAAGTGCGACATCAGCGTGATGCCGCCGACGTTGGCGCTGGCCTGCAGACGACGGTAGACGCCGGCCGCGTCCTCCGGCGCGAAGCCGAGCCGGTGCATGCCGGTGTCGATCTTGATCCAGGTGTCGATCGCGTGCGCCGGGCGGGCGGCCAGCAGCCATTCGAGCTGCCGCTCCGAGTGCACCGTCAGGTCGAGCCGCAGGCGGGCGGCGAGGTCGACCTCGTCGGCGCTGAATGCGCCCTCGAGCACCAGGATCGGGTTGCCGATGCCGGCCTCGCGCAGCTCGACCGCCTCCTCGCTGCAGGCGACGCCGAACGCGTCGGCCTCGTCACCGAGCGCGCGCGCCAGGCGCACCGCGCCATGCCCATAGGCGTTGGCCTTGACCACGGCGAGCGCGCGCGCGCCCGGCGCCAGCGACTTCGCGTAGCGGTAGTTGGCGACGAAGGCGCCGCTGTCGATGATCGCGAATGTCGGTCTGCTCATGGCGGTCCTGCCAACGGTCCGCGGGTGGCCGGGTCTGGCATCGGCAGTGTGTTGCGTCGCGACGGTGAAGTCCAGCCGTGCGCCGGCGGCGTACCGCGGCCGTCGAGGCCGTGTGCCCGGCGTGCTGGGCACGGTGCCGGCGGCACGGCAGAATAGCGTCCCTGGCCGCATCCGGATATCCCGTGACCATGCCCGAATCGCGACTCGATCCGCATCCGTGGGCGGTGTTTCCGGGCCCAGGCCACGCGCGGCATCGACGACATTGCCGTTATCGTGGTCCTCGCCGACCGTCCGGCCACCGCCGACTCCGAGCGCGCCCGCCAGCACGGTCGGCTGCCGGCGATGGCCACGCGAATCCTGTGGCTGCGGCGTTGGCCCGGGTGCGGTGCCCGGCCGGGCCGGTGTTGGCGGCCTTCGGCCGCGCGGGGTCCGAGCGTCACCGGATCCTGGTGGGCGGCGGCCCGTTCCTGATCGCCGGGGGTGTGATCGAGATCCCCGTGGCCCGCGGCGGCCAGGTCCCCGCCGGGTCGCCGGCGTGATCGTCCGGATCGGCGTGCCCGACATCGCGTTGGCGCCAGGCCCGGCGATCACCGCGCTCGGCCTCGTGGCACGGCTCCGGGTCGGGGTCGCTGCGAGCGTGGCCGCGGCGATAATGACGACGCCGGTCGCGGCACCGGTCGGCCCCTGCGTCGAGGAGCGCAACCCGACGCCCACGGTGCTGCCGCTGCCGCTCCTGATCCGGATCGGCGTCGCGCGGGCCGGCGAGGGTGCCGGTGTGCATACGCCGACGGGCCACCGCGGTTTCGCGATGGCGTTGGCGCCGGTAGTCGGGATGCGCAATGGCCGCCGGCGCAGCGGCCGCGCCGCGCCGTCATGACGCTGGGCCGTCTGCTGCTCCTCGTGTTGCTGGTCGCCGTGGCCTGGTGGCTGCTGCGCGACGACGCGGTCTATCACGGGCCGGGTGTGGTCGCGCCGCAAGCCCCGCTGCAGGGTGCTGTCGACGGCCTCGAGCCGTTCCGTCACCGCGGCTATGGCGTCATACCGCTGGCCCGTTTCGAGGCGCGTGCACGGGTCCTCGGTCGCGAGGACTACCGGAGCGGGCGCG
>JASJCU010000164.1 GCA_030065815.1 Gammaproteobacteria bacterium | reverse complement strand
CTCGAACTGCAGGGACAGCTCGACAACTGGAGCGATACCAACCGCCACCAGCTGCTGCGCGCACAGCAGCTGCTCGAATCGCGCCGGAATCCAGCCCTGCAGCGCGGCGAGCGGCCCGCGCGTGCGCGCCGCGCCGCGCAGGTTCACGTAGGGTTCCGCGGCTTCGAGCAGCTGCTGTGCGCGCAGCAGCTGGTGGCGGTTGGTATCGCTCCAGTTGTCGAGCTGTCCCTGCAGTTCGAGAGATTCGCGTACCAGCTGATCGCGCCGCTGCTGCAGCTCCTCGGCCAATGCGTCTGGATTGCCGTCGAAGCTCTCCGGGATCGACAGTGGCTGGAACGCGGCGGCGTGCAGCACGCCGTCCAGCATATCGGCATCCTCGCGACGTCCGGCGACCAGGATGCGCAGGTTCTCCTCGTCGCCGGACAGGTTGACGACGACGTGCTGCGACAGCGCGAGGACCTCGGACAGGCGGGTCAGGTTGTCGCTCGGGATCGAGCCGAGGCGCATGTCGACATGGTGGTGTTCGCCACGCAGCTTGCCGAGGTCGACATCGAAGTCGGCAAACTCGCGCAGCGATGTCTCGAGTTCGTGGAGCTCGCGCGTCCTGTCCTCGATTTCGTGCAGCTTGGCCTCGCAGGGTGCGCACTGCTGCCAGGCAGCCGCGAGCCACTGGTCGATCTCGACCAGTCGTTCACGGCGCGGCACCAGCGGCGGATAGCTCGCGGTATCGCGTGGCAGTTCGCCGAGCAGGCTGACCAGGCGGTCGAAATGTCCCCAGGCGCGGCGCATGCGCGTGCGGAAGGCGTCGCCCGGGATCTCCGGTAGTTCGGATTCCAACAACGGGCGCTCGTCGGGTGCGAAGGCCGCGAGCTCGGCGAGCACGAGGCCGGCGCTCGGCAGGTCCTCGCGCATCAGCGTCAGCGTGATGTGGCGCATGTCGTAACCGGCGCGGATCATGCGGCCTCTCCGGCGAGCGGGTCGAGCGCATGCTGCAGCAGCTCGTCGGCAATGCCGTTGACGCGGGCATGCACGATCGCATACAGGTCCTTCATCTCGCCGTGCCTGAGTACGAGGTAGGCGAGGACACTGGTCACGGCCGACGGCGAGCGCCGCATTGCGCCATGTGCGTAGTCGTGCAGGTCGTTGCGCAGCACGGCATCGAGATGGGTGATCCGCGTCGGCAGCTGATCCTGGCTGGCCAGGTAGCGCGGCAGCTGCTGCACGGCCTGCTCGAGCGTTTCTGACTGCAGGATCTGCTGCAGCACCGGGCGGTTGAGCACCCGTCCGCCATCGATCGCGAGATACAGGACCTCGCTGGGCTGCAGGCCGTAGTTGAAGCGGTAGCGCAGGCTCCATACCAGGTTGTGGCGGTCGACGATCCGACCGATCAGGTTGACGGTCTCGGTGCGGTCGTCGCCACCGAGCATCTGCGCGCGATTGATCAGTTCGCCGTAGAATTGCTGGTCCAACGTCGCGTCGATGAGAAAGGGATCGGGGCGTTCTTCGAAACGCCGCAGGGCCTGGGTCGCGAGACCGCGATAGCGGGTCCTCTGCAGGCGTCGCAACAGTTCCGGCACGTTGTCGGTGTTGAGCAGGTCGTTGTGGTTGAGGCCGAGGAACCCGGGCAGCTCGAACAGGCTCTGCTCGATGTGTTCGTTCGGCAACTGGCCGAGCTTGCCGCGCACCAGGGCCTTGATGTTGAGCACCTCGTAGCGGCTCGCCCACTGCGTCAACAGGCGCCGTGCCGGCCCGCCGAGCGGGCGCAGCAAGGCGCTGAGCTCGTCCAGCCAGGTCTGCATCAACGAGCGTTCGTAGATGGCCAGGCTGCTGGTGCGCCGGTCGCTCTCGAGTTCATCGAAACCGGTTGCGGCGACCAGCTCGTCGAGCGGCATCTGCGCCAGTTCGGCAAGGCGTGCGGCGCCGAGCAGGTTGGCGCCCAGAATGGCGAGGCGGGTGCGCAGGTAGGCCTGGCTGGCGAATCCGCTCATGAACCCGACTCGATTCGCTGTGGCTGCATTTCGGCGTGGCCTAATCGGGTGTCGCCCGGCACCGTGTCAGGCGTTTCCGGGGTTACCGAGCAGTTCGCGGAATGCCGCGTCGAGTGCGGCCTCTTCGTGGGTGTCGGCCGAGTCGCGCAGTTGCGCCAGTCGTTCCTCGAAACGACGCTCGAGTTCGGCAACGGTCTGCGTCGCGCGCTGATCCGACTTGTCGAGGAACGAGGCGTGCAGCTCGGGTATCCGGGCCTCGAAGCGCTGTTCCTGTTGCCGGGCTTCCTGGTTGGCGCCGTGAATCAGCTGCTCGCTGTCGGCCTGTGACTTCTGCACCAGTTCGCTGGCCGCGTTCTCGGCGGCCAGCAGGCGTTTCAGTGTGTCATCCATGGTATCGGTAGACCTAACGGCTGGAGGAAACGACCGGGGTTGATTGTAGTGTTTCGGCAGCAGCACCGAGGAACTTAAATCGGCTTGGTTGACCTGCATCATAGCGTCGGCGTAGGAGCCGAAGCGGCCGCGTCAGTCCGCGGCGATGATCAGCGCCAGTGCGGCGCGCCGACCCTCGCCGAGCAGGATGTTATAGGTGCGGCAGGCGGCGCCGTTGTCCATGACCTCGAAGCCGATACCGAGATCCATGAGGGTCATGAACACCGCCGGGTCGGGGAACACCTGGCGCTCGCCGGTGCCGAGGATCACGACCTCGACCGACGCATCGAGCAGCGGCGCGAAGTGGGTCGCACGCAGCGCGTCGGCGGTCGCCGGTTCCCAGTCGGCATGCAGACGGTCGGGCAGCGCAATCAGGCTGCGCTGGTGGACGGTGTCGCGGATCTGTACCCGGCCGGGTTCGTAACTGCGTACGACGTTGAGTGCACCGCTGTCGTCCAAGGCCATCTTCATCGTCTCTCCCCCGTTGCGTGCCAGGTCGCGTTTCGAACCCGCCACGGTAAGCTAATCACCTAATTTCTTTGACATTTTGCGCGTCGCTCCTGTAGTTTAACGGGTTTGTACAGCGCCCCGCCAAGCAGTCGAGGTTGTCCCGTGTCGACCCCGGAAATGGAAGATTTCTCCAGAATCAAACGCTTGCCGCCGTATGTCTTCGCGATCGTCAATGATCTCAAGGCGGCGGCGCGGGCGCGCGGCGAGGACATTATCGATTTCGGCATGGGCAACCCCGATCAGCCGACGCCCAAGCACATCGTCGACAAGCTGGTCGAGGCCGCGCGGCGCGGCGATACGCACCGCTATTCGGTGTCGCGCGGTATCCCGCGTCTGCGCCGCGCGGTCTGCAACTGGTACCGCGACAACTACGACGTCGAACTCGACCCGGACAGCCAGGCCATCGTCACGATCGGTTCGAAAGAGGGGCTGGCGCACCTCGCGCTGGCCTGTATGGGGCCCGGCGACTCGGTGCTGGTGCCGAACCCGGCCTATCCGATCCATCCCTACGGCTTCATCATCGCCGGCGCCGATGTGCGCCACGTGCCGATGACCCCGGAGCACGATTTCTTCGAGGAACTGTACAAGGCGATCGAGGAGTCGTGGCCGCGACCGAAGATGCTGGTCGTCAATTTCCCCGGCAACCCGACGACCGAATGCGTCAACCTCGCCTTCTTCGAACGTATCATCGACATCGCCAGGGCCAACAACATCTGGGTCGTGCACGACCTGGCCTATGCGGCGATCTCGTTCGACGGCTACCGGGCACCGTCGATCCTGCAGGCGCGCGGCGCCGAGGACATCGCAGTCGAGTTCTACTCGATGTCGAAGACCTACAACATGCCCGGCTGGCGGGTCGGCTTCATGGTCGGCAACAAGACGCTGGTCGCGGCGCTGGCCAAGATCAAGTCGTACCTCGACTACGGTATGTTCACGCCGATCCAGGTCGCGGCTATCGCGGCGCTCGAGGGGCCGCAGGACTGCGTCGAGGAGATACGCCTGATGTACCAGAAACGGCGCGACGTGCTGTGCGACGGCCTCAACGCGATGGGCTGGGAGGTCAGCAAGCCGATGGCGACGATGTTCGTCTGGGCACCGATTCCGGAACCGTACCGCCAGATGGGGTCGCTGGAGTTTGCCAAGAAGCTGCTGCGCGAGGCCAAGGTCGCGGTGTCGCCGGGGATCGGTTTCGGTTCGTACGGCGATGATCACGTGCGCTTCGGCCTGATCGAAAACGAGCACCGTACCCGGCAGGCGCTGCGCGGCATCAGGGACATGTTTCGCCGCGACGGTGTCGTCAACGCGCCGGGGTAGCACCGGTCGCTTGCATTGGCCGGCGCAGCGCGTGTCCGACGCCATCCGCCGGTGTAATTGGGAGAGTGGAACAAGTGAATCCTGTGAAAGTCGGGCTGCTGGGGCTGGGAACGGTTGGTGGCGGCACACACAACGTCCTGGTGCGCAACGCCGCCGAGATCGCGCGCCGGGCCGGTCGCGAGATCGTCGTCACCCATGCCGCGGCGCGCGAGTACTCGGCCGCTGGCCTCGAGGGAATCGACCGCGTGACCGTCGGCGACGATGCGTTTGCCGTGGTCAACAACCCCGAAATCGACATCGTCGTCGAGTTGATCGGCGGCTACTCGCCGGCGCGCGAGCTGGTGTTGCAGGCGATCGCCAACGGCAAGCACGTGGTCACGGCCAACAAGGCATTGATCGCATTGCATGGCAACGAGATCTTCGAGGCCGCTCAACGCCGGGGCGTCACGGTCGCGTTCGAGGCCGCCGTCGCTGGCGGTGTCCCGATCATCAAGTCGCTGCGCGAGGGATTGGCGGCGAACCACATCGAGTGGATCGCCGGCATCATCAACGGCACCGGGAATTTCATCCTCACCGAGATGAAGGACAAGGGCCGCGACTTCGCCGATGTGCTCGCCGAGGCCCAGGCGCTCGGCTATGCCGAGGCCGATCCGACGTTCGATGTCGAGGGTATCGACGCCGCACACAAGCTGACGATCCTGGCGTCGCTGGCGTTCGGTATCCCGTTGCAGTTCGAGCGCTGCTACACCGAAGGCATCAGCAGGATCGAGCCGCAGGACGTCACCTATGCCGAGCAGTTCGGCTATCGCATCAAGCACCTCGGCGTCACCCGGCGCACCGAACACGGCGTCGAGCTGCGCGTGCACCCGACCCTGATCCCGGAGCGGCGTCTGATCGCCAACGTCGACGGGGTCATGAACGCGGTCCTGGTCATGGGCGATGCCGTCGGCCCGACCCTCTATTACGGCGCCGGTGCGGGTTCACTGCCGACCGCGTCGGCCGTGGTCGCGGACATCATCGACGTGACCCGGACGTTGACCACGGACCCCGAGAACCGGGTCCCCCACCTGGCGTTTCAGCCCGGCGAGCTGTCCGACATGCCGGTCCTGCCGATCGACGACGTCTTCACGGCGTACTACCTGCGGATGACGGTCGAAGACCGCCCGGGGGTGCTTGCCGCGGTATCCGGCATCCTCAGCGAGCACGGCATCAGCATCGAGGCGATGCAGCAGAAGGAGCCGGCCGAGGGCGCGGCCCAGGTCCCGCTGGTCATGCTGACGCAATCGGTGCGCGAGTCGCAGATGAAGGCCGCGCTGGCGCAGATCGAGGCGCTGGACACGGTTGCCGGCGCGGTGGTCCGGATCCGCGTCGAGCAGCTCAAGTAACACATTGGTCCGGCACCTGTTCGTGCCCGGCCTGCTCGGCCCGATGGCGGGGCTCGCAGGTCACGACTGGCCACCGATGCCGCAACTGGAAGCGCTGCTGACGCGTGCCGACCGGCTGACCGAGCCCGCCGGCTACGCGACCGGTCTGTTCGCGCTGTTCGGCATCGAGACGCCGCCCGGGGCCGACCTGCCGACGGCCGCGGTCTGCCACTTCGCAGATAC
>JASJCU010000163.1 GCA_030065815.1 Gammaproteobacteria bacterium | reverse complement strand
GACCGAGCGCAGCGAGGGAGTTCCGCAGCGCCCGTTTTGGGCCGAGAAGCGCAGGGAACCCCTCGCCAACGGCGAGGGGCAAGTCGTCGGGGGCCTTTTCTTTTAGGTACTTTTCTTTGGGCAAGCAAAGAAAAGTACCGCGGGCACGCTCCGCCGAGCGCTTTCAAAAAGGTCCCCGCGCAAAGCGCGAACCAAACCGATCAACTTCTGTACCAACAAACGAAACGTCAGGCCCGGGGCCCACGCCGCTGCGCGCGCAAAAAACAGTGCCCGCGCACAGCGCGGCCAACCGACCTGTCCCAATAAAAGGAGCGGCCCGACCCGTCAGGCAAGAACGACGAGACTCGCCCAGGCCGCCACGCCGCCGATCAGTGCGCCAACCAGCACATCACTTGGATAATGCAGCCCGAGCACCAGGCGCGATGATGCGACGAGGAACACGAACGGCGTCACGACCAGGCCGATGTCGGGAAAGTGGGTCAACAGCACGGCCGTGAAACCCACGGCGTGCATCGTGTGCCCGGACGGAAAGCTATACAGATCGAGCATCGGGGCGTGGCGGCGCACATCGGCGAACTGATCGCAGGGTCGGCGCCGTCCCGTCAGGTGCTTGAGCAGCTTGTAGACGACCAGCGATACGATGCCGACCGCCAGCATGTGCAGTGTCGCGGTCACCCCGGCACGGCCGTAGAGGGCCGGCAACAGCGCCATCAGCAGATACCAGAAGAGGCCGTCGCCGAGGCGGCTGACGATGCCGAAGAAGCGCTGCGTATCCAGCTCCTCGCCGCGCAGGCTGGCCGCGCGACACAGCGGTGCCTCAAGGTCGTTCAGCTGATTCAGCAGCGTCTTCGATACCATGCGAACCGGTCTCCCTGCATACCGCCAGAAACAGACCCTCCAACTCGCTTACCAGTCTCGGCCACGCCTGTTGCAGCGCGCTTTCACGCGCATGACGTTTCAGTTGCGCGCGCAGCACGGGTCGGTCGGCGCAGCGGCGGGCCGCAGCGACGAACGCCGCGCGGGTCTCCGCCGCCGCGAGCAGGCCGTTGTGTCCGGGGCGGATCAGTTCGTGTGCCGCGGCCAGGTCGTATGACACTACGGCCAGGCCGCTGGCCATGGCCTCGAGGGTGACGTTGCCGAAGGTCTCGGTCTTGCTTGGAAACAGGAACATGTCGCCGCTCGCGTAGTGCTCGGCGAGTGCGCTGCCGGTCTTGGCGCCGACGAAGATCGCGTCGGCATGGACCCGGCGCAGGGATCCGGTCAGCGGTCCGTCGCCGACCAGCACGAAACGCGCTGACGGATGGTCGCGTGCGATCGCGGCGAAGGCGTCGAATGCCGTCTCGATGTTCTTCTCGGCCGCGATCCGCCCGACGTAGATCACGCCGATGTCGTCGTCGCCGAGGCCCCAGGTCTGGCGCAGCGCACGGCTGCGCCGGCCCGGATGGAACACGTCGGCGTGCACCCCGCGTGGCCACACGTGCAGACGTTCGAAGCCCGCGTCGCGCATCTCGCCGGCCATCGCCGACGTGGGCACCAGTGTTCCGGCGACGCGGTTGTGGAAGCGCCGCAGATAGCCGAGCAGCAGTGGCGCGATCAGGCCGGCGCCGTAGTGGCGGCTGTACTGGTGGAAGTTGGTGTGCATGCCCGACAGTGCCGGCACGCCGTGGCGCCGGCAGGCGCGCAGCGCCGAGTATCCCAGCGGTCCCTCGGTGGCGATGTAGGCGGCATCGATGTCGCTAGCTGCCAGCAGGCGATCGAACAGCCGGCGCGCCGGCGTGCCGAACTGCAGTCCCGGATACCCCGGCAGCGGCAGGCCGCGGACATCGTACTCTTCGACACCGGCGCGCGACGCATCCGCCGTGCGCTGGCGGTGACCTGGCCGTACCACTGTCACGCGGTGTCCGAGATCGGCCAGGCCATGCACGATCTGCCCGAGCGTGCGCGCGACGCCGTTGATCTCGGGCGGGTAGGTCTCGGTGACGACCAGGATGTTCACGCGCGGCGGATCGGCGTCCGTGCGTGTCGGGCGACGGCATTATCAGCTGGAAACGGCAATCGGCGCGTCATGGGTCAGCAGCGTGTCGGCCGGAGCGCGCAGGCCGTCGCGGACCGCGGCACGGGCCAGTTCGGCGACCTGCTTGCGGGTGTGGCCGCGCAACGTGATCGCTGCGCCGAACACCACGTGCACCTGGGTACGCTCGCGTGCCAGCAGGCCGCGCAGGTTGCTGCTCAGGCTCTGCTGATCGGTGTACGGTGCGACCGGGTCGTGGGCGCCGGCGATGTGGTAGCGCAAGGCGACCGGAACGACGTCGGTCCCGGTATCGAGTGCCGCCGCGAACAGGCGCGAGAAGAACGGCCGCACGTCGCGGCCGTCGGTCGTCGTGCCCTCCGGGAACAGCGTCAACAGCCCGTCGTCGCGCAGCCGCTGCGCGATCTGCGCGCTGACCACGGCGGCCTCGCCGTTGCCGCGGCGGATGAACAGGGTGCCGGAACGCGCCGCCAGCCAGCCGATCACGGGCCAGCGTCGGACCTCGTGCTTGGACAGGAAATCGGTCGGCGTCAGCCCGCCGAGCACGACGATGTCGAGCCACGAGACGTGGTTGCTGGCGAGCAGTGCGGGCGCCTCGGGGCGGGGGCCCGCAACCGTGACCTGCACACCGAGGATGTCGGCCAGGCGGTTGTGCCACCACGACGTCACGCCTGGGTTGGTGCGCCAGGTGCCGGCGGGATGGCGGGTGACGACCAGCGGCGTCAGGACCATGCCGAGTGCGACGTGCAGTGTCAGCAGCAGGACGCGTCGCGCCACCCTCAGTGCAACCATGCGGTCAGCCCTTCGTGATCCGGTCGAGAAAATGCCGCGTGTATGATGCATCGATTTCGTCGACCTTCACCAGCACCAGGACATCGGCGCAGTTGAACGCGGGATCGAAGCACGGCTCGCCGCAGGCGCGCGCGCCGAGGCGAAAATAGGCCTTGAGCAGCGGCGGCAGCGCTGCCGACACGGTGTCGGCGGCGTTGCGCCCGGGCAATGGCGGCAGCGCGTTGCGCGGTGTGACGCGACAGTCGGCGGGGGTCATCGCGTGCTGGCGCACGCGGTTCATGATCGCCTGGGCATGGACGCCGCCATCGCGCATGTCGATGCTGGCGCAACCGAACAGCCAGTCGATAGCGTTGCGTTTGACGAATTCGGCGAGGCCGGCCCAGAGCACGGCGATCGCGGCGCCCTGGCGGTAGCCCGGGTCGACGCAGGTGCGGCCGATCTCGAGTCGCCGACCGGGCAGCTCCAGCACCGGGCCGAGGTCGAACTCGCGCGCGGAATAGAAGCCGCCGGCCGCCTCGGCGTGGCGATCGAGCAGCAGCCGGGTCGACGCGACCACGCGCCCGCTGGCAGCGTCGCGGACCAGCAGGTGCTGGCAGTAGGGATCGAACTCGTCCGCGTCGAGGCCGTGTTCGGCGCCGCTCACGTCGGCGCCGAGTTCGGCGGCGAAGATGCGGTAGCGCAGGGCCTGCGAGGCACGGATGTCGTTGATCGTCGTCGCCAGTTCGCAGTAGATGCGGCTGCCGGATTGGCGCGCCGCGCGGTCCTGTATGGCCTGCATGCCCTGGACGTCCGGTGATAATCGAATGGCGCAGAGGGTGCGGGCCCAGCGTGACAGCGCGTTTTCAGCGCGATGACGTGAGCGTTGCGCACCGGGTGTCGGGCACCGCGCCGCCGGAATCCGGCAAACCCGAGCCAGACTAGTGAGATTCCCAAGGCTGGCGCCACGGTTTCCGGCGCCGGCAGCGGTCGGCGACGGCGACCCGGAGCGGGCGCGTGCGCTACACTATGCCCATATTTGCCAACCTTCCCTGTCATGCCCGAAAGCACGTCCGCAGCGCCTTACGACCTGCTCGACGACATTGCGTCGCCGGCAGATCTGCGCACGCTGGCGCCCGGTGAGCTGCCGGCGCTGGCGGCCGAGGTGCGACATTTTCTCGTCAACACGGTCTCGCAGACCGGCGGGCACCTCGCGGCGGGTCTCGGTGTCGTCGAGCTCTCGGTCGCCCTGCACTACGTGTTCGATACACCGGACGACCGCCTGATCTGGGACGTCGGCCACCAGGCCTATCCACACAAGATCCTGACCGGGCGGCGTGCGCGCATGGACACGTTGCGCAAGAAGGACGGCCTGTCCGGCTTCCTGAAGCGCCAGGAGTCGGAGTACGATGCCTTTGGTGCGGGCCACTCGAGCACGTCGATCAGCGCCGCGCTCGGCATGGCCGTGGCCGCGCAGGCCGCCGGACTGCGGCGTGAGCACATCGCGGTGATTGGCGACGGAGCGCTGTCGGCGGGTATGGCGTTCGAGGCGCTCAATCACGCCGGTGCGCTCGATCTCGATCTGCTCGTGATCCTCAACGACAACGACATGTCGATCTCACGGCCGGTCGGTGCGATCAGCAACTACCTGGCGCGGGTCCTGTCGAGCCGTTTTTACAACCGCGTGCGCGAGGGCGGCAAGCAGGTGCTCAGTGGTCTGCCGGGCGTCAAGGACCTGGTGCACAGCCTCGAAGAGCACATGAAGGGCATGGTCATGCCCGGCACGCTGTTCGAAGAGCTCGGGTTCAACTACATCGGCCCGATCGACGGTCACGACATGCCGCTGCTGGTCAGTACGCTGCGCAACATGAAGGCGATGCGCGGTCCGCGCTTCCTCCACGTCGTCACCCGCAAGGGCATGGGGTATGCGCCGGCCGAGGGCGATCCGTGCGTCTATCACGGCGTCACACCGTTCAATCCGTCGACCGGCCAGATGGCGGCCAAGGGCGGCGGCAAGAGCTATACCCAGGTGTTTTCCGAGTGGCTGTGCGATCTCGCCGAGCGCGACGACCGCGCGGTCGCGGTCACGCCGGCGATGTGCGAGGGCTCGGGCCTGGTGGCGTTCCGCGAGCGCTTCCCGACGCGCTACTTCGACGTCGGCATCGCCGAGCAGCATGCCGTGACCTTTGCCGCCGGCATGGCCTGTGACGGGCTCAAGCCGGTGGTCGCGATCTACTCGACCTTCCTGCAGCGCGCCTACGACCAGCTGTTGCACGACGTCGCGCTGCAGGAAGGTCGAGTAGATCGCGACCACCGGCTTGAGCCCGTCACAGGCCATGCCGGCGGCAAAGGTCACGGCATGCTGCTCGGCGATGCCGACGTCGAAGTAGCGCGTCG
>JASJCU010000162.1 GCA_030065815.1 Gammaproteobacteria bacterium | reverse complement strand
CTGGCCGGGTTCCTGCACCACTCCGCGCACGGTCGTCCCGGCCTGCTGCTCGACGCCCTGGACGAGGTCATCGCGCGCGCGCGCCGCCAGGCCGAGGCGCGATGACCTCGTCCAGGGCGTCGAGCAGCAGGCCGGGACGACCGTGCGCGGAGTGGTGCAGGAACCCGGCCAGGTCGTCGTTGATGTGCGCGGCGTCGTCACCGGCGTTGCTGCGCAGGAAGGCGGTGCTCTGCTCGACGGTCAACGGCGGCAGGTCGACGTACTGCACGTCCCAGTCGCCGGTGGTCTGTGCCAGGCCGCCGTGGCCGAGTAACAGCAGGCGCCCGCCGTGCGCGTGCATCGCGGCGAGGCGCTCGACCGCGGGCAGCGCCAACTGGTCGGCATCGTCGACGACGATCAGCAGGTCCTGGCCGCCGATCCCGGTAAGGATACCGTCCGGCCAGGCCAGCGACTCGCCGTCCGCGAGCCCGAGCTGCGCGACCGCGACCGACGCGACGTCGTTGTCGATGCCGCCGCGGATCCACACGCTGGCCATGTCGCTGCCGAGGATGTCGAGCAGGCGGTGCGCGAACAGCGTCTTGCCGGCACCGGCGGGTGCTCGCAGGTAGATGACCTCGCCGGCATTGCGCACCAGGTGCAGCAGCAGCTGCAGGCGTTCGGCACGCGCCGGCGTGTCGAAATAGGGCCGGGTCGCGCCGCCTTCAGGCCGCATTCAGGGTCTGCCGCAGTGCATCCGGATCGAAATCGGCGCTGATCACCGATCGGCCGATGCCCTTCATCAGGACCAGGCGCAGCTGGCCGTCCATGACCTTCTTGTCGACCGCCATCAGCTCGAGGAAGCGCTGCGGCGCGACGTCGGCCGGCGGCTGTACCGGCAGTCCGGCCGCTGCGACGACCCGTTCGACGCGTGCGACCTGCGCCGCGTCCAGCCAACCCAGGCGCGCCGACATCGCCGCCGCCATGCACATGCCGGCACCGACCGCCTCGCCGTGCAGCCAGCTGCCGTAGCCCATGCCGGTCTCGATCGCGTGGCCGAAGGTGTGGCCGAGGTTGAGCAGCGCACGCTGCCCGGCCTCGCGCTCGTCGGCGGCGACGATCGCGGCCTTGTCGGCACACGAGCGCTCGATCGCGTAGGCCAGCGCGGCGGCGTCGCGCGCCCGCAGCGCCGCCATATTGGCCTCGAGCCAGTCGAAGAACTCGGCGTCGTTGATCAGGCCGTACTTGATGACTTCGGCCAGGCCCGCCGACAGCTCGCGGTCGGGCAGGGTGGCCAGCGTTGCGGTGTCGGCGATCACGCACTGCGGCTGGTGGAACGCACCGATCATGTTCTTGCCGAGGCGGTGATTGACGCCGGTCTTGCCGCCGACCGACGAATCGACCTGCGACAGCAGCGTCGTCGGCACCTGGATGAAGTTGACACCGCGCTGGTAGCTGGCCGCCGCGTAACCGGTCATGTCGCCGATCACGCCGCCGCCAAGCGCGACCAGTGTGCAGCGACGGTCGAAGCGCCGCTCGAGCAGCGCGGTGTAGATGCGATCGAGCACGTCCAGGGTCTTGTACTGCTCGCCGTCGGGCAGGATCACGCTGGCGACGGTGAAACCGTCGAGCGCCGCGACCACGCGCTCGAGATACAGCGGCGCGACGGTCTCGTTGCTGACGACCATGACCTGGCGGCCGTGGACATACGGCCGGTAGCGCGTGGCGTCGCCGACCAGGTCGGCGCCGATGAAGATCGGGTAGGCGCGCTCGCCGAGGTCCACGGTCAGTGTGCGCATCGCTTCAGACATCTGCGTTGACCTGCCGTACCGAACGGGAACTGGCGGAATTTTACACACCCTGGCGCGCAAACGGCCGTCGGGCGTGCAGAAACGGCGCTGTGTCACAACCCGCCGCGCAGCGGCCGGCAGCGGCTCAGTGACGGATCTTGTCGATGATCTCGTTGGCCACCGACGCCGCGCTGCGGCCCTCGGTGGTGACGACATAATCGGCGGTCTCGCGATACAGCGGCTCGCGTTCCGACATCAGGTCGGTGAGCCGGGCCAGCGGATCCTCGGTGTGCAACAGTGGCCGGTTGCGGTCGCGGTAGGTGCGCTCGTACTGCTGCCGCGGCGTGCACGACAGGTAGAAAACGATGCCGCGCGCCGACAGGTGCTGGCGGTTCTCGGCACGCGTGACCGCACCGCCGCCGGTCGCCAGTACCTGGTTGTCGACCTGGGTGAGGTCGTCGATGACCTGCTGCTCGCGCTGGCGAAAGCCGTCCTCGCCCTCGTACTCGAAGATGGTCGGGATGTCGACGCCGGTGCGGCGCTGGATCTCGAGGTCGGAATCCTGGAACTGCATGCCCAGTGACTGGGCGAGGTGCTTGCCGATCGTGGTCTTGCCGGCACCCATCGGGCCGATCAGGAATATGCGCTTGGGCTTGGCCATGGGCCGCTATGGTAACCGGGCGATGGGCCACGGGCCCAGGGCCGAGGGCCGAGGGCCGAGGGCCGAGGGCCGAGGGCCGAGGGCCAACAAGATTATTGGCGCGCGACTAATGGTGCGTCAGCGAACCTCATCCCTCTGCCCTGTGCCCTCTGCCCTGAAAAGAAAACCCCGTCCGAATCGCTTCGCACGGGGTTTCGATCAGACGGTGGCCCGTGGCCCCCCGGCCGAAGGCCGGTCTGGCCCGCGGCCCTGCTGACGGCAGAGCCGTCAGCGCAATGTCAGCGTGTCCTTGAGGATCTTCGGCGTCACGAAGATCAGCAGTTCGCTGTTCTCGTCCTGCACCTGCTCCTGCTTGAACGCCCAGCCGACGTACGGCAGGTCGCCGAAGAACGGTACGCGTGCGGTGTTGGTCGACTTGGTGCGCGAGAACACGCCGCCGAGCACGACGGTCTCGCCGTTGTCGACCAGCACCGAGGTCTCGAGCTCGCGGGTGTCGACCGGCGGCACACCGAGCACGGCACGGGTGAAGTCCGGGTTGTCCTGGTTGACCTTGAGATCCATGATCACGCGGTCGTCCGGCGTGATGTGCGGCGTCACGTCGAGCTGCAGCACGGCCTCTTTGAACGACACCGAGGTCGCACCGCTGGAGGTCGCCTCCTGGTACGGGATCTCGACACCCTGCTTGATGATCGCCTTGTTCTGGTCGGACGTGATCACGCGCGGGCTGGAGATGATCTCGCCCTTGCCCTCCTGCTGCATCGCACTCAGTTCGAGGCGCAGAATGTAGGAGCCGATCTTGCCAAGCACCATGTTTATGGCGCCGCCGCTGCCGGCCGCCAGTGTCTGGGGCAGGTTGACCAACAAGCCCTCGTTGCCCGAACCAGCCGGGATCTCAATGCCGGCGAGGCCGACGGCCGAGGTATTGAGGTCTCCCGGCAGGCCACCACCGACCAGCAGGTTGTCATCGTCGTGCGAGCCGAACGCCGACGCGCCAAGCTTGACCCCGAGGTCACGGGCGTAGTCGTTGTTGGCGATGACGATACGCGATTCGATCATGACCTGACGGATCGGGATGTCGAGGTTCGCAACCAGTTCACGGATCTCGCTGAGCTTGGCGGCGGTGTCCTGAACCAGCAGTGTGTTGGTGCGCTCGTCGATCGATACGCTGCCGCGATCCGACAACAGCTTGTTCTCGGTCGACTTGAGCAGTTCGGCGAGATCCGATGCCTTGGCGTAGTTGATCTGCACGAGTTCGGAACGCAGCGGCGCCAGTTCCTGGATCTGCTGCTGCGATTCGAGTTCGAGCTTCTCGCGTGCGGCGATCTCCTCGGTCGGCGCGATCAGCACGACGTTGTCGGTGCGACGCATCGACAGGCCCTTGGTCTTCAGAATGATGTCCATCGCCTGATCCCACGGCACGTTCTTCAGGCGCAGTGTGATACGCCCGGCGACGGTGTCGCTGACGACCATGTTCAAGCCGGTGAAATCGGCGAGCAGCTGCAGCACCGCGCGCACCTCGATGTCCTGGAAGTTCAGCGACAGGCGGTCGCCCTCGAACAGCTGCTGCTCCTTGAGCTTGGCCTCTTTCTCCTGCTTGGTCAGGGCGCGGAACTCGACCGTGTAGACGTTGTTTGCCTGGTAGGCGAGGTGTTCGAACTCGCCCTCGGTCGCGATCGTCATGCGCACATTGCGGCCGCTCGGGCGCGTCTCGATGCTGCTGACCGGGGTCGCGAAATCCATGACGTCCAGCTTGCGTGCAAGCTGCGGCGGCAGTGTGGTGTTGACGAAGTCGAGCACGACATTCTGGCCCTGCTGGCGCATATCGACGACGATCGACGGATCGGACAGGTCGATCTCGACCCGACCCTCGCCCTGGCTGCCGCGACGAAAATCGATGTTCTGCAGCGACATACCGCTGCTCTTGCCAACCGTGCGGTCGCTGGCCATCGCGGCCCTGGGCTCGGTCGTCGACGCCATGCTGCCGGCGCCGCCGGAGCCGAGGCTGACGATCACCTTGTTGCCCTCGCTGCGGATCTCGTGGCTTACCCGCTCAAGCAGGTTGATGACGACGCGGGTGCGGTCGCCGGCCTCGATCGCGGTGATACTACGTGCGATGCCGGTCGCCACCGGCGTGACCTTCTGTTCCAACGCGCTGGTCGTGTTGGCAAGGTCGATCGCGATGCGCGCCGGGTTGTCGGTCGTGAACGACACCGGCTCGCCGACCGGATCGCTGGTTGTCAGCACGATCTCGACCCGGTTGCCCGGCAGCGCCGAGAAACTGATGTCCTGCAGCTGGTTGGCCAGCGCATCGGACAGCAAGGCCCCTAACAACAACACGCCAGCCAGTGCCGTGGTGCGCGCCTTTACCTTTGTTACCATCGTGCCTTCTCCTATTCCTCGCCCAACGCAACCGCCGCTTCCTTCTCGAGGAAGCCGGACCCGGTGGGTACGAGTTCAATCAGCTCTATTTTGTCTTCACTGACGCGTGTGATCTTGCCGTCGTTGAGGCCCATGTAGTTGCCCGGGGCGACGCGGTGAATCGTGCCGTCGTTGGTCTTGACCAGGCCCCAGGTCTCTTCGTCCTGCTCGAGCGTGCCGACCATGCGCAGGCTGTCCAGCGAATACGACTCGAGCTCTTCCTTGCGCCGGTTCGGGTCGGGGCGCACGCCGTCATCGAGCACGGCCACGGTCGCCTCGGACGGATCCTCGGGTGGCGTGAACGGGTCGCGTCGGCCGTTGGCGTTGTAAACGAACCCGACCACCTGCTTG
>JASJCU010000161.1 GCA_030065815.1 Gammaproteobacteria bacterium | reverse complement strand
GGCGCGGGAGCGGCAGCAGCCGCGGCCGGTGCCGCATCGGCATCGACACCGCTCTCGCCGAGCAGGTGCACGACGGCAGCGCGGATCGCGTCGTCGCTGGCCGCCGAGCCGCCGCGCGGCGGCATGCTGCCCTTACCGTTGAGCACGCTCGCGGTCAGGCCGTCGACACCGCCCGCGGCGTTGAGCCGCGTCTCCCAGGCGGCCTTGTCGCCGGTCTTCGGCGCACCGAGCACGCCGGCGGCGTGACAGCCATTGCACGCCGCGGCAGCGACGTCGGCACCGCTCTGCGTCGCCGCGCCGCCGGCCGAAGCGGCGGCCGCCGGCGCGGGCGCGGCGATGTTGACCGAGCCGACCGGCTTGATGCGCTCGGCGACGAGCGCCTGCAGACGCGGGTCGGGGCCGCGCGCTTCCTCTACCGAACCGGTGATCAGGTTGGCCAGGAACAGGATGATGATGGTGAACAGCACCAGGGCGCCGAGAATGAGCATGAACATGCGCAGAAAGGCGCTGTCGTTTTGTGCAGACACGGTAGTCGCTCCTAAGGAATCGTCGTGGCAGTCGGGCCGTGGCCCGAAAAGGCGGCCTGCATTATAGCGATTCGGCCATGGCCGGGGTACCGGGCGTGTTCAGCCCGCAGGGTCCGGCTGGAACTCGCCGATCTCGACCAGGCGCGCGTGGTCGTTGACGACGATGCGCTGGCGCTCCGAGACCAGGACACCGTCGTTGCGCAGCTTGCGCAGCACGCGGTTGGTGTGCACCGGCGTTAGCCCGGTCAGCTCGCCGAGCATCTCCTGGGTCAGCGGAAACGGCATCTCGCTGCCGTCGCCGTGCAGCATGTCGAGGGCCTTCAGGCGATGGTGCAGTTCGGCGATCGTGAACGCGATGCGCTGCTCGGCGGACTTGCGTCCCAGCCCGAGCACGTTGGATTCGCAGATCGCCAGGTAGCGCGCCTGGATGTTGGTGATCTGGCGCGCGATGTCGAGATCGTGGTCGATGATGGCGTGCAGATCCGCCTGGCGGAAGCCGCAGACGGTGATGTCGGTGATTGCCATCGCGCTATGGCTGTAGCAGGTGTCGTCGAGCGCCGCGTAGCCGACGAAATCGCCGGGCAACGCGACCCGCAGCCCCTGGCGGCTGCCGTCCGAATGCGTGCGGTAGAGCAGCAGCCAGCCGTCGAACAGCGTGTAGGCCATCGACGCCGGGGCGCCCTCCTGGTACAGCGGATGACGCGCCGCCAGCCGGTACTGGCCGACGCGCCGCTGCTCGGCCTCGGCCAGGTACTCGTCGGCGATCACCTGGAACAACGCCTTCTGGCGGATCGGGCATTCGGTACAGCGTGTCCGACCCTGCCTGACCTCGTTGAGCTTGAGTTTCTGCACCCTCACCTCGGCTCGTCGGGTTGTCGCACCCGGACATGGCCCCCGCGACCAGGATAGTCCAGATGTCGTCGCGATGGCAGCACCCCGTACCCGTCGGCCCGGTACCTCGCGCCAACCGGCTGTGCGGCGGCGCCCGGCGTTCGTGTAGACTTCGGGATCCCCTGCCAGCCTGCGAACCCCGATGACCGACGCCGCCGAGCCCGCCCTGCAGATCGACCGACTGGCGTGCGTGCGCGGCGACTGCGAGTTGTTCCGCGAGCTGAGCTTCGCGATCGGCGACGGCGAGCTGCTGCACCTGAAGGGCCACAACGGCAGTGGCAAGACCACGCTGCTGCGCGCACTGGCCGGGCTGCTTTTACCCGAGAGCGGCGAGATCCGCTGGCACGGGCAGAATATCCGCAGCCTGCGTGAGGAGTACAGCCGCCACCTGCTGTACCTCGGCCACTTGAACGGCATCAAGGGCGACCTGACCGCGGTCGAGAACCTGCGCATCGGCGCGGTGCTCGACGGCTTCGACCTCGACGACAAGCGCGCCTGGCAGGTGCTCGGCGACATCGGCCTGCGCGGCCGCGAGGACCTGCCGACCAAGCACCTGTCGCAGGGCCAGAAACGCCGCGTCGCGCTGGCGCGGCTGCTGGTCAACAGCGCCCGCGTGTGGATCCTCGACGAACCGTTCACGGCGCTCGACGTCGCCGCGGTGCAGCTGCTGCAGGACGTGATCCACGCCCATGTCGATGGCGGCGGCATCGCCATCGTCACGACCCACCAGGAGGTCGCGATGATCGGCGAGCACACGCGTACCATCGTGCTCGGGGCCGGCCATGTTTGAGCCCCTGCTGTGGATCATCCGCCGCGACCTGACGATCGCGATGCGCCGCCGCTCGGACATCTTCACGACGCTGATCTTCTTCGTCATCGTCGTCAGCCTGTTCCCACTCGGCATCGGTCCGGAGCTCGAGACCCTGCGCCTGATCGCGCCCGGCATCGTCTGGGTCGGCGCACTGCTGGCGTCGATGCTGGCGCTCGAGCAGATCTTCTCGGCCGATCACCGCGACGGCACGCTGGAGCAGATGTTGCTGACGCCGCAGCCGGTATCGATCCTGGTGATCGGCAAGGTGCTCGCCCACTGGCTGGTCACCGGCCTGCCGCTGGTCGTCATGGCGCCGTTGCTCGGGCTGCAGTACGACCTGTCGGCCGCGGGGCTGGGCGCGCTGATGGTGTCGCTGCTGCTGGGCACGCCGGCACTCAGCCTGATCGGCGCGATCGGCGCCGCGCTGACGCTCGGGCTGCGCTCGGGCGGCGTGCTGCTGGCGCTGCTGGTGCTGCCGCTGTACATCCCGGTGCTGATCTTCGGCGCCGGCGCGGTCGAGGCGACGGTGTCCGGCCTCGGCGGCGCCTCGCATCTGTCGATGCTCGCCGCGATCCTGGTCGCGAGCCTGGTGCTCGCACCGCTGGCGACGTCCGCGGCGTTGCGTGTCGCCGAGGACTGACGCAAATCCCCGAACTCCACGGTTTTGCAGCTGTCTAGTGACTGCTATAGGCTGTGCGCCCGCGGCGCGCGCCGCGCCGGGCGAAACGCCGTTTCAGCGGACCAGATCAAGGAAACGGGGGCAAAATACGGCACAATGTCGGGTTGGCGGGGCACGGTCGGCCAGCCTGACCGGCCGCTACCAAAAACGCACCTTATAGCGACATAAACTGAGGCAATATGGCTTCCAGACTCGTCAATTGGTTCAAGTTCTCCTCCCCGGCCACTTTCTACCCGCTGGCCCGCAAGATCGCCGTGGTGTCGACGATCATCGCCGTTGTCCTGATCGCGATCGGGCTGTACATGAGCTTCTTCGTCGCGCCGACCGATTACAAGCAGGGCGAGGGCTACCGGATCATTTTCGTCCATGTCCCGGCGTCGTGGATGTCGATGTTCATCTACGTCGTGATGGCCGGCTGGGCCGCGCTCGGCCTGATCTTCAACACGCGGCTGTCGGCGATGATGGCGCAGTCGCTGGCACCGACCGGCGCGATGTTCGCGTTCCTGTCGCTGTGGACCGGGTCGTTCTGGGGCAAGCCGATGTGGGGCACCTGGTGGGTCTGGGATGCGCGCATCACGTCCGAGCTGATCCTGCTGTTTTTGTACCTCGGCTACATGGCGCTGCGCTCGGCGATCGACGACCCGCGCCGCGGCGACCGCGCCAGCGCGATCCTGCTGCTGGTCGGCGTCGTCAACATCCCGATCATCTATTACTCAGTGCAGTGGTGGAACACGCTGCACCAGGGCTCGACGATCAAATTCAACGAAGAGAGCAGCATGGACGACACGATGCTGATCACGATGCTGATCATGACGTTCGGCTTCTGGGCCTACTCGATCGCGGTCTCGATGGTGCGGGTGCGCGCGGTGATCCTCGAGCGCGAGCGGTCGTCGAGCTGGGTGCGCGAACAGCTCGGAGCGGAGACCTGACATGGCCGAATTCTTCGACATGGGCGGCTACGCCCTGTACGTGTGGGGTTCCTTCGGTGCGACCGCGTTGTGCATGATCGCCGAGCCGCTGCTGCTGCGCGGCCGGTCACAGCAGATCCGGCGGCGCATCGCACGCATGGTACGGCTGGAGCAGGAGGTAAAGCATGAAGGCCAGGCATAAACGATTCGGTATCGTCGCGGTCGGACTGGCGGCGCTCGGGTTGGCAACGTTTCTCGTGCTCAACGCGCTCGAGGGCAACCTGTCGTACTTCTTCTCGCCGACCGAGGTCGCCGCGGGCAAGGCACCGGCCGACCACATCTTCCGCCTCGGCGGGCTCGTCGAGGAAGGCAGCGTGACGCGCAAGGAGGGCGAACTGACCGTCAACTTCGTCGTCACCGACCTGGCGCAGCGGGTCACGGTCGCCTACAGCGGCATCCTGCCCGACCTGTTCGCCGAGGGCCAGGGCGTGATCGCCCAGGGCAAGCTCGGCCCGGACAACGTGTTCGTCGCCGACGAGGTGCTGGCCAAGCACGACGAGACCTACATGCCACCCGAGGTCGCCGACGCGCTGGAGAAATCCGGACGCATGGGTGACCGCCACCCTGGGAGCAAGCCTTTATGATCCCTGAACTCGGACAGATCGCCCTGCTGATCGCGCTCGCGCTGTCGATCGTCCAGGCCGTGTTCCCGCTGATCGGCGCGCAGCGCGGCATCACCAGCTGGATGCTGCTCGCCTACCCGGCCGCGCGCCTGCAGCTGCTGTTCGTCGCGATCGCGTTCGGCCTGCTGACCTACAGCTTCCTGACCCACGACTTCAGCGTCGCCTATGTCGCGCACAACTCCAACACCCAGCTGCCGACGCAGTACCTGTTCTCGGCCGTGTGGGGCGGCCACGAGGGCTCGCTGCTGCTGTGGGCGCTGACGCTGTCGGCGTGGACCGGCGCCGTGACCTGGTTCAGCCGCAGCATCCCGCTGGTCACGATCTCGCGCGTGATCGGCGTGCTCGGCCTGGTCGCGATCGGCTTCCTGCTGTTCATGATCCTGACCTCGAACCCGTTCGACCGCCTGCCCAGCCCGCCGGCCGACGGTCGCGACCTGAACCCGCTGCTGCAGGACTTCGGCCTGATCATCCATCCGCCGATGCTGTACATGGGCTACGTCGGCTTCGCGGTGCCGTTCGCGTTCGCGATCGCGGCGATGCTCGGCGGCCGCCTCGACGCGGCCTGGGCGCGCTGGTCGCGGCCGTGGACCAATTTTGCGTGGCTGTCGCTGACCCTCGGCATCGCACTCGGCAGCTGGTGGGCCTACTACGAGCTCGGCTGGGGCGGCTGGTGGTTCTGGGACCCGGTGGAGAACGCC
>JASJCU010000048.1 GCA_030065815.1 Gammaproteobacteria bacterium | reverse complement strand
TCGCGCAGCGACGGCGACCCGAAGGGCGAGTGCACAGCCCGACTAATCCCTCAATCTCCGCCGAACATTCAGAAGCGAGCATCTACCCGACAAACCGCCCTTCTTTCAGGCGCTGGGCCTCCATCAGCTCAAGTTCGCGGGATCCCGAGACCACGACATCGGGCTCGGGGACATAGTCCAGCTCCGGGTTGAGGCGCTGGTAGGGAACAGCGTTAAGGATGACCTTCATCGCGTTCATTCGGGCCTTGTGTTTGTCATTGGAACGGATGATCACCCAGGGGGCATGAGTTGTGTGGGTCCTCCTCAGCATCTCGTACTTCTGTGTCGTGAACTCGTCCCAACGGTCTTGGGCCTGGACGTCGATCTCCGATAGTTTCCATTGTCGCAAGAGATCGGTTTTTCGCCGTTCGAAGCGCTTGGCCTGCTCCTCTTTCGTGACCGAGAAATAGAGTTTTACGAGAATGGTGCCCTGGCGCACGATGTCTTTCTCGAATCCGGGGCAGCCGACCATGAAGTTTTCGTATTCTTCATCGGTACAGAAACCAAACACGCGCTCGACGACGGCGCGGTTGTACCAGCTGCGATCGAATAGCACGACCTCGCCGCCGCGAGGCATCTCACGGACATACTTTTGAAAGAACCACTGTGTCTTTTGCTCTTCGGTAGGCTTGCCGAGCGCGACGACGCGGTAGTGTTTCTCGTTCATGTAGCGAGTCACCCGGCGTATGGTGCCGCCTTTGCCAGCCGCGTCACGACCCTCGAAGAGAATGATCATCCGTCGTCGTGTTTTTTCCAGGTACTGCTGCATTCTTATCAATTCGCCCTGATAAGGCTTGAGGTCTTCTTCGCGTTTGCATCGGCGCATTGCCCGACCGCGCGCTTTCTGAAGATGGGCGATTTCCTCTTTCTGATGCTTTATCTTGTCGAGCAAATCCTGGATCGATGGCTGTTCAATCTGCTGTCGGGTCGTCTCAGTGCTGTTGGTCTGGTCATTCATGATCGGTCGAGAACAGGAAAGTGTATGACATTGCCATTATCGCTCCGGCAAAGAAGTGTTTGCACCTTCCAGTGCTTCTAAGCTGGCCTGGATCAAGGCGGCGTACACAGATGATGACCATTTCATTGGCGAGGGCGATAACGCAGAGTGAGGCCACTGTCGAGGCGCCGAGCCGACTCAATTCGAAAGATCGGCCGCCGTGTGCCGGCCCGGCGTTACGTCGTCGAGACTTGCGGTAGAGCGGCTGCCACTGTGTTTCAAAATCTTGGCTGCGGGCGGTTTGGGCCGGCTGAAAGCGTGCAGATCCAATCGCCGGAGCAGTAGCGTATCGCACTTTGGCAGACTATCGTGGTCGGCCCGACCGCTGCTGCGACGGCCTCTCGAGCGCGAACTTCAATGATGGCTTGAGACCAGATTTCAAGGATTCGGCAATATCGTTGCCGACTGTCCCATTCGCTGGTTGGTCGCGCTCGACACGGATCGGCAATCGACGAATGTGAACCGTTCCGATGCGGCGGCTAGAGGCCTCGCGGATCAAAACGTCGAGCCCGTCGATACTGGTTTTCCCCCGGTCGTCGGTATCGCTTCGAGTTGATGAAGAATCCATCGGCTGACGGTGTCGGTGGGCATTCCGGGCAACTCGATCTGGAAGTGGTTCGATATGGTCCGAAGCTCAGTACCACCGTCGACGACAGTTTCATCGTCGGTGAATTGGTCTGCGGGCGACACGCGGAGATCACGGTCGTCGTAGATTTCAGCGACGACCTCTTCGAGCAAGTCTTCCAGCGTCGAGACACCCCGGACATCGCCGTACTCGTCGACGGCGATAGCGAAGTGACGATTGCGCCGACGGAAGGTCTCGAATCGCTGATCAAGTGGCAGATACTGTGAGACAAAAGGAGCCCTGTGCGCGATGGTTCCAAGGCATGATTCGGTTTTTCCCTCGGACACCGCGTCAAGCAGGTCGCGCAGGCAGATGACGCTGGCGGACGCGCAGGAGTCAGCGCGACGCTCTATGGCTGGGCTTGGGGAGTACGACTGCGTGCCCCCGCAGGGGCGCGGGATCTGCCCGCCTGCAAAGGAAACGGCCGGCCTCAGCCCTGTCGGAGTGCGGCACGGTTTCCGCTCCAGTTTAGAAGTATCGGGAGATGCCGACGTAGGCGAGAAGGACGATCACCGCGATCGGGAAGACCACGCTGCAAATCCCGGCGGCGATCTGTAGCAACACCACCCAACGTGGCTCACCATGCCACTCTTCGCGGAGCTCCTGACGGTATTGGCTATCGAAAAGAAAAAGCCAACCAGCCAGGAGATTGAGCTCAGGCTTCGAAAGCAACGCCACGTTCGTACCTCGCGCGATCTGTTCCGGTGTTTTCCTGCCGTCCCGGTAAGCGTCAATCATATCGTGCGCGCGTTTACAGACTTGTGACAACAACGTTGCTATATTCATCCGGATCCCTCACCGGACATGCTGTGCGGCCGGATTGCCCAGAGTCGGGATTTCGGAATACGCGGACTGAGGCGCGCGGATGGAAAGGTAATGGCGAAGCTGTATGTCATTGAATCTGATGAAGGGAGCAAAGTCCCTTTCTTGCGTGGGATCCTGACTCGTTCCCTGCAGGATGTCGGATTGGGTTTCGAGGAAGCCTACGAGTGTGCCTCGCAGGTTCGCGAAGCCCTGAAAGATGAATCCCAAGTGCGCAGCTGGGAACTACGGCGGCTGGTATTGGAGCACCTGCGGAGAGGGGGCGAAGAACACGTCGCCGAACGGTACGCGACCGGCGGTACCGGGATCGAAACAATCGCAGTTGTCGGTGACGACGGCGCTTCCGAGCCCTTCTCGGCGGACTTGCATAGCAAGTCACTCGAGCTATGCGGAATCGAAGTCGAGCACGCGCGCTACCTCAGCCGCATGCTGAGTATTCACCTGGCGAAACGACGACGTAGTCAAATAGACAAGGCCTACCTGGTTCGACTGACTTACCGATTGTTGGCCAGGGAGACCGATGAAAAGACGGCACAACGATACCTGGTTTGGTGGCACTTCAAGCGCAGGGGCACACCGCTATTGTTGCTGATCGGTGGGACAGCCGGGTCGGGCAAGAGCACACTGGCCACGGAGCTCGCGAGCCGGCTGGATGTATTTCGCACCCAATCGACCGACATGCTTCGAGAAATCATGCGGGCGATGCTGCCCGAGCGGCTACTGCCGGTTTTGCACCGCTCCTCTTTCGACGCCTGGCGAGCCCTGCCGGATGCGAACGGGTCCAGGGATTTCGAGAGTACGATAGCGCAAGGGTATCGGGGGCAGACCGATTTGGTGGGCGTACTGTGCGAGGCTGCCGTTCAGCGAGCGGTGCGCGAAAGCGTCTCGATGGTGCTGGAGGGTGTGCACATTGACGCTAACACGGTCGAGCGCCTTCGCGAGAATGAACACATCATTGTCGTGCCGGTCATGCTGGCGGTCCTCAAGGAGGACGTCTGGCGCAAGCGGATTCAGGGAAGGGGGCGTGCAGCGCATCAAAGGCGTTCTCAACGTTACCTGAAGAGCTTCGAGTCGATCTGGCAGCTTCAGTCACACCTTTTGTCGGAGGCGGACAAAGAAAATATCCCGATCGTGGTGAATGACGAAAGGGAGGGCGCCATCAACGAAATACTTCGTATCATTGGCGATACCCTTTCTTCAGAACTCTTCCCAGATCCGACGAAGCTTTCGGCTTGAAAACATCTCGGCATCCACCGTGGGAACAGGGGGGAGGATGGCGGACAGCAAAGGGCTGCTGATAATCGTCGACGGACTGGGTGATCGGTCGTGCCCCGAACTCGGTGGCCAAACGCCGCTCGAGGCGGCCTCGACCCCGCGGCTCGACCGGCTGGCAGAACAAGGCATCAGCGGTTTGGTCGATCCGCTGTACCCGGGGGTGCCCGTTGGTACCCATACGGGGACCGGTGCGCTGATGGGATTGGCACCAAGGGATGCCGCCCTGTTGGCCCGCGGCCCGGTTGAAGCCGCGGGGATCGAATTACCGGTCGGGCCGGGCGATGTGTTGCTGCGGTGTAACTTCGCCACGCTGTCTTTTGAACAGGGAAGAATCCAGATCGCGGACCGGCGGGCCGGTCGCATTCGGGAAGGGACCCACGAGCTGGCGGCGGTCCTTCAGGACCTGCCACTCGGCGATGGCATCACAGCCAGTCTGTATCCAACGACCCAACATCGCGCGGTCCTAGCGCTGCGTGGCCCGGGGCTGTCGGCGGAGGTGACCGACACCGACCCGGGCAGTGGCCGAGAAGCGCTGGGCGCGTTGCCGGCGAGTGCTCGCGATGCCGGCAACGCCGCGGCGCTGCGAACGGCGGACGCGGTTAACCATTTCGTTCACGAGGCGCACCGCCTGTTGGCGGCACACCCGGTCAATGCGGGCCGTAATGCTCGTGGATTGCCGCCGGCCAACGGGATCCTGACCCGTAGCGCCGGCGTCGCGGGATCCCTACGCAATCTGGTCTCCTATCTCGGACTCAAGGCGTCGGTGATCACCGGGGAGCAAACGGTCGCCGGGCTTGGCCGTTTGTTCGGCTTTCGCATCGTCAGCGGGGCGGGCTTCACGGCGCTGCCACAGACCGACTTGGCGGGAAAGTGGGCCGCTGCAGTATCGGAGTTGGAGACCAGCGACCTGGTCTTCCTGCATATCAAGGGCCCGGACATCTGTTCCCATGATCGTGATCCCCTCGGCAAGAAGGCAAATCTGGAATGTATCGATGCCATGTTGTCGGATCTGAGGCGCGATGACCTGGTGATCGGCGTCACCGGCGACCACTCGAGCGACAGTAATCGGGGGCGGCACTGCGGCGACCCGGTTCCGTGCCTGCTGGTCACTCCGAACGGTCGGCGCGATGTCGTCAAGCGCTTTGACGAAGCGGCCTGTATGACCGGCGGCCTCGGCCGGATTTCGGCCACGGCTTTCCTGATCACCCTGCTCGATGGGATGGCGGCGATAGGCAATTTCCGTCCCGCCGACACGGATCATCTGTTCGTCTGAAGGCGGCACTGCACCGGTGATCTGCCGGCACACCGTCAGCCGGGGTGGCCCCGCGGCACAAGGATCTTCCGAGGTCTTGTCCGTGACGACACGTCGTCAGGGTCGGCGATCCGCCGCAAACCGCGCGCGCTCTGACGGTCTGCCGTGGCGCTGCAGAACACGAAATCGGCAGTACCGAAAGCGAATTGAGACGCGTTGCCATCTCATTCCTGGTGGCTGACCCACAAAAGGCCTTTCGGGCCGGTTTCTTTTCCTTATCCCGGCGGGCCAAGAGGGATACCGCCGACGTCAAATACCTCGCGCGCCTCTCCTTTGTCACAAAAGTGCAATACTTCTGCAATCTGTACCGGTTGTCGCTCCCTTCATGGCTTCGCAGTTGAGGCCTTTCCGGTCAGCGCGGTGATGCGCTTCTGCGAACGGGCGCGTAGCGGAGGGTTTCCGCCGCGTGCAGGGATGGGTGAACTCTGCCGTGCACCGGGCTTGTTGCCCAACGGTACAGATGTCACAGCGCGACACAGGCGACTTGCAGGACACGGGTTTCCAGTCCTTGGCATTGGTCGGTCGGACGGGTCGCCAAGCGTGAAGAGGCGAAAGGGAGTTTATGTTAAGAAAAGCCATCCTGCCGACAATTTTACTGGTGCTCGCATACGGGTTCTGGATCAGTCCGGACTTCAAGGAGATATCGGCAGGCGTCGCCATTTTCCTGTTCGGGATGTTGGCCCTCGAGGAGGGCTTCAAGGCATTCACCGGGGGGCTGCTCGAGCGTCTGCTCCGAAGGACCACCAGCGGGCTCTGGAAGTCGCTCACGTTCGGTATCGTCAGCACAACACTGATGCAGTCGAGTTCGCTGGTCTCGGTGATCACGATCTCTTTCCTCAGTGCCGGCCTGATCGGTCTCGCCGCGGGGATCGGTATTATCTTCGGCGCGAACCTCGGAACGACGACCGGCGCCTGGCTGATTGCGGGGTTCGGCCTCAAGGTAAAGATCTCGGCCTATGCGATGCCGATGCTGGTATTCGGCATCGTCTTGGTGTTCCAGAAATCGAGGAGTCTGAAAGGGGTCGGTTACATCCTGACTGGGCTGGGTTTCCTGTTTCTCGGCATACACCACATGAAGGAAGGGTTCGAGGCCTTCCGCGACACCATCGATTTGACCGCCTTCGCGGTGAGCGGTTACGCCGGGCTCTTCCTGTTCACTCTGCTCGGCATGGCCGCCACGGTGATCATGCAGTCGAGTCACGCGACGCTCGTGATCATCATCACCGCGCTCTCGGCCGGTCAGGTGACCTATGAGAACGCACTCGCGCTGGCTATCGGCGCCAACATTGGCACCACGATAACGGCGATCCTGGGCTCGATGAGCTCCAACGTCCAAGGCAAACGCCTGGCGGCGGCCCATCTGATTTTTAACTCTGTCACGGCGATTATCGCGATCGCTTTCATCTACCAGATCGGGCAGGCCGTAAACGCGATAAGTGCATGGGTGGGTATCGCGCCCGACGATTACACGATGAAACTGGCCGTCTTCCATAGCCTGTTCAATACGATCGGCATTGTCGCCATGCTGCCTTTCATCCAGCATTTGGTGCGTTTCCTAGAGAAAGCAATGCCGGAAAAGGCCGTCGCCGCGGCCGTTCCCAAGTATCTCAACGATGCGAACATCGAGTTGCCCGATACCGCGATTGAGGCCGTCAGAAAGGAGACACTGCGGCTGTATGAGAATGCCTTTGCAATCATCGCCCACGGCTTGAGTCTGCACCGTCATGACATCCTGTCGGACGCAGATCTTTCTGAAGTCGTCGCGAAAACACGCAGGCCTATCCCAATCGACCTCGATGCCGAATACAACGCCAACGTCAAAGGTCTCTACAGCGACATCGTGAACTTCATCAGCCGTGCCCAGGTGTCGATGACTGAAGACCAGTCGAACGAACTGTTCGCTTTGCGAGCGGCCGGGAGGGACATTGTCGAGGCAATAAAAGACACCAAGCACATGCACAAGAATCTGTCTCAGTACCTCAGCTCTGAGAATGCCGACATCCGCAGCGAATACAACAGGATTCGGGTGCAGCTTGGTGAGGTTCTTCGTCGGCTCGGCGAAGCCGCAGAGGAACCGGAAGATCCTTCCGCGGTGCTATCGTTCGATGCGCTGAAGATCGAATTGGAGGAGAACGACACGACGCGCAACGGAATGCTGGAATCTTTGATAAGAAGCAACAAGATCACCCCGGCGATGGCGACATCGTTGATGAACGATGCAGCCTATGCCTATGATGTCGCGAAGAACCTCGTGCAGATGGGAGAAGTTCTATTTGCCGTAGGCGATATCGGTCTGAAGCAGGCCGGGCGTGAAGTCGCGCTGACCGAGGATGAGCTTTCCGAGGTGCAGGCGACGCTGGAAGAAGCGCGGCGCAGAATGGCGAGCACCGAACGGGAGATTGAGGAAGTCCAGGCGACCCTGGAACACCGGACCGTCCGAGCACCGGGAAGCGAGACAAGATGAAGACATCGAAGCTGCTGAAGAAGACAGAAGACATTCTGAGTGCCAAGAAGTCGCGACAGCGGAAAGAGGCCGAGTCTCTGAAAGAGCTCCTTGCCGCGCTGAAGAAGAAGAGACGCAAATTGGCTGACAAGCTGAATGACGCCAAGAGTGGGGCTGAGCGGGAGCGCCTTCGTAAAGAGCTGGAAGTCGTTCGTGCCCAGCGCCACAAGGGCCTGAAGCTCTTGAAGGGGATCAAGTAGCGGCGGACTGCACTCGCTGCCGGCCCGGGTCGCGGCCCCGAGTCTTCGTTGACCCTGAGTGTCCTGCTGCTGGGACCGACACAATGGTTTGCCGAGAGCATCGGGTCGGGGGCCGGCTGCAACTACCGCCCTCATGAGATATCGTCGCACAATGTCCACGGCGAACGAGAACGACGTCCGTTGCCCGCGTTGCGGGAAACTGCACGCGGCGCCCGTAAACGCCTGCGCCGCCTGCGGTTCCGCCATGGTTGGGCCTCCGACGCGGAGCGTCGAGCACTCCGACTCGGCGCAACTAAAAAGTCAGAAAATGCAGTGGGTTGCGGCAGTGATCGCATTCTGGATCAGCGTTGGCGTATTCGCTGTGGTGTTTGTTCTCCAGGATCGGGTGAGTCTGATGTTGGTGTCCATATGCCTCGGACTGATGATCCTCGGTATTGGGCTGAAGATCCGTTACCAGTTGCATCTGAGAAAACACAATGACACCCCTTGAGTCGTGTCCCGCCTGATCGATCTCAGCTGTCGCGTAGCGGACGTACACCACCGTTACGACGAGATTCACGGCTTCATGTTCGGTGTCGCCTCGTTCCGCTTGGTGGTCGACGCTCTGCGCGGCCGTCGTCGGCGTTCGTACCTCGAATGCGCGGAGACACTCCGGGCCTTGCGAGCAGAGTGCACGGACATCGAGCCAACGCTTGCCGAGCTGGCCGCTGATGGCGCGGCCAAGACCACTGAGCGCGAGATCCAAAAGACCCTGCTCAGTTACCTGCATGCGCTGGATCAGTCGATGGCGAACCTGCTGGTCATTTTCGAACGCCTCGCGCAGGACGAGAACGCCTATCGCGAATCCGGTACAGGGGGGCGTTCCGGCTTCACGAGTGACAAACTCCGTTATGATCAAAGCCTCTCAGAGCTGGAGCGATTCGGCACCCGGCTCAACCGGTTGTTTGCCAACTACTGAAAGTCATCGTCGCCAACGGCCTGTCGGGCGGATGCCTCGAATGCCTCGCTTGGGCTCTCAGCTTGGGTCCAGCGCCCGGTGTCTGTCGACCGCGCTGGCCGGTTCGTCCACCCCTAACTGACGGATCAGATCCCTGCTCGCTTTTTCGTCGGTCGAGCCTTCCGCGACACCGTTTTTTCTCGAGCGCCGCACTGATTCGGGCTTTCGTTTGCGCGAGGTCAGAAGAATGTCTTAAATCTGTAACAATCCCCTCCAAATCGGCCCCACGTCGATTGTCTAGCCTTGAGATTCGGCGCATGTTTGTGAATGGAAATGCCCGCGCTATCCGAAATGTATATACAAATGGAGATGTCTGCGCTATGCGAAATGTATATACAAAATGATTCGCAACCCGGCACAGAAAAGCGGGCGACGCTGCAGCAGAGAAATTTCACTAACGGAGGAGAGTATGAAGTCGACCAATCCGATGGCGGGGTTGTTCGGTAAGTCGCCGTTCAAGCCGATTCAATCTCACATGGCGGTTGTCATTGCATGTGTCTCCGAGGTGCCACCGTTGTTCCAGGCCCTCATCGACGGTGATCACGGCAAGATCAAGGAGCAGAAAGACCTGATTTTCGCAAAGGAGCAGGAAGCAGACGAGATCAAGAATCAGCTTCGTGGTCACCTGCCCAAGAGCCTGCTGATGCCTGTTGACCGGCGCGATTTGCTCGATGTCTTGGCGATGCAGGATTCAATCGCTGATGTGGCCCAGGACATTGCCGGGTTGCTCGTCGAGCGCAAGATGGAGGTCCCAGAGGGTATGGCTGACCCGCTGATGGCGTTGGTCAACCGCTGCATCGACACCTGTAATCAGGCGGGCAAGATCATCGAAGAACTCGACGAGCTTGTAGAGACGGGCTTTCGCGGACGCGATGCAAGTCGGGTCGAGGACATGGTCGAGGCGCTGAACAAGATCGAAGACGACACCGACGAAATGGGCATGCAGCTTTCGCGCAGCCTTTTTTCAAAGGAAGACACGATGTCTCCCGTTTCGGTGATGTTCTGGTACCAGCTGATCCAGTGGATCGGTGACTTGGCCGACTATGCAGAAAAAGTCGGTGATCGGCTCCGGTTGCTGCTGGCGCGCTGAATCTGAACACAAGCGCCCGGTTCGTTGTAGATCTCCCCGGATTGCCAACGCACTGGGTCGGCGAAACACAAGAAATGGGTAACTGTTATGGAAATCATCTCCGAGTACGGCATGATCTTTATGGTCATGGCGGTCATCTTCGGTCTCTACATGACGTGGGGTATCGGTGCCAACGATGTGGCCAACGCGATGGGAACCTCGGTTGGCTCTGGCGCAGTGACGGTAAAACAGGCGATTCTCATTGCCGCAGTCTTCGAGTTTGCCGGCGCATTCATCGCTGGCGGCAGCGTTACGAAGACCATTCGTAAAGGAATCATCGATCCATCTTCGATCACCGGTTCGCCGGAGTTACTTGTATACGGGATGCTGGCTGCCTTGCTGGCTGCCGCTATCTGGCTGATGGTGGCCTCGTACCGCGGCTGGCCGGTATCGACCACGCATTCGATTGTCGGCGCAATCGTCGGCTTTGCCATCGCGGGTATCGGTATGGATGCGGTGCAATGGGGCAAGATCGGCCAGATTGCCGCGAGCTGGATAGTTTCTCCCATGTTGGGGGGTGTGATCGCTCTGGTTTTGATGTTGAGTATCCGCAAGCTGATTCTCAACGCCGAAAACCCTTTTGCCAAGGCGAAGACCTATGGCCCGTTTTATGT
The DNA here is from genome assembly GCA_030065815.1 of Gammaproteobacteria bacterium. Lineage (GTDB taxonomy): Bacteria > Pseudomonadota > Gammaproteobacteria > Chromatiales > Chromatiaceae > Thiosocius. Next base: position 21,180 of record JASJCU010000048.1, on the reverse strand, counting down.
CTTCCTAGTGGGCTTTGTTGTCAGCCTCGTGACCTTGTTCAAGGGGTTGAAGCACCTCAAGCTTGAATTCTCGATGGGCGAGAGCTTTGTCATCGCGGTGATCTTCGGGGGGATCGTGGCACTCATCGGGCGAATGATGATCAACCGGGTTCAGGTCGACGAAGCAGCGGATCGAGACTTTCACTATGCGAGCGTGGAGAAGGCTTTCGTGCCAATGATGATCTTCACCGCCTGCGCGATGGCCTTCGCACACGGCTCCAATGACGTGGCAAACGGCATCGGTCCCCTGGCGGCTGTCATCTCGATCGTGCAGAGCGGCGGTGAGGTCGGCCAAAAGGCAGCGCTGCCCATCTGGATATTGGTCCTCGGCGGTGCCGGCATCGTCGTCGGCCTGGCGACCATGGGCTGGAAGGTCATGCAGACAATCGGCACCAAAATCACGGAGCTGACCCCGACGCGCGGCTATTGCGCAACGCTGGCGGCGGCCACCACTGTGGTGTTGGCATCGAAGACCGGACTTCCGGTTTCGACCACGCATATTGCGGTTGGCGCCGTGATGGGGGTCGGGCTCGCCCGCGGTATCGGGGCACTGGATCTGCGGGTGATCGGGAATATTGTTATTTCGTGGGTGGTCACGCTGCCGGCTGGCGGTATATTGGCCGCAGTCTTCTTCTTTATCTTCAAAGGAATATTTGGTTAGCGGCGAACAGCCGGGGCCCGAGTGAGCGGCTCCGGCTTACCCGGCTTCTCCAGACTATGTCCGATCACGGGCCCGTTTCCGAGAACGATAGGCTGGAAAGCCTGACTGCACCGTGCAAGGAGCTTCAATACATAAAGGGCCTGGCATTCCCGGCGGATGTCAGGTTCCGCCAGATTCTTCTGACGGGGCCGCCCGGGGCAGGGAAGAGCACGTTGATACGGCAGATTGGCGGCTGGTCGGAAGAGGGATACCTGGATCTGGCACGTTCGCGCTGGTGGACCGACCAGGCACTAGCGATACGACCGAGAGAAGTGCACCTGGGACTTCCGTTTGTCGGTTTCAAGAAGGGGCTGGCGGTTTTCGACCGCGAGTGGTTGGAGGCAGAGACACGACCGAGACTCGATGTGAGGCGGATCCAGATACCGCCGGATAAAAAACATTTTTTTTCGGTGGACTGGCGCGGCCGATATGTCTTTGAGTTTCTTCTGCCCCCTGAAGAACAGCTCTACGAGCAGCGCAGCCGACGCGCGCGCCGTGGGACGCATCCCGTCGATGTGGCGCTTACCCCTGAGCTGGTGGCGTCCCAGCTTCAGGTATTTCGCCAGGCGGCGGTGTATCTGGCGCAAAACGGTGTGCGGGCCTACTTGCGGGAAGGCACCTCGAGTCCTCCGGTCTGCTTCCTAACAGAGGCGCATAGCAATGAACGACCAGACACCTGAAGTCAGGCCCAAACTCCTGAAACAGCTGCGGCGCGCTTTTTCGGGCCTCGGTCGGTGCAAGTTGCTGAAGATCCGCGATGCCTACCGACTGGTGGATGACAACATACGGGTTCCTTTCGAGGGGTTTCCGATGGAACTGATGTTGGGCGAGAACGGTAAGCGTCTGCATCTGTATCCAGAATATCCGCTGTTGGGAGAGCCAGAGCGAGAAGGGCCGCCAAGCTTTCTGATTGAAGACCCGCAGCATCATGGCGAGGGTATTGGCGGGTTTTTGCGCCTAGAGCCTGGGCAGGAACTGACGCTCGGACGGCATGACCCCGCCCAGGTCGCACTGTTCCATTACCCGAACAAGGTCATGCCACGCCATCTACGCGTGAGACACGACGGTGATACCGTGGTTTTCAAGGACAGGACCTCGGACGGCACATGCATCTCGCCGATGTTGAATAAGGAGAAGACGCATCGACTGGCCAATCTTCGCGAGCTGAAAGATATCTTCAGCGGACCACTGGATCCGCTACCACCGGACGAGGCGCTGACCTTGATCGAAGACGTAATCGCGCTGATGAAGCACGAAGCTTACCGCCCGCTCGACAGCCGCGGTGTCCCGGGCGGGCTGTTGGAGTTGCCCGCGCGTCTTACGCCGGTGATCGTAGCCGATCTGCATGCTCAGATTGACAACCTTCTGGTGATATTGAGCCACAACGGTTTTCTCAGAGGTATGGAAAAAGGCGAGGCCTGCATGATCGTCATCGGAGACGCGGTGCATTCGGAACGCGACGGGCTGCTCGACAATATGGATGACTCGATGCTGATGATGGATCTGATCTTCCGGTTGAAGCTGCGTTTCCCAGAGAACTTCTTTTTCCTCCGAGGCAATCACGACAGTTTTTCCGAAGAAGTAGCGAAACTCGGCGTGCCTCAGGGACAGTTGTGGAAGAGGGCGCTGCGAAAGGAGAGGGGTAAGGAATATCGTAAGGCCATGCAGCGCTACTATGATCTTCTTCCGTACGTGGTGGTTTCCGACGATTTCGTCGCTGCCCATGCGTCTCCGACGCGCACCAAGATCTCGAGGGAAATGCTGATCGACATTCACCGCTATCCCGGTCTGATTCCAGAGATCATCAATAATCGGCTTCAACGGCCGAGTCGCCCAGGTGGATACACAAAGGGTGATGTTCGGCGGTTTCGCAAAAGGTTGGATCTGACGGCCGACGTGCCGTTCGTGGTTGGGCACACACCGATGGACCAAGTGAATACCCACTGGCTGAACGTCGGGGAGGCGGAAAACCACCATATCCTGTACAGCGCCAACAACGACTGGGTCGGCGTGTTTGTGCAGATTGAAGATACAATGTGGCCGCTCCGATATCCCGTGGAGCCCTTGAGGGAGCTGTTCACCAACTGAAGTCTGGCGCACGTCCGGCCCTTTCGTCGGGCAACAGCAAGTACAAGGATCAGGCCTATGGGTGTTCTGGTGGGCGCATTTCGGGGAGCTTGGTGAGATGGCGACGGGTCTGAGCGGAGGCGTGACTATTCAGACGTCGCCAGGCATCCACAGGCGGCGATAGCACAACATCGATACCGAGAACGATCTTGGACGACGCGACGTTTTTCTTTGAAACACTCGGCTCTGATCTGGAGAGCCTGGAGCTGTACGTCCGCATCGCGTTCCAGGTCGTCTTTCTCGCCCTGTCAGCGGTCTTCTCCGGCTCGGAAACTGCGCTCTTTTCGCTCAGCCGGATCGACCTGCAGCGACTGCGGCAGTCGCGACATCGGGACTCCGAAACGATTCACTCGATGCTGGACGAGCCGCGCCGGCTGATCATCTCCATTTTGTGCGGCAACGAGCTGGTCAATATCGCATCCGCCGCCAATATGACCGCGATACTGCTGCTGGTCTTCGGCGCAGAAGATGTCGGTTGGATCAATATCCTGATAATGGTCCCGCTGTTGCTGCTCATTGGTGAAGTGACGCCAAAGACGGTGGCGGTGAGCTTTCCGATGAAGTTCAGTACCGGAATCAGCGCGCGTTTCCTGCCGCGTTGGATGATCCTGATAACGCCTTTGCGTGTCGCCGTGCGTGCCGTGTCGGATCGGATCACGACCATGGTCGTCGGAGAGGCGGTTGACCGGGAAAACATTCTGCAGCCAGATGAGTTGCGCACGATCCTCGAGGAAGGCGAGGCGACCGGAATCATTGACGCGACCGAGCGAGTGCTTATCGACAATCTTCTCGAGGCGTCCGATACGGATATCTCCCGCATCATGACGCCGGGACCGCGCATCAATTTTCTTGACGCGGAGTTGTCGGTGCCGGAACTCATTGAGCAGTTCCGTACTTTTCAACACCCGCGCGTTCCTGTCTATCGAGGGCACTGGGACAACGTCATCGGTTTCGTTCATTCCGAGGACATACTGAATCTGGTGAGGGGAGGGGGAGACCTTTCGGAAGTTACGCTCGATATGATTCTCAAGCCGGCACATTTCGTTCCGCCGACCAAGAAAGTTGACGAGATGTTTGACTATTTCCAGAGCCACAAGACGCGCGTTGCGATCATCCTCGGCGAATACGGCGAAGTATTCGGTATCGTCACAATGAAGGACGTTCTGACGTTCATTTTCGGCGAGATCTCCGGACCCATGGTGGGTCAGGAGTATTACAAGGAAGATGATGAGAACAGTTACGTTGTGCCAGGGGACATGCGTCTTACAGATTTTTACAACCTGACGAACTTCGCCATCGAGGATCCGATGATGGCCACGATCGGTGGAGTGGCGTTCCGCTTGTTTGACCGACTACCTTCTCCCGGCGAAGAGACAACCCATGACGGATATCGATTCGTGGTCAAACAGCGTAGCGGGCTGCGTATCAGTCAGCTCTTGGTTCAACGACTCGCGTCGACAGATCAGTTGGTCGGCAACGAGCAAGGAGACCCGGATCTGGTACTACAGGCCGAAAATGCGGCTGCAGATCAGCCACCCGATTCCGACGAACAACAGGACGCGAGTGGTGAGCCAGGACAACAGCGGTCGCAAGTTCGTTCGGCTACTGTCAAATCCGAAGAATTGGGTAAGGGTTGATGGACTGGAGCGTGGAACTGATTCTGATCTTGGTTTTCCTTCTTCTGAAGGGATTCTTCTCTGGCTCAGAGATCGCGATTGTCAATTCCGACAAGGTCAAGCTGAGGCACATGGCCAAGACCGGAGATCGAGGCGCGGCACTGGTCCTGAAGCTTTTCCGCACTCCCGATGTAATTCTCGGAACGACTCTGGTTGGAACGAATCTGGCAACGGTCACGATATCGACACTGGGCGCATTGGTATTCATCGAGCATTTCGGCTCGGCCGGCGACCTAATCTCGGTGATTGTTCTGACACCCGTTCTGCTGATTCTTGGCGAGGTCGTGCCTAAGAGCATTTTTCAGCAGAAGGCTGACACGATGGTCAGCCGACTTATCGTCGGCCTGAGATTCTTCTCTTTTCTTTTCTACCCGGTAATCTTCATCTTCAGCCGGGTCGCCCGCCTTTTCACTCGCATCGTCGGGGGCGGGACGATGCCCCAGAATATGTTTATTACGCGTGAAGAATTGCGCGTCATGCTCGACGTTTCTGAGTCGTCGAGCAATCCCTCGACGATCTCGCGTAAGCGCATCCGCCGAATCATCCGGTTTGCGGACACCACTGTCGGCGAGGCGATGATTCCACTGGCGGATGTGGTGGGACTCAACGAAACGCGCCCGATGAAAGAAGCGGTGCGTCTGGTGATGAAGTACGGATTCAATCGGCTTCCGTTGTATCGTGGGAACATGACGAACATCAAGAGCGTGCTGACGTTGAGTTCCTGGGACCTGATGGATCCGGAAATCATGGAAAAACCAATATCGGACTATCTCAGTTCGGTCTTGTACCTGTCTCCGAAGCAAACGATCGATGACGCTCTGCCAAAACTGCAGGCGCGCGAGGACCACATGGCCGTTGTTGTGGACGAGTTCGGTTCGGCAGTGGGTATCTTGACGATGGAGGATGTGTTCGAAGAGGTGGTGGGTGAGATCGACGTCGGCTACGATTTCGATGAGTATCAACCAAAGAAACGCATCTACATCGAGCACGAAAACGAAGATTCTCATGTGATGAGCGGAAGAACCCCGATATCCGAGGTAAATGACATTCTGTACGTACAGTTTCCCGTCGAGGAAGCCCATACGATCGGGGGGCTCATCACGTCTCGGCTACGTCAGATTCCTCCCGAAGGCAGAAGTATTATCGAGCAGGGGCATCGACTCACCGTGCTCGAGGCGGACGAACGCTCTGTCATCAAGGTGAGAGTTGAGCGCATCTGAATCTCATCGGCAGTTGTCGGGACTCGATCTGGCTGCCACCGTACTCCGTGGGGCGGTTTTTTGTCGGCAACGCCCCGACGCCTCGCCGTGCTGTGCTTGGGGTTGAATCGGCAGTTCGGGCACTAGCTTCTGGGGGGTGAACAGCCTGATTTTCGTCGAAGGTACGAGGCGGGTAAAGATTCGGTAATACCGAGAAAACCGTGCAGCCGGGCGATCTCAGCTTCGTGCCTTCAGGGGAGTTCCACGACGTTGCCAACATCGGTGACGGACCTCTGAAGCTCGATATGCTGCACAGCCCGCCCGAACCTGAGGCAGGTCGAGGCCGCGACCGAAGACAACGGTCACTGACACGCAGACCCACCTGCGGGCCGCCGCTGCACCGGCTCCGGGCGCGCTAGTCCTGACCGCTTGTTCCCGCGTATACGTCCACACGTAGTGCGCGATATTGCACCCGTCCGGTCGGGTCGAAACGGCCAACGACGTAAGCAGCAAACTCGAGAAACGCGGCTCATCGCTAACAAGATGCGGCGGGACCGCGCCGTCGATCCTGCCCGGGCGGTCGCGGCTCACAGACAACGACCAGATGATGCGTTTGCTGTCGCGGTGGTCTAATCTCTGCGTCAAACTCGCGCAACGATCGCCGTCATGCGACGACATTTCGGACTCAGTGCCTCGTTGATGGCCCACCTGCCGAAGCCGAGCAGTCGCCACCGAGCCACCATCCGGTGCCGGACGACGTGACGCCCAATCAGGTGCGGGCCACTGCGGTGTGCCCCGGGAACAGGCCGATCTGACCTGCGCCAACGCGATGCACGTGCCTGTGGAAGAGCGCGAAAAAGCCCGCTGCCGGCGGGCGATTTTCTGGTGGAATGGGAGCCTGTCGTTGGCGATTGACCGGCCTGCTGCAAGCTGATTTCCCGACCCAGATTGGGTCTACTTTAGGAGCTGATTGCGTGGACGAAAAAACCACCACCGAGGTTGAGGCTGCCGCCTTCCGCGGCCTCGTCGAGCATCTGCAAAACCGCACCGATGTCCAGAACATCGACCTCATGAACCTTGCCGGCTTCTGCCGCAACTGCCTGGCGAAGTGGTACCTGGCGGCGGCCAAGGAACGTGGCGTCGACATGGACTACGACGCCGCCCGCGAGGCCGTGTATGGCATGAGCTACGAAGCGTGGAAGGGCAGGTACCAGGAAAAGGCGACGCCTGAGCAACTCGAGACCTACGAAAAGACCAAGCCGCTGCATGCCAAGATCAGCGGTCACAACTGACCGATCGGCCTGCGGCAGCGCACGCGGCGACAGCCGACCGCCGTCGCGCGGCGGATATGCAACGTGGCATGGCGGGGGCGCGACGGCTCGGCGGCCGTGACCTCCGCCGCTCGGCAGCCTGTTGGTGCCCACCCGGCCAGCGGGGAGCCCGGGTACCGGTGCCCTGACCCGCGCATCGCTCGCCAGCGGATCGTGCTGGCCACGTCGTTGGCAGTACGTCGCCGCGAATGCCCGGCCCCTGCCGCACTGCCGATCTGCGGCGTGCAGCGGGGTCGCTGCGCCAAGGCCCCTCGGCGATGTCGTCGACCGGCACGCGCGGCTTGGCCAGTGCTGCGGGCGTCGTTGCCGGCCGCTGCCGGACGACCCCAGCTGCGCCTGCCTGCGCCGCGTGATTTCGTGCAGGCCGACGTGGCTTGTTAGCATGACCGCGACCACGACATCATCGCGCGGAAACCTGTCGAATGTTGAAGATCAAGGTGCTGGGCTCGGGGGCGGGCGGCGGATTCCCGCAATGGAACTGCAACTGCGACAACTGCGCGGGCGTGCGTGCCGGCACAGTCGATGCGCGGCCGCGTATGCAATCGTCGATCGCGGTCAGCAGCAACGACGTCGACTGGTTATTGGTCAACGCCTCGCCCGACATCCGTCAGCAGATCCTCGCGGTGCCGCTGTTGCAGCCGGCGCGGGCCAAGCGCGATACCGGCATCCGTGCGGTCCTGCTGATCGACAGCCAGATCGATCACACGACCGGCCTGCTGATGCTGCGCGAGCACGGTCAGCCCCTGGAGCTGTATTGCAGCGCGATGGTGTACCAGGACCTGACGACCGGCTTCCCGGTGCTGCGCATGCTCGAACACTACTGTGGCGTGAACTGGCACGAGCTGCCGATCGACGGCTCGCCGTTCGCGATCGGCGGTATCGACGGTCTGTCGTTCGCGGCGCTGGCGCTGAGCAGCAAGGCACCGCCGTATTCGCCACATCGCGAGGATCCGCACCCGGGTGACAACATCGGCCTGCAGGTGCGTGACCTGCACAGCGGGCGCAGCGCGTTCTACGCGCCCGGCCTGGCCCGCATCGAATCCCACCTCGAACCGGTCATGCACGCGGCCGACCTGTTGCTGGTCGACGGCACCTGCTGGACCGACGACGAGATGGAACGGCGCGGCGTCGGTACGCGCCGCTCGCTGGCCATGGGGCACCTGCCGCAATCCGGGCCGGGGGGCATGATCGAGGCCCTCGGTCCGTTCGCGCGTCAACGCAAGGTGCTGATTCATATCAACAACACCAATCCCATCCTGGTCGAAGACTCGGCCGAGCGCCGCCAACTCGGCGCCGCCGGGATCGAGGTCGCGCACGACGGCATGGAACTCAGCGTCTGAATCGGGGTTGCCCGCGCATTGCTGGCACGTGATCTGTTGCCGCAGCCGGCTGGGAATCAGCGTACGCACGGCCCGATGCCGTTGCACGAATGGAGGGCATGAGATTGCATCGCACACCTTGGACCAAGGCGGAATTCGAGGCGGAGCTGCGTGCCCGCAGCCGCCGCTACCACATCCATCATCCGTACCACCAGATGATGGCGAACGGCGAGTTGGATCCGGAGCAGATCCGTGGCTGGGTCGCGAACCGCTTCTACTACCAGGTCACGATCCCGCGCAAGGACGCGGCGTTGATGGCCAATTGTCCGGATCGCGAGACGCGTCGACTGTGGATCCAGCGGATCGTCGACCATGACGGTTCGCCCGACGACGAGGGCGGCATCGAGGCCTGGGCGCGCCTCGGCGAGGCCTGCGGCCTGACCCGCGATGAGCTCTGGTCGATGGAGCACGTGCTGCCCGGCGTCCGTTTCGCGGTCGACGCCTACTACCATTTCGTGCGCGGTGCCGAATGGCACGACGGGGTATGTTCGTCGCTGACCGAGTTGTTCGCGCCGACGATCCACAGGCAACGGCTGGCGAACTGGCCCGGCGACTACCCTTGGATCGAGTCGTCGGGGCTGGATTATTTCCGCAAGCGCGTCAGTCAGGCCGGCCGCGATGTCGAGCACGGTCTCGAGGTCACGCTGGCCTGGTTCGATACGCCAGAGCGGCAGCAGCGTGCATTGGAAATCCTGCAGCTGAAGCTGGACATCCTGTGGTCGATGCTGGATGCGATGTACATGGCCTATGTGCTGAAGATGCCGCCGTACTTCAACGAGGAGGACGGGCAATGAGCAGTGTCGATGGCGCCGCGTGCTATGGCATCGCGCCGGGCCACCGCATGCAGTGGGAAGACGCGCAGCAGGCCTGGGTGATCCTGTATCCGGAGGGAATGGTGAAGCTCAACGACAGTGCCGCAGAGATCCTGCGGCGCTGCGACGGCACGACCCCGCTGTCCGCTGTCGTCGAGGATCTGGAACGCACGTTCGACGAGACCGGACTGACCGGCGACGTCCACCAACTGGTTGCCGCGGCGCTCGAACAGGGCTGGCTGGTGCGGCGCTGAATTGGGGCGGGCCTGGCGACGCGATGTCCGCCGTGTCGCGATTGGGTTCACCCATGGGGCCGGCAGTTGATCGCCGGTAAAGGCCGCAGGAAGCCCGAAGTGGCCGAAATTGACCGGTTTTCTCGTGCAACGGGCCGGCAAACCGCGCTCAACGCACCAATTACCGCGCGCCGTGTCGGGTCACGACCCATAGTAGGAAATTTGGACCATACTTACGGGGTTTGATTCGATGCGACCGCAACCGAAATCACCCCGATGGAGGCGACCACGATGAAGAAGACCTGGACCAAGCCCGAGTTCCAGAATCTGCGCTACGGCTTTGAGATCAACCTGTACGTGAAGGTTCGCTGAACCCAACCCTGGCGTATCGCTGAAGGGCGGGGGAGCGGTGCTCACCCGCCTTTTTCGTTTGCGGAGTCACCGACCGATATGGCGCCTACCGAACCGGAGCCGCTGCGTCCACTGTGGCTGCTTGCGGAGCTGACCTACAGCTGTCCGCTGCAATGTCCGTACTGCTCCAATCCGCTGCGTCTCGGCGACCGGGCCAGCGAGCTCGCGACCGATGACTGGCTGCGGGTCCTCGCCGAGGCGCGCAGCCTCGGTGCCGCGCAGCTCGGCCTGTCCGGCGGCGAACCGCTATTGCGCAAGGACCTCGAGCTGATCGTCGCCGAGGCGCGCCGCCTCGGGTATTACAGCAACCTGCTGACGTCCGGCATGGGCATGGAGGAGGCGCGCATCGCGGCACTCAAGGAGGCCGGCCTGGATCACATCCAGGTCAGTTTCCAGGCCGATGATCCGGAACTCAACGACCGCCTCGCCGGTACCGCCAGTTTCCGCAAGAAGACCGAGATCGCGCACCTGGTCAAGGCCTATGGCTACCCGATGGTGCTCAACGTCGTCATGCATCGGCACAATCTCGATCGCATGCGCGAGATCCTCGACATGGCGCTGGAGCTCGAGGCCGACTATATCGAGCTGGCCAACACCCAGTACTACGGCTGGGCGTTGGCCAACCGCGACTTTCTGCTACCGACGCGTGACCAGCTGACGCGTGCCGAGGCGATCGCTCACGATTATCAGGTGCGTCATGGCGAGCGTATGAAGATCTACTTCGTCGTGCCGGATTACTTCGAGGGTCGGCCGAAGCCGTGCATGAACGGCTGGGGCAGGGTGTTTATCGGCATCGCACCCGACGGCACCGCGCTGCCGTGCCACGCGGCCGCCGACCTGCCGGGCCTGCAGTTGCCGAACGTGCGCGACCACAGTGTCGAATGGATCTGGCACGAATCACCGGACTTCAACCGCTTCCGCGGTCAGTCATGGATGCAGGAGCCTTGCGCCAGCTGCGACGAGCGTGACGGCTGTTTCGGCGGCTGCCGATGCCAGGCGCACCTGCTGGCCGGTGATGCCTGCGCCACCGATCCGGCCTGCAGCAAATCGCCGCGTCACGAGGTGGTACTGCAAGCGGTCCAACGCGCCGCGGAGCTGAACGTCGTGCCGCAGCCGATCATGCGCAACAAGCGCAACGCCCTTTAGGTGAAGGCTCTCAGTCCGTCGGTTGCCGGGTAGGAGTTGAAGCGGTGAAGTGCTTGCAGCAACCCGCTGCGCTTCCCCGGCCGGATCATGAATCAATCACCATACCGTTCCGGCGACTTCTCGGATCGCGGCGCCCGATCGTATCTGTTTGGCGACGGACAAGGATCGCGGCAGCGGCAGCAGACAAGCGACGGCCGAACGCACCCGGTTCGCAGGCCTCTGGTGGCGGCGTCCGGGGGCGCTGACGCCTTTGACATCACCCGAGCGCCGTTGCCATCGGCATGCCAATGGGTTGCAGCTGCGCGGCGACGACCGCCGGAGAGCCTGCATGTCGGTCGCTTGTTTGGCCTTACCGGGTCAACGCGCGAAGGCTGTGGCTTGAGACCTCCGATACCTTCTCGTCGCCGGCGAAAGATGACCGGAAGATAGCGACGAGACAGTATTGAGACCGCTGCTGTGTATCGGCGTTGCCAGCCGCCCCCCGGGGTGGCGAAGATGCGTCACACGGAGCGCGTGGGTGCAGTACGCACAACTGGAGAAATCGACGGTAGGTCATTGGCTTGCGAGCGGATCCCAATCGCATCCGTCGGAGCGGCTTCGTGAACGCGCAACGGCGCGCCGGCTGATGTGAAGATTCAGCGGCCGAAATATACCGGCCGGATCCACGTCGACGTTGACCGAGCGCGCCGGCCGACTTCGTGGCGCAGTGCTGCGCGGCGACCTATCGGCTCACGGAGGTGTTTGCGATTCTCTGCGTCGGTGCCGTGAGCGCCGGCTACCAGCGCGCTACTACGCCGTCTTCATCGCCATGCAGATCAGGGCCATCACGAGTGCGCCGACCGTCAGCCCGATGGCCGCGGCGGACGCTTCTTTGCCGAGTGGTTTGACAGGGCGTGACTCTTCGTTGTGGTGTCCCAGTTCTTGGAGCAGGGTTGCCATGAGGTACCTCCTACCGCATCTGTACCTAGCTCCATCAGTTACCAGACTATCGACGCGATGTCAAAGCGCGGCGCCCTGCGCCGGGCTGCGGATCGCGCCGGTATTGACCGAGCCCAAGGCGAGTGCGTTCCGTTCCCTAACCGAGGTTAGGAACGGTGCCATCGCGGCAGCGACATCAAGGCGCCAACGCGGTGTCGTGCCGCGCTGCCGTTGGCCCCCGAGTCGTCGTGCCGATCCGCCAACAACGTACGACCGTCGCGCCGGTGTCGCGATATCAGCAAGCGCGTTCACACTGTCGCTGCGGGTCACGGCGTGCGCTGTTCACCGGCGACGTTTGGGTTCGCGTCGGCCTGGTGTCGACGGCAGCGTCCGGGTCGCGCGTGGGGTCGATGGTCGCTGACGCGTCGGCACCGATGGTTTTGGCGCAGCGCCGGCGACCGCGGCGCTCGCCGCATTCTCACAACCGCAGCGACAGCCCGTCCGACAGCGACATCCGGTAGGCGCGATAGCTCGGTACGGTGCCGATCAGGATGCCGGCGCCGGCGATCGCCCCGAGTAGACCGAGTTCGACCGTGGATGGGCCGCCAACGTTGACGTACAGCCCGAAACGGGTCTCGACGATCGGTTGCCCGAGCAGCAGCATGACGTACAGCAACGCCAGTCCGGTCACGATGCCCAGCAGCGTCAGCACGCCGGCCTCACCCATGATCAGCGCGAACACGTGCCCCGGTCGCGCGCCTACCGAGCGCAGGATCGCCATCTCCCGTCGCCGTTCATTGAGGCTGGTCAGCAGCGCGGTCAGCATGCCGAACAGGCCGACCACGACGACGAACGCGGACACGATCAGCAGCGCGTTCTCGGCGATACCGATCAGATCCCACAGCTGGCTGAGGGCGACGCCGGGCAGGATCGCGGTCAGCGGTTCGCTGGGATAGTCGTTGACGTACCGCTGCACGCGAAAGGTCGCGACCTTGGACTTCAGGCCGAGCAGCGCCCCGGTGATCGCCTTGGGTGTGAGATCCATGTTGCGCGCCTGCTCGGCCGAGACCTGCATGCCGGGCAGCGGGGCGCCGCTCTGCCATCCGGCGTGGATCGCCTCGATCGCGGCGAGGCTGACGTGCACGGTTCGATCGACGGGCGTACCCGTGCGCTCGAGGATGCCGACCACGCGAAACGGCTTGTCGGCGTGACGCGCGAAGCTCACGTCACTCGCGCCGTGCGCCAGCACGATCCGGTCGCCCGGCACGTAGCCGAGTATTGCAGCGACCTCGGCACCGACCACGGCATCGTAGAGGTCGTCGAACACGCTGCCGGCCCTGAATGCCAATTCGCGGCCGCGTGCGTACTTGTAACGGACGAAGTACTCGGGGGTCGTGCCGAGGACGCGAAAACCGCGGTGTGAGTCACCCAGCGACAGCGGTACACTCCACGCGACGCTCGGATGGCCGGCGACGTCCTGGTAGCTCTCCCACGCGAAGTTGTTGGTCGCGTCGCCGATGCGAAAGACCGTGTACAGCAGCAGCTGGACCGGGCCGCTGCGCGCCCCGACGACGAGGTCGGTCCCGGATATCGTGCTCGCGAAGCTGGAGCGCGCCTCGGTGCGCAGGCGCTCGACGCCGACCAGCAGTGCGACGCTGAGCGCAATCGACACGATCGTCAACAGCGCCGTGAAGCGGCGGTTGAGCAGGCTCTTCCAGGCCAGTGCAAGGATGGGCACGTTCAGTCTCCCGGCCCCGAGGCGTCGCCGTCACCGCTCGGCGCGCGGTTGATCGCCGCGAGGTCGAGTGTGCGATCGAACAGCGCTTCCAGCGATGCGTCGTGACTGACGAACAGCAGCGTCGATCCGGCCTGGCGGCATTCCTCGAACAGCAGGCGGATGAACGACGCGCGCCGGTCGGCATCCAGCGACGACGTCGGTTCGTCGGCGATCAGCAGTTCCGGCGATCCCATCAATGCACGCGCCGCTGCGACGCGCTGTTGCTGACCGACGCTGAGGGTCGTCACCGGTCGCTGCAGCAGTGCCGGGTCGGAGAGGTCGAGGTGGTCGAGCAGGCGTCGCGCCTCGCCATCGAGGTCGGTGCCGTGGCGCAGCGCCCGTGCCCGGCGCGTACGCGAGAAACGGCACGGCAGGACGACGTTGTCGACCACCGACAGGTACGGGATCAGGTTGAACATCTGGAAGATGTAACCGATGTGATCGGCGCGGAAATGGTCGCGCGCGACGCTGCTCAGTCCTTCCAGCGCCTGATCGAGCACGCGCACCGTACCCTGCTGCGCCGGTGCGACGCCGGCGAGCAGGCTCAATAACGTGCTCTTGCCGCTGCCGCTCGGCCCGACAACGAACAGGCGTTCACCGCGCGTGACCTGCACGCGATCGACGACGAGCACGTCCGGCCCGTCGGCGTGCCAGCGAAACCGCAGCGCCGAGACGTCGACGACCGTCGCCGGTGCCGGCGCCGGCGACTCGCGCTCGGCCAGGTCGTGTTGCCGTGACATGGCCGCGATGCCCCGTCAGAACGACACGACCGTGTTGCGCTGAGACAGGCGCGCGGCCCCCTGCGACTCGCTGGTGACGAACTGGACGTCCAGCCGCTCGAGGCGCTCGAAGTGGGCGAACAGTTCGACGCCGACCTCGCGGATGCGCGATGCATCGCTGCAGTCGAAACGGTAGTGCGCGGCGACGTCGGCATGCGTGTCGTCGGCGTGTGCATCGCCGTCATGATGATGTTGGTGGGAATCGCTGCCGAGCATCGACGATTCGATCTCGGCGTCGACCAGGCGGCAGCCGGCACCGGCGTCGAAGCGGAACAGCCGTTCACCGTCGCCGAGCACCTGCGTCGCCGCCGCGACCGCCGCTTTGTCCGCGGCCGTCTTGGGTCGATGCTCGAAACCGAACAGGTTGGCCGCCGGGCTCTCGAGTGCCACCTCGACCCGTGCGCCGTCAATGGCGATACTCAACGTCGCCTGGCCGTGCACGTGCGCGCCGTGTTGGCGGTGGCCGTGGTCATCGTGCGCGCGATCGTCGTGTGAGTGTTCGTCATGTGCGTGTGGTCCGGCGACCGCGGCCGTGACGCCGACGATCAGCAGACCCGCAACGACGACGCCGGATGTCAGCTTGGCTGCAGGGTGTACGGTTCGCATGAGATGGATTCC
Source organism: Gammaproteobacteria bacterium (assembly GCA_030065815.1). GTDB lineage: Bacteria > Pseudomonadota > Gammaproteobacteria > Chromatiales > Chromatiaceae > Thiosocius. Next base: position 6,035 of record JASJCU010000048.1, on the reverse strand, counting down.
TGGTGTTCGATGATTGGCGGCTTCACGGTTGGCGTTTTTCGGCGCACTGCGCGCAGGTGCCGAGCAGTTCGACGACACGCCGGGTCGTGCAGAACCCGGCTGCCTTGCCGGCGGCCTGCAGACTGCGGTTGACGCCGGGGTCGTCGACCTCGGCCACTTCGCCGCAGCTGGCGCAGATCAGGAACTGGCTGGCGTGCGGGTGATCCGGATGACTGCAGCCGATGTAGGCGTGCAGGCTCTCCAGTTTGTGGACCAGGCCCTGCTCGACGAGGAAATCCAGTGCGCGGTATACCGTGGGCGGCGCCGGATTGCGGATCTCGCTGCGCAACAGATCGAGCAGTTCGTACGCGCTGAGCGGTTTCTGCGCCGCGCACAGCAGGCGCAACACGGTCTTGCGCTGATCGGTCAAGCGCACGCCGCGTTCGCGGCACAGCGTCTCGGCACTGGCGATGATCCCCTGCAGCCCGGCATCATCCATGCGGTTTGGCCTCGCCGGCAGGGTCATCGACGATCCGGGTGCGCAGTCGGTGGTCGCGCCACTGCGAGAACAGTGCCGATGCCACGTAGACGGCGCCGGCCAGCAGGATGATCGTGGGGCCGACCGGCAGGTCGGGTTGATACGACAGCGCGAGCCCGGAAACGCTGAGCACGCCACCGAGCACGGTGGCGATCAGCATCATGCGTCCGAGCGAATGCACGTAGTGACCGGCCACCGCAGCCGGCAGCGTCAGCAGCGCCAGGACCAGAATCAGCCCGACCACCTGGATCAGCAACACGACGGTCACGGCCACGAGCACGAGCAACAGCAGGTAGAAGAAGCCGACCGGGACGCCGCGCAGGCGGGCGAACTCCTCGTCGAACACCACGGCCAGGAACTGCCGGTGAAACGCGCCGACGAAGAGCAGCAGCACGACATCTAGCGCGACCATGAACCACAGGCTCTGCGGCGGGACCAGCAGGATGTTGCCGAACAGGAAGCTCATCAGGTCGGCCTGGTAGCCCGGCGACTTGGCGATGAACAGCACGCCGACGGCCATGCCGATGGCCCACAGCGCGCCGATCAGCGTGTCTTCCTGGGTGTGCCAGTGCAATCGCACCCAGCCAATGAGTAAAGCGGCGATCACGGCGGCGATCAGTGCGCCGTGCAAGGGGTCGAAGCCGAAATAGACCGCGGCGCCCATGCCGCCGAGCACCGAATGCGCGATGCCGCCGGCGATGAAGGCGATGCGCTTGACCACGACATAGCTGCCGATGACGCCGCAGCCGATGCTCGCGAGCAGCGCCGCGACGACCGCGGTCTGCAGGAAGCTGTGTTCGGCCAAGGCGTCGAAGAAGGCGTGCATCTGTCAGTGCCGGTGCGCGACCATGCGGACGTGTTCGCCGTACAGTTCCTGGATGACCCGGCCATCGATGGCGTCGGTACGGTGGCAGACCAGCGTGCGGTTGACGCACGCGACGCGGCCGACGTAGCCGGAGATGAAGGCCACGTCGTGCGAGACGACGAGGATCGTCATGCGGGCGTTGAGCTGGTTGAGCAGGTCGAATATCTCGCTCTCGACGCGCTGGTCGATGTTTGCGGTCGGCTCGTCGAGGATCAGCACGCGCGGCCGGCCGACCAGCGCCCTGGCCAGCAGCACGCGCTGCAGCTGGCCGCCGGAAAGGCTGCCGATCTGCCGTTTTGCGATTGCGCCGGCCTCGACCTCGTCGAGCGCGCGATACACGTCGTCGCGCGCGCTGCCGGTGTGCCACAGCCGATTCAACACACCGCGCTGCGCGCCTGCGCCGAGCAGGCCCAGCTGCACGACCTGCTCGACCGAGATCGGGAAGTCGCGCGGGAAACTGGGGTACTGCGGCACGTAGCCGATCTGCCGACTGGCCTGGCGCGGCGTACGGCCGAGTACCCGGATGCTGCCGGACTGCGGCGTCAGCAGGCCGAGGATCAGCTTCAGCAGCGTGCTCTTGCCACCGGCATTCGGCCCGACGATACCGATGAATTCGCCGTCTTCGACCTGCAGATCTATACCGGACAGCACGCGCGTGTTCGCATAGGCGAAGTCGACCGCCTGCAGTTCGATCAGCGGCTTCACCGCTGCAGCGCCTCGGCGAAGGCCTGTGCGACGTGCTGCAGGTTGCTGGCGTAGTCGGGTGCCAGCGGGTCTACCGAGACCACGCGCCCGCCGACTGCCGCGGCGACCTGCTCGGCGCGCCGCCGATCGTACTGCGGCTGGACGAAGATCACCCGCACCTGCTCGTTGCGGGCCTGCTCGATCAGCGTGACCAGCGCGCGTGCGCCCGGGTCCTTGCCGTCGTGTTCGATGGCGATCTGCTGCAGGCCGTAGGCATCGGCGAAGTATCCCCAGGCGGGGTGGAACACGAAGAACTTGCGGCCACGGTAGGGCTGCAGCAGCGCGCGGATGCGCTCATCCAGCGCCTGCATGTCGCGCTCGAGCCGGGCGTGATTGCCGGTGTAGTCGGCGGCGTTGACCGGATCGAGGGCGATGAGGCTGTCGCGGATCGTGGCCGCCATCTGCACGATATGCCGCGGACTGGTCCAGGCATGGGGATCGCCACCGTCGTCGTGCCCGCCCGCGTGCCCGTGGTGGTGGTGGTGCGCGTGCCGTGCGCGTACCGCGATGCCGTCGCGCGCGTCGACGACGCGCATGCCGGGGCTCGCCGAACGGAGGCGTTCAAGCCACACGGCCTCGAACGGCATGCCGACCGCGACGTACAGGCCGGCCCGGGTCAGCGCGCCGATCTGTTGCGGGGTCGGTTCGTAGGTATGCGGATCGTGCCCCGGGCGTACCAGCGAACGGACCTCGACGTGGCTGCCGCCGACGGCCGCGACCAGCGTCTGCATCGGTGCGACGCTGACGAACACGCGCAGCGGATCGGCCGGCGCCGCCAGCGGCAATCCGCTGATCACGACCAGCATCAACAGCGCGACGCGGCTTGCGTGCCAGCCCACGGTGGACTCCTGCCGGGTTTCTGCCTCGGATGGGATGTAACAATATAACGTAATGATCGCGACGGTCAACGCGTCCACCGACGGTCGACACGGCAGCGTGCGCCGCCCGTCGATCGGTTGCGCGACAATGGCGATCGACAGAGCACATCCGAGCCGTGGAGACGACGCCATGTCCGACGCGACCGCCGACCTGATGCAGGACCCTGGCCTCTTTAGTACCGATGCCTTCATCGATGGCGACTGGTCGCCGGGTGATGGCGGCCGTGCCTTCGCCGTACGCAATCCCGCGGACGGGACCCTGCTGGCCGAGGTCGCGGATCTCGGCGCTGCCGAGACCGAGCGTGCGATCGCCGCGGCCGCCGCGGCATGGCCGGACTGGCGGGCGCAGACCGCGAAGGCGCGCGGCGGCGTGTTGCGTCGCTGGTTCGAGCTGATCGTCGCCAACCAGGAGGATCTCGCCAGGTTGATGACGGCCGAGCAGGGCAAGCCGCTGGCCGAGGCGCGCGCCGAGGTCGCGTACGGCGCGGCGTTCGTCGAGTGGTTCGCCGAGGAGGCGAAACGTACCTACGGCGACGTGATCCCGGCCGCCCAGCCGGACCGGCGCTACGTCGTCATCAAGCAGCCGGTCGGCGTCGTCGCCGCGATTACGCCGTGGAACTTCCCGGTCGCGATGATCACGCGCAAGTGCGCGCCGGCGCTGGCGGCCGGGTGCACGGTCGTCGTCAAGCCGTCCGAGCTGACGCCGCTGTGCGCGCTGGCGCTCGCCGAACTGGCGCGGCGTGCAGGCCTGCCCGCCGGCGTCTTCAATGTCGTGACCACGGCGGATGCCGCGGCCGTCGGCGACGTGCTGACCGCCAGTCCGGTCGTGCGCAAGCTGTCGTTCACGGGATCGACCGCTGTCGGCCGCATGCTGGCGCAGAAGTGCGCCGCGACGGTCAAGAAGGTGTCGCTGGAACTCGGCGGCAATGCGCCGTTCATCGTCTTCGATGACGCCGACCTGGATGCGGCAGTGGCCGGCGCGATGGCGTCGAAGTACCGCAACGCCGGCCAGACCTGTGTCTGCGCCAATCGGCTGCTCGTGCACGACGCGGTCTACGATCAATTTGCCGAGAGACTCGCCGCGGCGGTGACGGCGCTGCAGGTCGGCGACGGCGCGTCGCCCGGCAGCGAACAGGGCCCGTTGATCAACGACGCCGCGGTGGCGAAGGTCGAGGCCGGGATCCGCGACGCCGTGGACAAGGGGGCGCGCGTCGTCTGTGGCGGGCGTCGGCACGCGCTCGGTGGCACTTTCTTCGAGCCCACGGTCCTGGTCGACGTGACCCCGCAGATGCGGGTCGCGGGCGAGGAGATCTTCGGCCCCGTCGCGCCGCTGTTCCGGTTCTCCAGCGAGGACGAGGCGATCCGCCTCGCCAACGATACGCCGTATGGCCTGGCGGCCTATTTCTACGCGCGCGACGTCGGCCGCGTATGGCGCGTCGCCGAGGCGCTCGAGTACGGCATCGTCGGCATCAACGAGGGCATCATCTCGACCGAGCTGGCACCGTTCGGCGGCGTCAAGCAGTCCGGGCTCGGGCGTGAGGGCTCGCGCTACGGCATCGACGAGTTTCTCGAGATCAAGTATCTGTGCGTCGGTGGTCTATGAGTTGCGCCGGGCGCGCAGCCGAGGCGTGCGCGGCATGACGATCGGCGCTGTCAGGCGGCGACGCTGTACGTCGTGCTGCGCGCGCGCTGCGCGTCGAGTTCATCGGCCAGTTGCAGTGCGACGTCCACCGGCAGGTGCAGGCGGCACTGGCCGAAGCGGACCGTGACTGCAGCGACGTGGCGACTGATCTCGTAAGCGTGCTGGGTGCTGCTGACCGGAAAGATGCTGACGGTGTCGCCGCCCGCCGCGACCTGGCGCAGGGCCACGGCGAAGTCGTGCAGTTCGCCGGCCGTTAGGTCGATGTCGGCGAAGTGGCGGATTGCGAGATCGAGCAGTATGTCGTCTTCGGCGGCATCGGATCCGGGCCAAGCATGATCGCTTCCGCGACCGGCCCCGGCACGGTGTGCGACTGCCTCCCAGCGCGAACCCTTGAAGCGTACAGCGGTGTGTTGGTTCATCACGTCCCTCCGTTGGCGGCGCTGCGCGGCGCCGCAGTTGCTGATGCCATTGAGTATGGCTTTGGGCATAGCATCAACAATTCGAAATCAGATACGCCGAAAGTCGAAAATATCTGAGTGATGGATGACCGATTCAGTTGTCGCCGCGGCTACCGTTGTGCGCCAGGTCTTCCACTGCAGCGAGCATGAAACGTACGGCACGCCGCACCTCGTCGTCGCTCAGCGCGGCGTTGCCGCCGCGTGGCGGCATCGTCCACGCATCGTCGCGCTTGATGCCGGAGATCGCGTTCGACTCGAGCCGGTCTATGCCGCGCGCAACGCGCGCTGCCCACGCCGCCTGGTCGTCGATCGCCGGCGCGCCGGCGACACCCAGCAGGTGACAGTTGCGGCAGGTCTGCATCCAGGTCGACCGGCCCTGTTGCAGCGCCGGGTCGGCGAAGCTGGGGACCTGTGTCGGCGGCGGTGATTCGCCGCACGCGGCAAGCAGCCCGGCGGCCGCGGCAGCGACAACGACGATCCTGCGCGGCGACGACTGGGTGCCTGTGTTTCGCATACCGCTGTCAGCCTTCCACCGGTGAGCGGAAGCCGCGCGGTTTCACGGTCAGCACCGGCAGCTCGGCCATCTGCATGACGCTCTCCGCGGTGTTGCCGATGAAGAAGCCGGGTATCCCGGTCCGGCCCACGGTCCCCAAGACGATCAGATCGGCGGGCAGCTCGTTGGCGAGATCGGCGATCAGCGCGGCCGGCATGCCCTTGGCGAAATGGACGTTCGGGTCGGCGGGCGTCATGCCGTAGGGCGTCAGCAGGTCGCCAAGGGCCTGGGTGTGGAGGTGCTCCTGGTCGGCCAGCAGCTGCTCGAGTTTGGGCCGCGGTATGCGCACGCGCCCCGCCTCCAGCGTGGACTCACCCGGCAGGTGCCAGGCATGCGCGACGTGGACCTCCGAGCCCTCCCAGGAGGTGAAGGATGTTG
>JASJCU010000047.1 GCA_030065815.1 Gammaproteobacteria bacterium | reverse complement strand
GTCAATCCGGCCGCATGAAACACGACGCGCCTGGCGGTCTCGGAGGCCGGTAGCGGGCCCGACACCTTTTTGTTGCCGTGGATCATGTCTGCGCCGTCGCCCGATGGTCGTCCGCGGGCGTCATACTAAAATTAAAGTAGAAAACTCGATGTCTTGCCTTGTCCACAGTCGATAGCCGAATGGATAACGAGGCTGAGAGTGATTCGCCGTTGCGCCTCGTCAATCGGATCCCGCGGAGGCGGCGCGTCGACGCTGATCCGCCCGGCGGACATCGATGCAACTGTCGTTTGATCAGGCCGACGGCCGGCACCCGGCCGTCTGGCGCCGTGGTGTCGTTACGAAGTGGGTACGCCCTGCCCGGTGGCCTCGGCGCAGCCGCGGAGGACACCAGACCGGGCGGACATCGTCCCGAGCTGTCTGGCAGCACCGTGCCAATGCGGCCGATCGCGAAGGAGTCGCAGATGCTGGCACCATCGTTCGTGAAGCGTTGTTTCCTGTTCGTGCTGCTGTGCGGCGTGCTGTCGCCTGTGGTCGCGCAGCAGGCCGGGGAGAGCGTGAGGATTCACGGCGCCGTCGTCGACGACGTCTATGCAGCCGGCGGCACCGTCGACGTCCTGGCCGATGTCGACGGCGACGTGCTGGTCGCCGGCGGTCGGGTCACGGTCGGCAACCGTATCGACGGCGACGTCATGGCGGCCGGCGGCAGCGTGAACGTGCACGCCGACATCACCGATGACCTGAGACTCGCGGGCGGCGACGTCATACTCCGTGGCGCGGTGCGTGACGATGCCATGGTCGCCGCAGGCAACGTGACATTGACGCCCGATGCGACAGTCGGCGGCCGGGCCTGGTTGAGCGGCGCACGAATCGACGCGGCCGGCACGATCGACGGCGGACTGGCCGCCGCAGGCGGACGGATCCTGCTCTCGGGACAGGTCCGCGGCGATGTCGACCTCACCGGCCAGGCCATCAGCATCGCAGAGAGCGCGATCATCGACGGCAATCTGGTCTACCGGAGTCCGCGGCCGGCAGAGATCGTGGCCGGGGCGCAAATCCGCGGCACGACGCACTATGAACCCATCGAGGGACCGGTGATGCCGATCGTCGCGGCCGCGGCCGGCATCGCGATCCTGGTCCTGCTGGGCCTGATGGTCACGGGCGGTGCCCTGTTCCTGCTGTTCCCCGGCTTCATCGAGGCAGCGATGCAGACGATCCGAAGCGAGCCGTGGAAGACGCTGGGGCTGGGCCTCGCGCTGTTCGCGGCAACGCCGATCGTGATCGGCCTGCTGTTCGCGACGGTGATTGGCTGGCTGCCGGCTGTCGTCCTCGGCGCGGTCTACCTGCTGCTGATGCTCGCCGGATTCCTGACCGGGACATTCTACGTCGGCGACGCGAGTTTCGGTCTGTCGCGGCGGGACACCGTTTCGCGTACGAAGCGGCTGGTGTCTTTTGTCGCTGCATTGGTCGCGGTACTGCTGTTGGCGCTCGTACCGCTGGTCGGTGCGCTACTGCTGTTCGTCGTGCTGCTGCTGGGACTTGGCACACTGAGCCTTGGCATGTACCGGACATACGTCGGCCCCTAGCGCGCTCGATACTGTGTCTGTCATCCGGAGATCCATGTCACGAGATCATCACAGAACGGACTCCCCCTCGACGCGGTTGCGATCGCGGTCCGGGTCGCGCGGCGGCCCTTGGCACCGCATCCGGTAGTCCGTTCGTCATTGGGAGACTGCTATGGAAGACGTCGAAAGACTGTTTGACAAGGCCGTCGGCGAGATCGAACGTATGCTGAATACAAAGACGATCGTCGGCGAACCCATCACCTTCGAAGGCACCACACTGATCCCGCTGGTCAGCGTTGGCTTCGGGTTCGGCGTCGGCGCGGGTCGCGGCACCGAACCGGAAAAATGCAGCGGCCAGGGCGGTGGCACCGGAGGCGGCGGAGGCGTCAAGCCGGTCGCCCTGATCGTCATCGACGCAGACGGTGTTCGGGTCGAGCCGATCAAGTCCGGCACCGCGTCGATGCTGGAGAAGGTCGCAGAGATCGCGGCGAAGGCGGCCACCCCGAAACGGGCGCAAGCGCCAGAATAGTCGGCCTGCGAAACCGCGATGACCGGCTTGCTGCTATTCCTCGCGGCGCTGATCGCGCTGTTGGCGATGCCGATCACCTTGACCTTCCGCGTGTCGGGGCCGCAGGCAGTACGCAACGACGCCGAACTCACGTGGGCGTTCGGCCTGGTCCGCAGACGCATCCTACCGGCCACATCCGGACCCACCGTCGCAACCGGAAGACGCGCCGCTCGACGGGGCGACGGTTCGCGGCGGCCGACCCGCACGACCACCGGCGTGTTGAACACGCTGCGCGACACGGCTCTGCGCCGCAGGATCGCCCGCTTCGTCAGCGACCTCTGGCGCGCGATTCGCAAGCAGGACGTCAGGGTTCGGCTGCGTATTGGCTTGGGTGACCCGGCCGACACCGGGCAGCTATGGGCCGTTCTCGGCCCCGTATCGGCGCTAGTCGGCGGCGTTCATGAGATATCGGCCGAGATCGAACCCGAGTTCCTCGACGAGGCACTGGAGTTCGCCGCCAGCGGCAGCGTGAGCATCGTTCCATTGCAGATGATCTACCTTGCCATCGCGCTGATGTTGTCACCAGCCGTCTGGCGGGCCGTCAAACGGCTGCGCGCGGCAGGGCCGTGAATGGCGACGCTACGGTCTACCGAGATATACCGGGACGCCACCGTCACGATCGTCGCGGTGGATTCGAGCGCGGTCCGTTCGAGCCGCGCGGCGCTCGGCTTCCATCTGGCCGGACACCGGGAACCGGTCGCGATCATCGTGTCGGGTGCGGACGGCATCGAGGCCTTGGACATGCACGGGCAGAACCTGGAACTCGGCCGGTTGCGGCGGGAGATCGCCGATATCGCGGCGCACATCGCGTCGTCGTAGCCCGGACCGACAGATTAGACAGAGCACAGCGTCGATACCCGTTCGCCATTCCCGGCGTCAGCAGCGCGCGGCCCGCTCGTCCGAGAGCGACACCGGAATAGCACGCCCGCCGATCAGGCCGAAGGCCGGACATGACGTGATCCAGCCATCGGCTCCGGTCGGCGATCGGACAACCCTGGCCCGTCGGCGCAACGATGCGTAACGGCGTTGAGGACTGCGGAAGCCGTCGCCGGCCGGCTGACGTCGGTTGCCACGGACCCCGGTCTGCGATTGACGTCAGTCTCGAAGGGCCGTTCGAATCTCGACATTTGACCTGCGTCATCTCTGTTTGCTGACGCCTCATGAAAAGGCCGCAAGATGGCGGATCGAAGGATGTGTCGTGGATTAAACTAGGGTTAGCCAATGCCTTTGAGTCCGGATCGGCGGCTGTGGCGCTATCCGCGCAGACGAGTATCCACACCGTCGGATCCTTCGACGGAGGGATGCCGTGAAATCCGTGAGGACGCCTCTCATCCTGCCCGGCACGCTTATGCTGTTGAGCCTCTCGGCATCCGCCGCTGAGCAGACCCCAACCTACGCTGGACCATGGCCTGGATGGCACACACATTCGCCCGGCCTCTGGTGGATCTGCCCGCTGATGATGCTGGTCCTGTTCGTCGTTCTCTCCTTCTTCTTCAGCAGAAACCGAGGCGCCCGCTGGCCCCCAGCGTGGTGGATGAGCGAGCACCCGGGTAGTCGGCACGGCTACGAGGATGATCGGGATCCGGCGCCCGAGGCGGCGTTGGACATTCTCGACAAGCGGTATGCGCGAGGCGAGATAGACAAAGCGGAGTACGAAGAGAAGAGGAGTGTCATTACGTCATCAAAGATCTGATTCCGATGAGTCCTTGAAAAGAGAGCTCGATCGCTCGCGCGATTGGCACAGCCATCGAGTTCATCATCGCAGCGATGAGACTTCTCGGACGAGGAGGTGCTGCATGCCCATCAATCTACAGCCAATCGATTTCGCTGGTGAACTCGAAGGCGCCCGCTCCGCCCTGCTGGTGCTATGCCCTGTCTGTCCGCAGGTCAGTCTCGCGATGCAGCGCGACTCGCCGTGGATCGAGTTCTTCAAGTACGGCGTCAAGACAGGTGCCCTGGAAGACCACGTGAAAGAGATCTGCGGCTCACTTGGCGCACGTGGTATTCGAACGGCCGTGTTCACCACGCGCCTGCCGCTGCCGATGATGTGCCTTTGGACGAATCGACAGCGCAGACGCCTGGTCAGGCGAGCCAAGGATTTTGACGCGGTAGTCGTACTCGGCTGCGACTCCGCCGCATTCACCGCGCGCCAGGTACTCAGCGATACGAACTGCCGGGTCATCACGGGCATGCGCATGGTGGGCATCACCAACGCGACGGTTGTCCATCGATTCCCGCTGACGTTCGATCTGCAAGACAAGACCCGGGTAGAGATCGGCGGAAAAGGAGCGCACAAAGCATGAACGACGCAACGAAGCAGGCAGTCTCCTATCCAGACAGACTGCGAGATGTGAAGAAGCACTCGCAAACCCTCGCGGTTGCACAGCCGTCGGTGATGGAGGCCTTCGAGAATCTCCACCGGAGGGCCGGAGCCGCAGACACCATCACGACAAAGACCAAGGAGCTGATGGCGCTGGCGATCAGCGTCACACACGGGTGTGACGACTGTATCGCCCACCACGTGCACGATGCCCTGGACGCCGGCGCGACGAGGGAGGAACTCGCGGAAGCGCTTGGCGTGGCGGTCCTGATGGGAGGCGGTCCCGCGATGATCTACGCGAGTCATGCCATTGCAGCGGTGGACCAGTTTCTCGAGCGCGCAGGGTAGCCTCCGCCACGAACAGAGGCAGTGATCCGCCACGATCCAGGCGACCTGCCGTTCATCGTGCAGAGCGTCGCGTCGCCCGTCACGTGCCGCACAGCATTCCTCCGCCGGTCGGGAAACGGTCGGCGCTGGCTGGTGGTGCCGCTCGCGGCTTCGACGACGGGTGTCAGGCCTTGGCAATGCGATACGGCCTCCCACAGGGTGGCGGACACTTGCCTGCGCCCCCGCGTGCGTCTCGTGATCGCCCGCGTGTTGTTGCCGGCTCGGCATGGAATCGGTCCGCAGCGATCACTGCCTGACGCCGGGCCCGCTCCGAGATCACGGACCATGCGCGCGACCGAAGGCCGACCGGCAACCCCGTCTCGCCCCCGCAACGACCACAACCACGATGATGGCACCGGGGACGCGAACCTTACGTCTTCGTATCGGTCTGACCGTGATGCGTCGTCGATTCCCGCCTCTCGGGTCGGTGACGATCTCAACCAACGGAGGACGGACATGAACAGGTTTTTCGCCGCTGCCGCCGTATTCACGCTGGCCCTGCTGATCCACCCGGTGCCGGGCAGCGCCCACCATGGCTGGGCCTGGACCACCGGCGGCAATATCGAGTTGACCGGCATCATCCAGAAGGTCAGCCTCGGCATGCCCCACGGCATCGTTCACGTCGATGCCGACGGCGAGGTCTGGCGCGTCGAAGTCGGGCAACCCTGGCGCAACCAGCGCGCCGGTCTGCAGTCTGGCGACCTGGCCGAAGGGGTCGAGCTGCGCATCATCGGCGAGCCGTCGGCCGACATCGCGGAGAAGCGCATGAAGGCCGAGCGACTCTACATCGACGAACGCGAATACGACCTCTATCCCCGCCGCGACTGAGACCGTGGGCGACCTGCTGGTTGCGCTAGCGGCGACCGATGTCGCGACGACGCTGCGCACGTCGCGCTGGCTCTACGCGTCGGTCAATACGGCGCATGTGCTCGGCATCGCGCTATTGGTTGGCGCCATCGTGCCTCTCGACCTGCGACTGATCGGCCTCTGGCAACGCGTGCCACGCGATGCGCTGATCCGCGCGCTGGTGCCGACCGCGCTGGTCGGCCTGGCACTGGCGCTGACGACCGGCACGCTGCTGTTCTCGGTCCGGGCAGCCGAATACGCAGCGATAACGATCTTTCTGGTCAAGCTGGGCCTGATCGCCACGGCCGTCGGCACGGCGCTCGCCTTCCACGTCGTGCACGGCCGCTCGCTGCAGGGCGCCGGTCGCCGCCGCCTTGCACTGGCCGGGACGCTGTCGTTGGCGTGCTGGCTGGGCGCGCTGGTTGCCGGGCGGATGGTCGCGTACGTCGGGGATTGAGGGCCGAGACCCGACGGGTTGTTTCGTCGGCGTGTGACACACCCTATTCCGCGGCGAGGCGGCCCGCCGTGCGCGCGACGGTTCCCCGCTGGCCAGTCCATGAATCGCCGATATCCCGCGCGGCCGACGCCGACGATTCGACACCCCGCCGCCGCAGAACCGGCCGAACGCGCGCCGGATGCCAGATCAGCCCACCCGAGAGACGCGGCCACCGCCTGGCCCTGGCCAAAGCGGGCCGTGCGACATCTGCGAACAGCGACCACGACGGCTACGGGCCGGACGGCGGCGGTGCCGGTCACCGGCCAGCCGGCAATCGGCGCGATGCATCCGACCGCGGTCACTGTCGCGCCATTACGGTTTCGTTCAATCACGACGCAGAAGCGTCGCAAGCCCACTGCATCGCGAAGCGCCGGCGTACCCTGCGAGTCGCAGCCGATCGCCTTAGTGTCGTCGCGCGACCCGCTGACGCGGATCAACGCTAACTGCCGATCTGTGACCTATGGGAACCACTAGGTGAACGACACGCCACTCGGCGAACAGACAGCGACGTCGTACTGCGTCCCCTCGAGTGACGCGGCCCGGTCTGTGAAGGCCGTCGCGCCGACAGGGCCGAGGCCCGAACGACATACGCCAGCTGTCCCGGGCGGGCGACGCACGGTCGGAGGTGCCAATGGAAGACCTGGGCAGACGAGAATTCATCAAGCAGAGCGCCACGGCCGTCTCGGCGGTGACCGCGTGCCTGTGTGGGCTCAGCGGTTGCGCGGCCTACACCAAGGTGAGCAACACCCCCGCCGCCAGTCCGGCGGCCGTGACGGTCGACCGCGGGACCCTGATCGTAAACCTGGCCAAGGAGCCGCACCTGAGCGAGGTCGGGGGCGCCGTCAAGGTCCTGCATGCCGACATCCCGGACGGGGTCATCATTGCGCGCATCGCGCAGGACCGGTACGCCGCGGTATCACTGCTGTGTACGCACCGCGGTGTCGAGCTGGAATACGAGCATCCACGCGGACATTTCCAGTGCCCGAGCCTCGGCGGATCGGTGTTTGCGCTCGACGGCGCGAACGTGGGCGGCCTGGCCGGCAGACCGCTGAAAGACTACGACGCGATCGTCGAGAACGGCATGCTGTCGATACGTCTCGACGGCGCTGCGTAGCGCCGCGCCAGCGGTACCGGTTCCCACGCCAGTCGTAGACAGCCCCGGCACAGCGACGGCACGATTCTTCGGCAGCGGGACCGTGGCTGCGTCGGGACCGTGACGGCCGATCCTTGGTCCGGCCAGGGACGCGACGTCAATGGCACCCCCTGGCGCCCCCTGGCGACCGCTCACGGTCCGCTGGACCGGGTGGCCGCGATAGACCGGCCCGGTCATTGGCGGGATTGCGCATGCCGCAACAGCTTCTTCAGCAGGTTCGACAGCGTGCGCGACTCCTTGTCCGTCAGACAGGCGGTCAGCCACGCCTCGTTGGCCAGGTGCTCTGGCAGCGCGCGCTCGATGAGCGCCACGCCCCGCCCCGTCAGCCGCACCAGCACACCGCGGCGATCGTTCGGATTCGGCCGGCGCTCGACCAGGTCGCGGCGCTCGAGGCGATCCAGTCGTGCCGTCATTCCGCCCGACGACATCATCGTCGCCTCGAACAGTTCGGTCGGCGTCAGTTCGTAGGGCGCCCCTGACCGGCGCAGGGTCGCCAGCACGTCGAACTCGCCGCTCTGCAGTCCGAACTCCGCGAACAGTGGTGCCAGGTGCTGACCACCGATCACGGCGGCGGTCTCGTTCAGCCGCCCCAACAGCTCCATTGGCCGCAGATCCCAGTCTGGGAACTCCGCACGCCACTGGCTCACTGCGCTGTCGGCGCGGTCCGGGTCGTTGGTCTTGATGGCGTCACCCCGCAATATCTTTGTAAAAAGATTCTTTATTTTAAGGTTGTTTTTTTCTCGATGTCGAGTTACTTTATCACAAGATAAATGACTGCGCAGGCAATGGAGATTCCGTCATGGCCAAATCAATCGACATTCCGCGCGGCGCCGCGAACCGCCTCAAGGCGCCGGCGCTGCTGCTGCTCACGGGTTCGTTGCTGGCGTTCAGCATCGTGGTCGCGCGCGTTGCGAGCGACCACGGCGCCCCAATGCTCTGGTTCCTGACCCTGGCAATGGGGGGCGCCGGACTGCTGTTGATCACGCTCGCCGCCGTCAGCGGCGAGGCCCGTGGCCATTGGCCGCGGTTGCTGATGTTCAGCATCGGTGCCGGCGCCTTTCAGGCCCTTCCCAACGCGATCGGCTACCTGGCGGTAGCCCACGTCGGCGCCGGATACCTCGCGTTGGCGTTCGCCTTTCCGTTGTTGCTGACCTACCTGCTGGCACTCGGCCTCGGGCTGGAGCGATTCGATCCAAGGCGTGCCCTCGGCGTGGGCGTGGCGCTGGGCGGCGGAATGCTGCTGGTCGCCGCCAAGTTCGATGGCCTGACCGACGACAACGCGGTGGGCAGCGAAACCATCGGCTGGGTGCTGGCCGCGTCCGCGATACCGCTGGTCATTGCCGCCGGCAATCTGTACCGCACGCAGTTCTGGCCACGAGGTGCCAGGCCGCGCCTGCTCGCTGCACTGATGTTGCTGCTCGCCGCGGTGCTCACGGCGCCGTTTGCCGCCGCGATCGAGGGCAGCGACGATCTCGCGCGGCTGCTCGGCAACGACGCCCTGGTGACGCTGATTGCCGTCAATGTCGCCGCGTTCGCACTGCAATTCGTCGCCTATTTCGCGCTGCAGAAGACTGCCGGTCCGGTCTACTTCAGCCAGATCGGTTCGGTGGCCGCCGCGGTCGGCACACCGGCGGCCGTGCTGTTTCTCGGCGAATCACTGCCCGGCAATTTCGCGCTCGCTGCGGGCCTGATCGTTGCCGGTGCCCTGCTGTTCCAGGTCAAGACCGGCACGAAGACGTCGGCGCCGCGCGGTCCGGAAGGTCCACCGCGCACCATCGCCCCACCGGTGGTGCGCGGCGACCGTTGCTGTGCCGAGGCATGATGCGCGGGACGCGTTGCCGGACCTGCAGCGGCGGCGCCGCGCACCGCAGGCGGCATCCGCGCCGAGCGGGCCCGCGCGACCGCCGGCGACACCACGACGGTGCGCGGGCACGATGTCGGCACGCGACCGGGCCGATGATCGTTGTCCACGCCGGCTGACCGCTGGGCAGGCGTGCGCCACGTCCGGTAGTGCCATGGCGGCGGCGACTCGGGCCGCGGAGCGGCCCCCGTGCCGGCCGTCCCTGGCCAAGAACCGCCGGCCCGGCGTCCGGGCCCAGCCGTTCCAGGATCGACGCTGACCAGCGTGCCCGGGAGGCCGCCCGACGCTCCCCCGCCGTGCGCGCGTCGTCGGTCGCCACGCCCAGCGCAGACCACAGCGGGCCGGTTCCCGGGGGGCGTCCCACGCCACGCATCCGCGCTGCTTGCACCAGCATCGAAACGTACTCGCAGGCGCGCCGGAAACCGCGCGCCAGGCCGCAGCAACGGGCCAGCGACGTCGATTGCGCGGCGCCAGGGACGGGCGTAACCTGACCATTGAGACCCATGCTCGCACCCCGACCGTCGGACGTGCGCGGACGGTACGGATGTTGCGGGGGAGGAACAGGCGATGCAGCTGCGTTCCCTGGCGCATTCGATGATCGCAGCGCTGATCTGGCTCGGCGCTGCGGCCAGCGCAACCGCCGACCGGGCGCTGGTGCTGGATATCAGCGGTTCGATTGGCCCCGCCACGTCGGATTACGTGCAGACCAGCTTCGCCCACGCGCGCGAACAGGGGGCCACGCTGGTCGTGCTGCGCCTGGACACCCCCGGTGGGCTCGACGCCGCGATGCGTGACATCGTCAAGGAGATACTCGCTGCACCGATCCCGGTAGTCGGCTACGTCGCACCGAGCGGCGCGCGTGCCGCCAGTGCCGGCACCTACATCCTGCAGGCCTGCCACGTCGCCGCGATGGCACCGGCGACGACGCTGGGCTCGGCGACGCCGGTGCGGCTCGGCGGCCTGCCCCGTATACCGGACGACGACGGCGACGCGCCGACGACGGACAGCAGCGAGCCGTCATCAGACGGGTCCACCAGCGACGATCCCGCGGCGCCGACCGACGCACCCGCGCCGGAGCCCGCCGACGCGATGGAGCGCAAGCTGGTCAACGATGCCGCGGCCTACCTGCGCGGCCTGGCCAAATTGCGGCGGCGCAACGCCGAATGGGCCGAACGAGCGGTGCGATCTGCCGAGAACCTCGCGGCCAGCGAGGCGCTGGCACAGCAGGTCGTCGATCTGGTCGCGAGCGACGTGCCGGACCTGCTGCGCCAGATCGATGGCCGCGAGGTGCAGGTGCTCGGCACCCGCGTGACGCTGCAGACCACCGGGCTCAGCGCCGAGGACCTGGCGCCCAGCTGGCGCACGCGACTGCTGCACATCGTGACCGATCCCAATGTCGCCTATGTGTTGCTGCTGATCGGCATCTACGGCCTGATCTATGAACTGGCCAACCCGGGCGCGATGATCCCGGGTGTCAGTGGCGCGATCGCGCTGGTCATCGCCCTGTACGCCTTTCAGGCGCTGCCGGTGAACTTCGCCGGCCTGGCGCTGCTCGCCCTCGGCATCGCATTCATGACCCTCGAGGCCTTCGTGCCCAGCTTCGGCGTGTTGGGGATCGGCGGCGCGATCGCATTCACGGCCGGGTCGATCATGCTGTTTCGCGAAGATGCCGGGCAGATCGGCGTCGCGTTGCCGGTTGTCGCGACGTTTGCGTTCCTGAGCATGGCACTGTTCATCGGCGTGATCGGCTACGCGGTCAAGAGCCGCCGCCGGCCCGTGGTCAGCGGTGCAGAAGAGCTGATTGGTGCCGTCGGCGAGGCGTTGGAAGACTTCGACCGACACGGCCGGATTCGCGTGCACAGCGAGGACTGGTCGGCACGCAGCGATCGGCCGGTACGCAGCGGTCAGCGCGTCCGGGTCATCGGCATGGACGGGCTGACGCTCACAATCGAGGAGATCAACGATGCTTAGTTCAGCGATAACGGTACCGTTCGCAGTCCTGCTGTTCATCTTCGGACTGCTGTTGGCATCGCTCAAGATCCTGCGCGAGTACGAGCGTGCTGTCGTGTTCTTTCTAGGCCGTTTTCAACGGGTCAAGGGTCCCGGCCTGATCATCATCATTCCGATCGTTCAGCAGATGGTCCGCGTCGATCTGCGCACCGTCGTCATGGACGTGCCGACCCAGGACGTCATCTCCCGCGACAACGTATCGGTCAAGGTCAACGCCGTCGTCTACTTCCGCGTCGTCGATCCGGAACGCTCGATCATCCAGGTCGAGGACTACAACGCCGCGACCAGCCAACTCGCCCAGACGACGTTGCGCTCGGTACTCGGCGCGCACGAACTGGACGAGATGTTGACCGGCCGCGAACAGCTGAACAAGGACATCCAGGAGATCCTCGACAAACAGACCGATGCCTGGGGCATCAAGGTGTCGAACGTCGAGATCAAGCACGTCGATCTCGACGAGTCGATGATCCGCGCGATCGCCAAGCAGGCCGAGGCCGAGCGCGAGCGCCGCGCCAAGGTGATCCATGCCGAGGGCGAATTGCAGGCCTCGGAGAAACTGCGCTCGGCCGCCGAGGTGCTGATGCAGAAACCGGCCAGCATGCAGCTGCGCTACCTGCAGACCCTGACCGAGGTCGGCAACACGCCGAGTGCGACCGTGGTATTTCCGTTTCCGCTCGATTTCGCCGAGCTGGTCGGCAGACGTGGCCACGGCGACGGCGCCTGAGCGGCCGCGCGCAGCGGCGCCGACCGGACGGCGGCAGCGCGTCTGTCGCCCGCACTGGCGGCGCTGTGCCGGCCCCCGGTTATTGTTAACATTCGACTCATCGCAGCAGCGGAAGCACACGCAGCGCGGTCGCCGCGACCCCCCAGCCGCCCTGCCCGGCAGGGACGGTGGCGGATTCACGCGTCGCGCTCGGCGGAGGCGCCATGGTTCACGTCACGCGTTTGGTCTTGGACGTACTCAAGCCGCATAAACCGAATGCCCTCGAGTTCAGCTGCCTGATCGCCGAACCGGGCGGTTACCGCGTCAATGTGACCGTGCTCGAGATGGACGAAAACACCGAGACGCTGCGCGTCGAGATCAGCGGGGAGCAGATCGATTTCGACGCCGTCCAGCGTGCGGTCAGCGAGGCAGGTGCGTCGTTGCACAGCATCGACGAGGTCGATGTCCAGGGCTGATCGCGAAGCTCGGCAGACCGCCTCAAAAGGCATGACTACCCTCGATCGTCTGCCACTCTGGCTCGACCTGTCACGCTCGCACGGCATCGTGCGACGCTATTTCGTCGTCAACGGTTTCGATGGCGCGCTAACGATGCTCGGCCTCGTGATCGCCTTCTACCTCAGTGGCACCGAGGACCTCGACCTGGTCGCCGGCGCCTGCATCGGCGCGGCGCTGGCACTCGGCATCAGCGGTTCGACGAGTGCGTATCTGAGCGAAGCGGCCGAGCGTCGGCGCGCACTCAGCGATCTGCAGGACGCGATGCTCAGCGATCTGTCGGGCAGTCTGCACAGCAGCGCGTCACGCGCGGTCCCGTGGTTGATCGCGCTGGTCAATGGCGCCGCGCCGCTTGCTCTGTCGCTGGTCATCATCGCGCCGGTACTGCTCGCACGCAGCGGCGTCGCGCTGCCGTTCCCGGCACTGCCGACCGCGATCGTCCTCGGTTTCGTCAGCATATTCGGCCTGGGCGCCTTCCTCGGCCGCGTCGCCGGCACCGCGTGGTGGTGGAGCGGGGTCAAGGCGGTCGTGATCGGACTGCTGACGGCCGCGCTGATCCTGCTGATCAACCGATGAAGGCGCCGCCGGATCGCAAGCGTACCTGTCGGGCGACACGGCCCGCTGTGTACCGTCTGCGCTCGTGATCTGTACCGACACCGACCGGCGCCGACCGCGGCATCTCGCGTATCGCCGACGACCGATCGGCGCGGTTATCTCCGAATCCGACGCACCGGACCTGTCGCGCGCTGTCGTTCGTTGATTCCATCGACCGGTCGGCAGCGCGCACCCGCCTGCCGCTCGGGTTGAATCCGCGAATCGACACGACACGACGACGGCGCAATGACGGTGCGATTTCGTGGGGACCTAGAACGCACGCGGCCTCCCGCGACCGGGCACAGGCGACGCACGGCGCGATTGGCCGAGCGCCGCCGATGTCGCCAACGCTCGCAGCCGACGACATTTGCCGGCCGCACTGCGCCGCAGCGAGTCAGCGCCTCGGTTGCGAGGGCGTATAATCTAGATGAGCGAGGCACGTGACCGGCTGGTGGCACCGGAGCATCACACGACGCCAGGCCGACGCCAACCGCGCCACTGCCAGCGGATGAATGGCAACCTTTCTTGGGGGGACCCGAGATGTTCATCCCTGAAGACGTCTTCGAGAACACCTCGGAGCAGTTGTCCGCCGTGATAACCGCAGTGCTGGACGACGATGCGATCGCCCAACCGGCGACCCTGTCCGAGGTACGCGAGGCGGTCCTCGCCAGCGTGCAGACCGTCACCATACCGCTGAACCGATTCTCGACCGATGATCGCCAGCAGCTGCGCGACG
The DNA here is from genome assembly GCA_030065815.1 of Gammaproteobacteria bacterium. Taxonomy (GTDB): domain Bacteria; phylum Pseudomonadota; class Gammaproteobacteria; order Chromatiales; family Chromatiaceae; genus Thiosocius. Next base: position 17,023 of record JASJCU010000047.1, on the reverse strand, counting down.
AGATCGATGCGCTGATCGAGGAATACGGCAAGGATGCCCTGGCGGTCCGCTTCCAGAGACCGTGGGCCAGCGAGGCCCTGCAACGCCTGATCGAGGCCGCCCTCGATGCGTACGGCGAACCGACCCTGGGCGGACTGTTCGACGCGGCCGAGCGCGGCCTGCTGGCGCGCCTGATCGGTAGCGGTGAGATCGACGACGACGAGGCGCAGGCCGTCATCGCCGAACTGCAGGCGCTGATCGCCCGTCACGGGACTGTCGCGCTGGCCGAGGGCTTTCTCGGACCACCGTGAACGACAGCGCGCGGGCGACCGGCAGGCGCCCACGACATCTGCGCCCGAGCGCCGCCTGGGATCGTCGGCGCGGCACCAACACCGCATCAACGGAGGTATCAGACAATGACCATCGCAAGGACACTGCAGGACTATCTGGATCAGCGGGGCGTGCAGTACCGGCCCATCCGGCATCCGCACAGCGAATCGAGCATGCAGACCGCCGAGACCGCGCACGTCGCCGGCGATGCCGTCGCCAAGGGGGTCGTGCTACGCGACAAGGACGGCGTGCTGCTGGTCGTCGTGCCATCCGATTATCACGTCGAGCTCGACCGCTTGAACAGGCAGTTGGAACGGCAGCTCGCGCTGGTACCGGAAGGTACGTTGAAGGAACTGTTCCCCGACTGCGAACTGGGTGCGGTACCGCCGCTGGGCGCTGCCTATGGTCTCGACACCGCGTGGGATCCGGACACCGGTCTCGGCGATCGCACCGACGTCTACCTCGAGGCCGGTGACCACGAAACGCTGGTACAAATCAGCGGTACGCAGTTTCACGCGCTGATGGCAGACGCCCAGCAGGCGCGCTTCGGCCAGCACGTCTGACGGCCGGTCGTCGGGTACGGACGGTGCAGCGATCCGGCGTGGGCTTCTGCCAGTTGAACCCCACCGGCATTGCTGGCCCGACATTCGTGACCGACCCGCCGGTGGCTCTGCGCCCGCACGGGCCTGAGGTCGCTCACACCGGCAGTAACGCCGATGCCGACCTGCAGACCTGGGCCGCGCGGCTCGGGGCCTGGGCCGCGCAGGGGCGCGACGTGTTCGTATTCTTCGACCACGACCGCGACGCCGCCGCGGTATACGGCGCCGACCGACCCGCACGACTGGTAGCCGCATGACGGCGTCAGCGTTCCAATCCGAGGTCTCGCAGCAGATCTGGGACAGCCGCTACCGTCACCGCAGCGGCGGCGTTGCGCGCGACCGCGATGTGCGCGACAGCTGGCGCCGGGTCGCGCAGGCGTTGGCCGCCGCCGAGGCACACGAACCGGCGCGCTGGTTACAGCGCTTCTACGAGCTGCTCGCGGACTTCCGCTTCCTGCCCGGCGGGCGCATTTTGGCCGGCGCCGGCACCGAACTCGACGTCACGCTGTTCAACTGCTTCGTCATGGGACGGATCGACGACTCGATGGAGGGCATCTTCGAGGCGCTCAAAGAGGGGGCACTGACGATGCAGCAGGGGGGTGGCGTCGGCTACGACTTCTCGACGCTGCGCCCGGCCGGCACGCCGGCGTGGCGGGTCGGGGGCACGGCGTCGGGCCCGGTATCCTTCATGCAGATCTGGGACGCGATGTGCGAGACCCTGTTGTCGACCGCATCGCGACGCGGCGCGATGATGGCGACGCTGCGCTGCGACCATCCCGACATCGAGGCCTTCGTTGCCGCGAAGCGCCACGCCGGCCGACTGCACAATTTCAACCTCTCGGTGCTGGTCAGCGACGCCTTCATGCAGGCCGTGCACGACGATGCCGGTTGGCCGCTGGTGTTTCCCGCCGTCGGCCTCGGTGGCGTCGAGCACGGCGCCGGCCGTCGGCTGGTGCAGCGCGCGTGGCCGGGTCATACCGGCACAATCGACTGCGTGGTGCTCCGTGAGGTCGCGGCACGGGACCTCTGGGAACGGATCATGCGTGCCAGCTACGAGACCGCAGAGCCCGGCGTATTGTTCATCGACCGCATCAACCGGCAGAACAATCTCGGCTATCGTGAACAGATCGGCGCGACGAATCCGTGCGGCGAGATCCCGCTGCCGCCCTACGGCGCCTGCAACCTCGGCTCGCTGAACCTGACCGGCTTCGTCAGCGAAGCGTTCAGCAGCGCGGCACGGATCGACGTCGATGCACTGCGCGATGCCACGGTGATGGCGGTGCGCCTGCTCGACAATGTCATCGACCAATCACGCTTTCCATTGCCCCAGCAGGCGGACCAGGCACGCGGCAGTCGACGCATCGGACTCGGCGTCACCGGTCTCGCGGACAGCCTGATCATGCTCGGCCTGCGCTACGACTCGGACGCGGCAAGGCAGCGCGCTGCGGACCTGATGCGGGTCGTCTGCCACACCGCGTATCGCACGTCGATCGCGCTGGCCACCGAGAAAGGCAGTTTCCCGTTCTTCGATCGCGAGGCCTTCTGCGGGCGACCGTTCATCCAGGCCCTGCCCGCCGATATCCGCAGCGGCATCGCGACGGCAGGGCTGCGCAACAGCCACCTGACGGCAATCGCACCGACCGGCACGATCAGCCTGCTGGCGAACAACGTCTCGAGTGGCATCGAACCGGTGTTCGACTTCGAGCATCGGCGCCGCATCCGGGATCGCGACGACGCCGCCTGGCACGAACTGACCGACTTCGCGCTGGCACGGTGGCGCGCGCACTCTGCCGATCGGCCGCCGCCGGAGTACTTCGTCGATGCCCGGCACATCGCGCCCGACGACCACCTCGCGATGCAGGCCGCCGTACAACCCTATGTCGACAACGCGATCTCCAAGACCATCAACGTCGATGCTGACATCGCGTTCGACGCCTATCGTTCGGTCTACGAACAGGCCTATCGCCTGGGACTCAAGGGATGCACGACGTTCCGGCCGAACCCGGTCACCGGCTCGGTGCTGGAGTCCGCAGACCGGGACATCGCGGCCGGTTCGCATTGCTGCGACCTCGACCGCGCCGACGATTGACGCGCACGACGCCCCGCCGCGCATCGCCGGACGACACCGGGGCATCGGCGACACACACCGGTGTCACGCGCAAGGCTTGCACCGTCTGACACAGCAGTCGTCTCGGCAGGGTGAGCGAAGCGACGCGGATGCGGCAGGCCTGCCGCGGTTGGCGGGTCGAACGCACAGCGGTCTCGCGGCACCGACCTAGCGCCGGCACGTCATGCGACGCGCGCCGGACCCATCTCGGCGATCCGACGATGCACGGACTGGACGACGACTGATCCCTCGCCGACGGCCGACGCCACGCGCTTGGTCGAGCCGCAGCGCACATCGCCGACCGCGAAGATGCCACGCGTCCCGGTCTCGAACGCCGACGGGTGCTCGTCGCCGGCCCAGGTGTTCGCGTCCAGCGACTGGGTATCGATCATGTCGCCGGTATGCACGAAGCCGTTGCGATCGACGCTGACGACATCGTGCAGCCACTCGGTGTTGGCCACCGCGCCGATGAACACGAACACGCCGGAAACGGACAGCTTGCGGAATTCGTCGCTGCGGTTGTCGCGCACGCGGATCGAGGTCAGGCGGTCCGCCCCGTCGAAGCGGTCGATCTCGGTATGCGCCAGCAGCCGGACGTTGGCCAGCCCCTCGATACGATTGATCAGGTAGCGCGACATCGAATGCTGCAGGTCGCCGGAGCGGATCAGGATGTAGACCTGACGCGCCGACGCGGCGAGATACACCGCTGCCTGCCCGGCCGAGTTGCCGCCACCGACGATGGCGACGTCGTCGCCACTGCAGTATTCGGCCTCCATGCGCGTCGCGGCAAAGTAGATGCCCCTGCCCTCGTACTGTTCGGCATTCGCCGCCGGCAGGCGCCGGTAGCGCACCCCGCAGGCGGCGACGACGGTGCGCGCCTGGATCGACTCGCCGTCGTCGAGTTCCAGCCGGTAGACCGAGCCATCCTTCGCCAGGCGTGCGACGCGCCGCGGTGTCGCAAAGCGGACGCCGAACTTCTCGGCCTGGATCAGTGCGTTCTGCGCCAGATCGGCGCCGGAGATGCCCATCGGGAACCCCAGATAGTTCTCGATCTTCGAACTCGTCGCGGCCTGTCCACCGGGGGCGTGCGCATCGAGCACGATCGTGCTCAGGCCCTCGGAGCCGCCGTACACGGCGGCCGCCAGCCCGGCCGGGCCGCCACCGACGACGGCCATGTCGAACACCTCGCCCGCGCCGATGTCCGACAGGCCGAGTTCCCTGGCGAGGCCCGTCACCGACGGGTTGCGACACACCTCGCCGCTGGACGTGACGACGGCGGGCAGCTCGTCGAAGCTAAGATCGAAGGCCTCGGTGAGCCGCTCGGCCGCCGCGTCGTTGTCGACGTCGATCCACGAGAATGGCCGCGAGTTGCGCTCGAGGAACTCGCGCAGGGCGTACAGCTGCGGCGAATACCGTGAACCAATCAGCGTGATCTCGCCGTGCTGCTCCGACAGCAAAAGGCGCCGACGGGCGATGAACGCGGCGAGGATCACGTCGCTGAGCACCGGGTTCGAGACGACGAGTTTTTTCAGCGCCTGCGGACAGACCTCGAGGACGCGCGTCCGCCCGGACGCCCTGCCGGCGACCACCGCGGCCTTCGACGACAGCAGATCGATGTCGCCGGTGAAACCGCCGACGCCATGCTTGACGATGACCCGCGACTGCCGATCCGGCAGCGGTTGGGTGATCTCGACGGCCCCTTCGATGACGACGAACAACGACGCCGACCGGTCGCCGACCTCCCACAGTGTCTCGCCGTCCTTCAGCTCGCGTTCCTTGGCGGTCTCGGCGACGGCCCTGGTCTGTGCGTCGGTCAGGCGGGGGAACGCGACCCGCGCCTCGGCGCTGACCCTGTCGGCATCGAGGGAGTATTCGATCAGCGAGCTGTCAGCCATGGCGCGCAATACCTGCCGGTCGCCGGGCGAAGCCCACGGCCAGCACCGTCTCCGACCGGTTGTCCATTGCCGCACCCGGCGTTGCTCGCAGACCACGGCGGCGCGGCCTTCGATGCCCATTGAAGGACACGCGGCACGCATCCCGGTTCGACGAGGCGACGCACACCGTCACAGCGATCACGACGCCTCCGATGCCGCTGTCTCGCGTTGCGCGGCCGCTTTGTCGGCATCGCGACGACCGGCGAATCGGCGGATCACCGTGTAGAACACCGGTGTCAGCAGCAGACCGAAAAACGTCACGCCGAGCATGCCGCTGAACACCGCGGTGCCGATCGCCTGGCGCATCTCGGCCCCGGCGCCGGTCGCTATCATCAACGGCACGACACCCATGATGAAGGCGAACGACGTCATCAGGATCGGCCGCAGGCGCAGCTTCGCGGCCTCGCTCGCCGCCGAGAAGCGGTCCATGCCGCGTTGCTCGAGCTGTTTCGCGAACTCGACGATCAGGATCGCGTTCTTGCTGGCCAGGCCCACCAGCACGACCAGCCCTATCTGCGTCATCAGGTTGTTGTCCATGCCGCGCGTCTGCAGGCCGATCAGCGCCGACAGCAACACCATGGGCACGATCAGGATGATCGCGAACGGCAGGCTCACGCTCTCGTACTGCGCAGCGAGCACGAGAAAGACGAACAGCACGGCCAATGCAAACGCGATCGGTGCCGTGTTGCCGGCGGTGATCTCCTGGAACGCGATATCGGTCCACGCAAAGCCCATACCGGCTGGCAGCGTCTGTTCGGCCAGTTCCTCGAGCACCGCGATGGCCTGCCCGGAACTGACACCGGGCAGCGCCGAGACGTTGAGATCAGCGGCCGGATAGAGGTTGTAGCGGACGACCCTGTCGGGTGCCGTGATGAAGTCGATATCGGCGAGTGAACCCAGCGGCACCATGGCGTCGCGCGTGCTGCGTGTACGCAGCTCGGCGACATCGTTGATCTCGTCACGGAACTCGCCGTCGGCCTGTACCCAGACCTGGTAGGTCCTGCCGAACAGGTTGAAGTCGTTGACGTAGGCGCCGCCGAGGTAGGTCTGCAGCGTGTCGAACACGCGGTCGAGCGGTACCTCGAGCATCTTCGCACGCACCCGGTCGACGTCGGCGAACAGCTGCGGCGTATCGGCACCGAACGTCGTGTAACCGAACGCGAGGTTCGGGTCCGGGAATACCTTGCCGAGTATCGCCTGGGTATTGTCCTGCAACACCTCGTAGCCGAGGTCGGCACGGTCCTGGATCATCATCTTCAATCCGCCCGCGGTACCCAGACCACGCACCGGCGGCGGCGGTATCGCCAGTATCCGTGCTTCCTTGATACCCGACAGACTCTGCTGCAGGGTACCGGCGGCAACGAACGCCGATGGACCGTCGACGCGTTCCTCGAACGGCGCCAGCACGGCAAACACGGCCCCCGACTTGCTGTTGTTGCTGAAGGTCGCGCCGGAGAAGCCGGAGAAGCCGACCGCATGCACGAAACCCGGCGTGTCGAGCACCTTGTCCATGACCTCGCGCACGACGGCGTCAGTGCGCTCGATCGCGGCGCCGTCCGGCAGCTGTACATCGACAATAAGGTAGCCCTGGTCCTGGTCCGGAATCAGGCCGGTCGGCAGCTTATCGAAACTGTAGGCGGTGAATGCAACCAGGCCCAGGTAGAGCAGCATGACGATGCCACCGCGCCTGACGATGCCGCAGACGAAGCGCCCGTAGCCGTTGCTGATGCCGTCGAACACGAAGTTGAACCCGCGAAAGAACAGCCCGATGGTGTTGTCGAACAGCTTGTTGAGGATGCCGTCACGCGGTTTGTCGTTTTCCTTGAGTAGCAGCGCGCTGAGGGCCGGACTCAGTGTCAGCGCATTGAACGCCGAGATGACCGTGGCCACGGCGATCGTCAGCGCGAACTGCTGGTAGAACTGCCCGGACAGCCCTGTGATGAATGCGACCGGCACGAACACGGCCACCAGCACCAGGGAGGTCGCGATCAGCGCGCCTCCGACCTCGTCCATCGCCTTGCGGGCCGCATCGCGCGGTGACTGCCCCTCGGCGAGGTTGCGTTCGACATTCTCGACGACGACGATCGCGTCGTCGACGACGATGCCGATCGCGAGCACCAGGCCGAACAGCGACAGGTTGTTCAGCGAGAACCCGAACGCCGACATGATCGCGAACGTGCCGATCAGCGATACCGGTATCGCCAGCAGTGGGATCAGTGCGATGCGCCATTTCTGCAGGAACAGGATGACGACGAACACGACCAGCGCGACGGCCTCGACGATCGTGACCCGCAGTGCGTCCAGCGACGCCCGCACGAAATCGGTCGGGTTGTAGATGATCTGGTGCTCGAGACCGTCGGGGAAACGCTGTGCGAGCTCGTCGAGCGTGCGCTGGATCGCGGCATCGGTCTCGAGGGCGTTCGACCCGGGTCGCTGGAAGATCAGGATCGGCAGTGCCGGTTGGCCGTCGAGGTAACCATTGACGCCGTAGCTGCGCGCACCGAGTTCGACGCGCGCGACATCGCGCAGGCGCACGACACGACCGTCGGCTGTCGTCTTGACGACGATTTCTTCGAACTGCGATGGATCCTCGAGCCGGCCGAGCGCGTTGACGGTCAGCTGGAAGGCCCCCTTGGACGGCACCGGCGGTTGGCCGACGATGCCGGCGGCGACCTGCACGTTGTGCTCGCGCATCGCCTGGACGATGTCACCGGCAGTCATGCCGAACGCGGCAACGCGGTTCGGGTCCAGCCACACGCGCATGCTGTAGTCGCGGCCGCCAAAGACCTGGGCATCACCGACACCGTCGAGGCGTGCGAGCTCGTCGCGGATGTTCAAGGTCGCGTAGTTACTGATGTAGGTCTGATCGTAGCGACCGTCCGGCGAGACCAGATGGATGACCATCATCAGGTCCGGTGACGACTTCTTGGTCGTGACACCGAGCCGCCTTACGGCCTCCGGCAGCCGCGGTTCGGCGATCGACACGCGGTTCTGCACCAGCACCTGGGCCGCGTCGACGTCGGTGCCGATGCCGAACGTCACGGTCAGCTGCATGCGCCCGTCGCTGGTCGACTGCGAGCTCATGTACAGCATGCCCTCGACGCCGTTGAGCTCCTCCTCGATGGGCGTCGCGACGGTGCGCGCGACGACATCGGCGCTGGCACCCGGGTAGCTCGCCTCGACGACGATCGTCGGCGGCGTGACCTCAGGATACTGCGCGACCGGCAGCGCGAAAAACGCGACGCCGCCGATGACCATGATCGCGACCGACAGGACGGCGGCGAAAATCGGCCGGTCGATGAAGAAGTGCGCGAACCGCATCGAGTTTCAGCCGCCGGCCCGTTCGGCGACGACCCTGACCGGCTGCGCATCCTCGGGCGTCAGGGGTTCGGGCTGGATATCGACGGTCCCTTCCTCGGGTGTGACGACCTGGCCGGGCGTGGCGCGCTGCAGGCCGGCGATGACGACCCGGTCGGTCTCGCTGATGCCGCTGCGCACGAGGCGCAGGCCATGCACGATCGAACCGATCTCGACACGGCGGTAGCTCGCGGCGTCGTCGTCGCCGATCACGACCACGTACTTCTCGGTCTGGTCGCTGCCGATCGCCGCATCCGGAACCAGCAGCGCCTCTTGCACACCGCTGCCCGGCAGGCGCAGGCGTGCGAACAGGCCCGGGGTCAGGATGCCGTCGGGATTCGGCAGCAGCGCCCGTCCGGTCATCGTCCCGGTGTTGGGGTCGAGCAGGTTGTCGACGAAATCGATGTGGCCGCGGTGCGGGAAGCCCTCCTCGTCGGCGAGCTGCACGAACACCGGGTTCTTGACGTCGCGCGAACTCGGCCGTTGTCCGGACTGGGACAGCCGGACGTACTTCAGGAACGCGCGCTCACTGGCCTCGAAATAGGCGTGGATCGGATCGAGCGACACGATGCGCGTCAGCAGGTCGGCGCCCGCGGTACCGCCGCTGACGAAGTTGCCCTGCGTAATGAATGGCCGGCTGATCCGGCCGCTGATCGGCGCGCGTACCTCGGTGAACTCGAGGTTGAGACGCGCGGCCTCGAGCGCGGCCTGCGCGCTCTGCACGTCGGCCTCGGCGGCCAGCGACGCGGTGCGGCGCAACGTGAACTCCTCCTCGGAGATGCTCTTGCTGTCGCGCAGGCGCCTGCCCCTCTCGAACTGCGTGCGCGCATTGGTCGCCGCCGCGCGGGCCTGGCTGACCTGTGCCTCGCGCTCGCGCAATTCGGCCTCGAACGGCCGGCGGTCGATGATGAACAGCAGGTCACCCTCTTCGACGACCGCACCGTCTTCGAAAGCTACCCGCTCCAGGTAGCCGCTGACGCGGGCGCGGACTTCGACATCCTCGACGGCCTCGATACGTGCCGTGTACTCGTCCCACTCGACGACCTCTTTCTTCACCGGCGTCGCGACGGTAACGGCCGGCGGCGGGCTCGACTGCGCCGCGTTGTTGCCTGTGGTATCCGGTTGGCAGGCCACGAGTGTCAACGAGATCAACGCGACAAGCACAGCGATGCGTCGCTGCGACCAGCGTGGCAAGAATGATGTCACCGTGACCCTCCTGCGTCGGTCTTTTGGTTGGAGCCGTGCGCAACGCAAGTTCGGTCTCTCGATCGTCGTCATGACTGGCCGATCGTGCGGGCGATTCCGCAACGGTAGTGCAAGGACATCGGCGAGTCGACCCGCTAATTCCGTGGGGCCGCTGTGGTATCCGATCCGACGGCGACCAGCGGTCCGCGGGGGCATTCGACGCGCCCGACGGTGATCGGCGGGATAGCAATCGCCGCCCGCTGTGACTCGTGCCCGGTGACGATGCAGACGGCGACATCGCGACCGAATCACCGTGGTGTTGGGCTGGGAGCACGTCACGCAGCGCCGACCGCGAAGGCGACACGCGCGGCAGCGTACAGCGCCGCGATCGGCGGCCGAGCGGTGTCAGGAACGTGGTTTGTGGACCGCGGCTATCGCGTCGAGCAGCGCCTGCTCCTGCTGTCGGGCCATCGCGACGAACAGGCCACCGACGACGTAGCGATCCTGCGAGATGCGCCTGACCTGGCGAACCAAGCATTCGTAGACCAACGGTGTCTGCGGTCCGCCGTCACCCCCGACGAAACGGATCTCGATCGTGTCGCCGGGGGTCAGCAGGCCGCCGTCCTGTGCGAGCGCGATCACCGCATCGCGGGACACCGACAGGCCGAGACCGGCAATCGAGATATCGCTCGCTTCGGCGTCGAACCACGCGCCCTCCCCGCGGCCGAGGCGCGCTGCCCAGGATACCGGGAAACGGGGATGTAAACGTCTTTCCTGCATCTTCGCTTCCATTCTAGCCGCGTTCGCGGCATAACGCTGCCGATCGCGCGGCATTTCCGGCACGCCGCCATGCCTGGCGGCGGCCGACGGTCGATCCCTCAATGCCACAGGCCGGTGACGTGCCAGCGCGGCGAACGCCGCACGTGCCGCCCCGGGAAGGCTCCCCGGTAGTCGTCGTCGAGCAGCCGGCCGACTCCGTGCGCCGGCCCGGCCGACTTCAGCGCCATCAGCCGATCGACGCGATCGCCGGTCTCGGGATGGGTGCGCAGCAGCGACGGCTCCGGCACGCGTTTGCCGGGCAAGAAGACCCGTTCCATCCAGCCACCCTGGACACGCTCGATGCGCAGCAGTGCGCGCGCCAGGCCATCCGGATCCCCGGTCAGCGCGACCGCGTTGAGATCGGCATCGTATTCGCGCGTGCGCGACAGCGCGAGCTGCGCCAGCGACGCGAACGACGGCGCAACGATCAGCAGCAGGATCAGCCACCAGCTGACGGTCTGCGCCGACAACAGCATCAGCGGCAGATTGACGAGCAGCAGAAACTGGCCCAGCAACGACAACAGGCTGGTCGCGCGGCTGAACATGTCGGCCAGGCCCATGACCCACAGATCGTTGCTGCGGATGTGGCTGATCTCGTGCGCCAGTACGCCGATCAGTTCACGGTCGTCGAGCTGCCGCAGCAGGCCGTCGGTCAAGGCGACCGCCGAGCGCTCCGGCTCGCCGACTGCGAACGCATTGAGCATGCGACTCGGTACGTAGTACAGCGCCGGCGCGACCGCCAGCCCGGCGCGCTGCGCCAGCGCCGCGACCGCGGACAACAGCCCCGGCGCCGCGGCACGATCGATGCGTTGCGCGCCGTACATGCGCATGACCCAGCGAGGAGACAGCCCCGGATTCATCATGACCGCGACGGCGCCGACGAACAGCAACCACAGCACGCCGGCACCACCCCATATCAGCCAGCCGAGCAGGCCGAGGAACGCCGCCATGAACAGCAACAGCGCGACCGACTGCAGGCGGTTCAGGCCCGCGTGCTGCCGCCAGGCCTCACTGTCGATCGTCGTCCCGGTCACTGCCCACCTGTCGTTCGGCGCTGTCTGCGATACCCCATTAGACACCAATTGCAGCACCTTGCTCACACGGTCGCCTGCAACCCGCCGCGCAAACCGCTAAGCTTCACGGCGCGTTCACGATCGGAGGATACGCCGCATGGCCGCCGCAAGCCCGGTACCTGACGATGCGCCGAAACAAGGCCTGCGCGCGGGACGGATCTTCGATCGCGTGCTCGGCTATGACTTCTTCATCTCCTACGCGCATGCCGACGCGCCGCAGTACGCCGAGCGCCTGCACGACGAATTGGCCAGGGCCGGATTCCAGGCGTTCCTCGACAAGCAGGTATACGTCGCCGGTGACGACCTGAGCACCGCGACGCTGCGCCGCGTGCGCGCCAGCAGCAAGCTGATCGTCATCGTCGGCGAGGCCGCGCTCGAGTCGCACTGGGTGCTGCAGGAGGTCGACGCCGCACGGGCGGCACAGCGTCCGGTCATCGCGATCGACCTGCTCGGCGAGCTCGACACGCGGACCACGCCGCTCGCCGACCGTCTGCGCGACATCATCCATATCCGCGAACCCGATGGACAGCGTGCGACCGAACCGAGCGCACAGACCCTGCAGTCACTGGCCCGAAGCTTCCAGGCGACGCGCCGCGAGGCGTTGCGCTGGCGGCTGGCGCTCGCGGCCACGGCATTCTTTGCGGTACTGGCCGGCTACTCGTACTGGCAGAAGACCCTGGCGGACGACCGCGCCGCGCAGTACCTCGCGTTCTGCAACCGGGTCGTCGACATGGTCGTCGCCGGCAACCAGAAGATCGAGGACCTGCGCACCAGCGAATTCGGCAGCCTGATCGCCGACGTCACCGAGACCCTGGCCCAGTTGCCCGACCCGGCCACCGATCCCGACCTGCGCTGCATTCCGGTCGGCAGCGCCGAACCGACCGGTTAGCTACAGCGCCACGCGCATGTCGAGGCGCGCGTTGCCGTTCAACACGACGTCGGCGAGGATCGCCTCGTCGGTCACCCAGACGCGGCGCAGGTCGATCGACAGCGCCGAGAAATGGATCGCGCCGCGATCGTCGACCGGCAGCCGTGTGTCCTGCTGGAACGCCAGCAGCCGGCGGTGCATGGCGGCTACCTCGCGGTGCAGCGCGGCGGCGCCGTCGACACCGGCCCACAGTGCCGGGTCGGCCAGCCAGTCGACGACGTCCTGCAGCACGTTGGCCATGCTGCGCTCGAAGGTGTGCACGCGACCCGCGGGCGGGCTGTCGGCACCGCTCAGCCAGATCACGTTGCCCAGGTCGCTGGCCTCGCAGCGTTGCAGCACCGCGAGATCGGCGCGCGCCGGCACGCGGCGCAGGCGGAAGCCGCCGACACAGCCCGACACGACCTGTGGCGACGCGTCGGGCAGCAACGCGCTGTCGGTCGGGAACATCAGCCGCGCCGGCAGGCGGAAGCCGGGCGCGACGGCGGCGGGTATGTCGGCGCTGTCGCCACGCACCTCCCAGGTGTCGCCGAAGACCAGTCGCGGGCGACCGTCGAGCGTGCCCGACACCCGGTAGTCACAGGCGACGGCCGGCACGCCCGTGCCACGTGGGCGCGGTGCATCGACGCCGAACGCGAACGCCCGGCCGATCGTCGCGGCGTCGCACCCGACGGTCGACACGCCCGTGACCCGCAGGCGCGGTGCATCGATACCGAGCGAGATCGCCCGACCGAACATCGCCGGACGCTGCAGCAGCCGCCCGACGGCGTTCGCGTCGGGCAGCAGCGTGGCGATGTCGCCGAGCCGGGCGCTTAGCATGCGCCGCGCCGTGTCGCGCAGGCCGCGCTGGATGCGCGCCGAGATGTCCTCCCTGACCGCCTTGCTGTAGTCCGGTTTGCGCAGGATGCCGAAGCCGCTGCCAAAGGTCTCGCCGATGCCCTTGCCGACATCGGCGAGCGCGTTCGACTCGATCCGGCACGGGTAGCCCTTGTTGTCGTTGTCCACCGACCCGACCACGTAGTCGAGCGACCCGGCCTGCGATATCCGCGGCGCCAGCACGGCGCTGACGCGGAAGGTCAGGCGTCGGCAACCCACCTTGTTCACCAGGTGCTGGGCGATGCCGGTGATGCTGGCATCGACGCGGAAACGCACCGGCAGCGTGACACGTAGCGAACCGTTGCGCAGCCCGTCGACGTCGAGGCCGGCGGCATCGACCGTGGGCGTTACCGTGACCTTGACATCACCCTGGCTCTCGCTCAGCGGCTGCGGCGGCGAGCGGCGGACCGCGGCGATCGTGGCATTGCGCATGTGCCGCTGCACGGCAGCGAGCGGCACGACCGCGGTGAAGTCGATGCGGCTGACTGCCGGCATTGGCGCATCGCCCGGCGACAGATGGGCCGGCGAAGCGGCCGCCGCCGTCGCGACGATAGCTGGCGCCGACAGCGCACAGGCACAGATCGGCAATACGCGCAGTAGCGAAGACATGGCCTCAGACTAGTCGCAATCGCCGGACGGTGCGAGCGGCGGCCGGCGCGCCGGTATGCTGCCTTTGCATTCGCCGAGCCTGCGCTCTCGGCAGCCGTCACGGCGCCGGCCTGCAACGAGAGTCATTGCCGTCGGCAAGGCCCGGGTGACAAGCGGGCCTCGGCCAACGAGAGAGCGCAGCAACCCGAACGCTACGGCGCCGACAGCAGGCGCCATTTGCGGCCCTGCACCGACACGGATGGAGACCACGTTCCTGTCTGGCTACTGACCGCGTTGGCGGCGTTCGGCCCACGCGACTTGCGGGTCAGACGGCGGCATGCGCCGCTTGCGGGTCTGGCAGGCGCCACGACAACAACGCGGCGAGCAGCACGAACGCCGCCGACCACCACAGGCAGCCGACCAGGCCCTGGGTCTGGTAGACCCAGCCTGACAGCACGGTGCCGGCCAGCCGGCCACCGGCATTGGCCATGTAGTAGAAGCCGACGTTCATCGCCACCTTGTCGTGGTCCGCGTACGCCAGGATCAGATACGAATGCACCGCGGAGTTGATCGCAAAGACCACGGCGAACACGACCAGGCCGCCGACGACGACCCAGTGCGGTTCGACGCCGCGTTCGAGGCCGAGCGCGATCGCGGCCGGCACGACCGCGAGCACCAGCGCCAGGACACGCGCCGTGCCGCCGCCCGGTCCCGCGCCGCGGTGTGAGCGCCTGACGAACCCGGGAGCCCCGGCCTGCACGACGCCGTAACCGATCACCCACAGCGCGAAGAAGCTGCCGACCTGGGTGAAGCTCCAGCCGAGCACGGTGTACAGGTAGACCGGCAGGCCGACGACGAACCAGACGTCGCGCGCGCCGAACAGGAAGAATCGCGCCGCCGACAGCCAGTTGATCGCCGGCCGCTTCGAAAATACCTGCGTGAACTTCGGCTTGGACGCCATCTTGCCGACACCACGTGGCAGAAGCACCAGTGTGACCAGCAACACGACGAACAACATGCCCGCGAGGTTGGCCAATGTCGCGCGAAATCCGATCGCATCGAGCAGCGCCGCACCGACGAAGAAGCCGGCGCCTTTCAACGCGTTCTTCGACCCGGTCAGGACCGCTACGTAGCGGAACAGCCGCGACTCGCCGCCGTCGCCGGCGAGCACCTTGACGCTCGCCTTCGCCGACATCTTGTTGAGGTCCTTGGCGATACCGGACAATGCCTGGGCCGCCATCACGTACGGCACCGACAACCAGGCATCCGGGACGGTCAACAGCAGCAGCGCGACGACCTGCATGGCCATGCCGATGTGCATCGTCAGGTTGAGGCCGATGCGTGCGCCCAGCCAGCCGCCGACCAGGTTGGTGACGACGCCGAAGAACTCGTAGAACAGGAACAGCATCGCCACTTCGAACGGCGAGTAGCCGAGCTGATGGAAGTACAGCACCACCAGCATGCGGATCGCGCCGTCGGTGACCGTGAACGCCCAGTAGCCGGCGGTGACGACCAGGTAGTGACGCAATGACGAGACCATCGTGATGTTGACCCTGGAGCGGCCGCGCCGGCGTTCAGGAACGCAGCCCGGCGGCCACCTTGTCGACCAGGTCCATCAGACGATTCACGTAGCCCCACTCGTTGTCGTACCACGCGTACAGCTTGACCTGCGTGCCATCGATGACCATCGTCGACGGCGCATCGATCACCGCCGAGCGCGGGTCGTTGACATAGTCGACCGATACCAGCGGGCGTTCCTCGTAGCCGAGAATGCCGTTGAGCTCGCCGGCCGCCGCGTCGGCCAGCAGGGCGTTGACCTCGTCGACCGTGACCGCGCGCTCGGCCTCGAACACGAAGTCGGTCAGCGACGCGTTCAACAGCGGCACGCGCACGGCATGGCCGTTCAGCTTGCCCTCGAGTTCCGGGAAGATCTTGGTGATCGCCCTGGCCGATCCGGTCGTCGTCGGAATCAACGACTGGCCGCAGGCGCGCGCCCGTCGCAGGTCCTTGTGACCCTTGTCGACGATCGTCTGGGTGTTCGTGATGTCGTGGATCGTCGTCATGCTGCCATGGCGGATGCCGATCCCTTCGTGCATCACCTTGACGACCGGCGCGAGGCAGTTGGTCGTGCACGACGCCGCGGTCAACAGGTGATCGCGGTCGGCATCGTAGAGGTCGTCGTTGACGCCGTAGACGATGTTCAACGCGCCTTCGGTGGGCGCCGCGACGATGACCTTGCGCACGCCCTGCGAGAAATAGCCGTCGAGCAGCGCCGGCGTCTTGTGGTGAAGGCCGGTCGCCTCGATAACGATGTCACAATCGCCCCAGTCGACGTCGTCGATCCCGTCGCCACGGCTGTACGCGATCGTCGTGTCGGCCACCTGCAGCCGATCGCCGGTCGCGGTACAGGGCACGGACCAGGTGCCGTGCACCGAATCGAACTGCAGCAGGTGCGCCGAGCCAGCGGCGTCGGTCGCCACTTCGTTGACGCGAACGAACTCGCAACCCTCGCGTGCCCAGCCGGCGCGCAGCCCGAGCCGCCCCATGCGGCCGAAGCCGTTGATCCCCACCCTGATCGTCATGTCCCTGGATTCCCCCTGTTGGCCCCGGTGAACACGGCCACCGACGCGGTGTCGTGGTGCGGCGCCATGCTCAGCGGCAGCGGTTGGTCGCGGCGCCGGTCAGCCGTGCCACGGCGCGCCGGTCGCCGACGAACGGCGGCTGCGTGCGTACCGCGTCGGCGCTGGCCTCGATCACGCGTTCGACCCAGTCGGGCAGCAGCGGATTGAGACGGTAATGGATCCACTGGCCGTCGCGCCGGTCGGTGACCAGGCCGAGCGCACGCAGCTGGCCGAGGTGGCGCGAAATGTTCGGCTGCGGCTCACCGATCACCTGCGTCAGGTCACAGACGCACAGCTCACCACGCGCGAACAGCAGCAACACGCAGCGCAATCGGCTCTCGTGTGACAGGACGGCAAACAGCTCCGCTGGCCTTATATTCATTTTTTGGAATATATTCGCGGCCGTCCTGCGATGCAAATGACAGCACGATGACAGGCGATTCAGCCGACGACGGCGTCGGCCTTGCGACCGATGAAGCGGTAGTGGGGGGCACGCAGGAACGGCAGGTAAGGCACGCCGCCGCGCGCCTCGTGCAGCGCGTGGTCGGGCAGCCGCAGCCGCAGGTAGTCGAGGTGCGCGGGATCGAGGACCACACCGTCGTGCCCGAACCAGTGTCGCCAGAAGTGCCG